>DASRSJ010000259.1:0-8579 GCA_035656555.1 Opitutaceae bacterium
ATCGGACAAGTCTAAAAAGGACGAGCTGCTACGGGCTCCCTGGTACGCGATGGTATGCATGTTTTCGGTTCGTTTTTGGCCGGCGGCCTCCCGGGGTGAGAGGCCCTAACCAGCCGATACCGTTCAACTGAACGGTATTCATCTGAACGGTGCACGCCCAAAATATCCAAATGACAGAAATCATTTATTGGAAGACAGATATGGAATACTATTTCCGACCGCTTCCTCCCTAATTCACGCGCTGGTTGCGGTTTGCGACAAAAGGACTGACATCCATGCCGTGACCTTTGGCGATTGGCAGCAGCTCACTCCCAAGGCCGCCGCACGGGAGATCCGGCGGAGGGCCGAGGTGTTCGTGTCGCCCGAGCAGGCCAGGGCGATCATCGCCTTTTTACCGACCGAGGAAGCGCTGGATTCCTCCTTTTCCGCGGCTCCCCCGGGCAGCCCGCTGCGCGGTGTGCCCTACCTCCTGAAGGACATGTTCGACGTGGCGGGGATTGCGACCTTCGGGGGATCCTCGTTCCTGCCCGAGGTGCGCCCGACGCCCGATACCGACTCCCGGATCGTACGCGAGCTGGCGGCCTCCGGGGCCGTCTTTGCCGGCAAGTCCCAGACCTTCGAGTTCGCCTGGGGCCTTACCGGCGAGAACGCCCACTACGGCGACTGCGAGCGGCCCCGTTTCCCGGGCAGGACGTCGGGCGGCTCAAGCAGCGGCTCGGCCGCTGCGGTCGCCGCCAACATTGTTCCTTTCGCGATCGGCACCGACACGGGTGGCTCGATCCGCGTGCCGTCGGCTTTCTGCGGGGTCTACGGATTCCGCGGGACCCCGGGCGACGACCTGATCCGGGACGCCGTGGCCCTGGCCCCAAGCTTCGACACGGCGGGCTGGTTCACGAGGACGGCGACCGACATGAGGACGGTCATGGCGGCCTTGGCCGGACCCAGGTCAAAGGCAGGAAATCCCAGGGGATGCTATATAGAGATGCCCGAACTGGACCCAGAGGTCGCCTCGGCCTGCCGCGAGGCCGCGCTCAGGTTCGCTCCCGAGGCCGACAAGACCACGTCCGACGAGCTCCGGGACAAGTTCGCATCGGCGGCCGAGATCTACGGCGTTATTGCGGGCGTGGAATCGTGGAAGATCCACCGCAAGTGGGCCGAGAAGTACCGGGCGAGGTACGGACCGCTGCTCCAGGACAGGCTTGATCGCGCAAAGGGCGTCTCACCGGCGCAGGTCGCGGCCGTCGAGCCGAGCTACGAATCCCTGAGACACGCCTGGACGAAGTTCTTCCTGGCCTACGACTTCCTTGTCATGCCCTCGGTCCCGTTTCCGGCGCTGCTGAAGGCCGACTGCACGCACGCGAGCCGCCTTCGCCTCCTTGGGCTCACCGCTCCCGTGAGCCTCGGCGCGCTTCCCGCCCTATCCATCCCGGTCGAGCTCCCCTCGGGACTCACCTGCGGGCTGCAGATTGTCGTGAACAACCCGAGGAGCCCCGTCATCGACTGGGTCTTGGGACAGATGCAGGACTAGTCGTCCGCCTGGTTCAGGAAGATGAGCGAGAGGCACATGTACGTGAACATGAAGAAGGCCGTCTCCTTGCCGTTCCAAATCCTCGACTGCCACATGAGGAACCACTCCCCGCCCACGGTCGCGAAACCGAAGAACCAGAGAACGAGGCCGCCGGTGAGCCCGAGGGTCGCGACGCCCTTGGCCTTTTTCCAGTCCGCGGCCGACGCCTTGCGCGCCTTCCAGAGCCTAAGCGCCCCCGCGCCGATTACGGCGCAGCATAGGCCCTCCCAGGCGATGATCATCGCGTAGAAGACCTTGTGGGCGATCGGTGTCGAGATGGAGCGGTACATCAGCGCGTTGCCCGGGAACGTGGTGTCCATGCTCAGCACGTGCCGCACGAACTGGTAGTTCGAGTTGGGATCGGTGAGGTTGTTGAAGACGACGACCAGCAGGTAGAAGAACGACAGGGATGTGAGGATGACCTTGGAGAGCCGGAGTTGCATGGTTGGAAAATGTCGGTGTGCCGCGGGCCTAGTCGAGTTCCTCGTAGCCCGGCGGCCTCGAGTTTCGGATGCTCTCGCCGTCCACGAGGCGACGCGCGGCCCCGGGACGGCTCAGGAGCTCGCTGAACGAGCGGGCCGCGAAGACGACCAGATGAGCCGGCAGGCCCGCGGCGATGCGGCCCATGTCCGGGCGCCCGATGATGTCGGCCGCCGTCTTCGTGACGACGGCCGCTGACTCTGCCAGGCGGTTGTCCAGATGTGCGAGGCGCACGCTCTCTATATATACCTCTGCCGCGTCGTAGTCGCCGAAGGCGTAGAAGGCGTCCCGCACGTTGTCGCTCGCGCAGGCGACGGGGACGCCGAGGTCCATCAGCTCGTGGATCAGCGTCAGGCCCCGCCAGCGCGGCGTCCTCATGGGCCCTGGCTTCATTCGGTCCTGTAGGTAGAGGTTGCACAGCGGAAGCGAGATGACGCGGATTCCCGCCTCCCGCACCAGCTGGAGCGTCGAGGCCTGGCGCGCGGGCTCCTGGACCGTCAGGCTGCAGCAGTGGCCGCAGACGACCGGCAGCCTGAAGTCGCTTCGGATGACGGACTCGGCAACGGTGCGCAGCACCTCCTCGGCGGGGTTGTTGTTCTCGTCCACATGGAGGTCGACACCGACCCCGCGGTCCCTCGCGACCGCGAGGAGGCGGTCGACCTGCGCCGGCAGCTCGGCCGACATCGGCGACCATCCGCCGAGGGCGCTGGCCCCGTACTTGAGCGCCATGTCCGCCACCGCGTCGGCGCCGCTCCCTGCGTAGTTGGAGACGCCGGTCAGGGGCACGGTCTGGAGCGAAATCCGGCCGCGCCACGTCTCGCGCAATTCCTGCATCGCGGCGTGGTTCACCTCACCCCAGGGAAGCCAGGTGTCAACGTGGGTGCGGATGAGTCTTGTCCCGTGCTCCCACGCGCAGTGGAGCGCGAATCCCGCCCGACGCAGGAGATCCGCGCGGGTCCAGTTGTCCTTGTCCCTTGCCAGCACCTCCAGTGCTTCCCCGAAGCTGCCGCTCCTGTTCGGGGCCCTGACCCAGGTGTGGGTCTTGTCCAGGTGCACGTGGGCGTCCACGAAGCCCGGGAAGACAAGGGCGCCGTCCAGATCCACCGCGCCGGCGGGAAAGCTCGCAATTGGCGGGGAGCGCTCGATGGAAGCCACCGATGCCCCATCTATATGGATGTCGCAGAGGACCGTGGGCTCCAGCGCGTCGGGCGCCGGCGTGCACAGCGAGGGCGCAAGGACGGCGGCGGGTACTCGGGCCCTCTTTAGGATAAGCATGCCGTGATGGGGATGAGTGGAGCCAGCAAAGCATGTGCCACGGTGCATGCCGGGCAAGATGAGTTGCGTTAAAGAAAACCCGGCTTGCCTGCCGGCCCGATGGCAACCTTCCTGCTCCTTGTGCCCATGGTTTCCCGAATCGATGAACTCAAGGCCGAGCTGAAGGCGCTCGTTGGCGACGCCAACGTGATCGACGCCGGCGACACCCTTGAGACCCTCTCAAAGGACTATTACTGGTATTCGCCGGTCCTGAAGCGCCAGCTGGAGGACAAGAGCGCGGACGCCGCCGTGCGCCCGGCGAACCGCGAGGAGCTGGCGTCCGTCGTCTCCGCCTGCTGGCGCGCCAAGGTCCCCGTGGTCGCGCGCGGCGCCGGCACGGGCAACTACGGCCAGTGCGTCCCGCTCTACCGGGGCATCGTGATCGATTTCTCGCGGATGGACAAAATCATCTCGATCGATGACGGCGTCGTCCGCGCCGAGGCCGGCGCCCGCCTGGGCGTCATCGAGGGCGAGGCCCGCAAGAAGGGCTGGGAGCTTCGCTGCATGCCCTCCACATGGGTCAAGTGCACGATCGGCGGATTCTTCTGCGGCGGGTCCGGCGGCATCGGGTCCATCACGTGGGGCGGCATCAATGCGCCGGGCAACGTGAGGTCCCTGACCATCATGACCTGCGAGGAGACCCCAAAGCTGGTCCGCCTCGAGGAGGCCGAGAACCTGAAGGCGCTCCACACCTACGGCACCACGGGACTCCTGGTCGAGGTCGAGATGCGCCTCGCCGAAAAGGTCGACTACGACCAGCTGATCCTGAGCGCCGCGGACTGGGACAAGCTCCTGGACTGGACGGACGCTGCGGCGAGGAAGGGCGAGTGGCGCAAGCGCCTCGTGACCCAGTTCGAGTGGCCGATCCCGTCGTACTTCAAGCCGCTCGCCAAGTTCCTGAAGACGGGCGACTCGATCTCCTTTCTCCTGGTCGACCGCGCGCAGTCCGACGAGGTCGTGGCGAGCGCGGCCGCGGCCGGGATCGACTGCGTCTTCCGCAGGCCGCTCGGCGACCCGCCGAAGCCGCCGCTCCTCACCGACTACACCTGGAACCACACGACGCTCTGGGCCATCAAGGCGGACCCGACGATCACGTACCTCCAGTCGGGCTTCGGCAGCAACTTCAGGGAGCAGTTCGCTGAGCTCAGGCGCCGCTTCCCGGGCGAGATCCTGTTCCACCTGGAGTGGACCGCGGGCAACGCGAAGATGATGCGCGGCAACGCTGTCTTCATGAACCCGGACGCCATCGTGACCGGGGGCATCCCGCTCGTCTTCTTCAAGTCCGAGGAGCGCCTGAACGAGATTCTGAAGTGCTGCGAGGAGATCGGCGTCTTCATCGCCAACCCGCACACGTTCTACCTCGAGGAGGGCGGCCGCCACCCGAACATCGCCGACAAGCGCGCGTTCAAGGCACAGATGGATCCCGCCTCGCTGCTCAACCCGGGCAAGATGAAGACCTACCCGGTGAACCCCTTCGCGGCATGACGAGCGAGATACAGCCGATCGTGGAGTTCGCCGGCGTCGACAAGCGCTACGGCGACGGACCGCTGATCCTCGACAACGTGAGCTTCAAGGCCGAGCGGGGGGACTTCATCTCGCTGATCGGCCCCAGCGGCTGCGGCAAGTCGACGGTGCTCAAACTCATCTCCGGCCTGAACCCGAACTCGGCGGGAAAGATCGTCGTCGACGGCGCCTCGCCGAAGGGCGCGGTCGAGAAGCTCTCCTTCGTCTTCCAGGAGCCGACTCTCCTGCCGTGGCACACGGTCGAGAAGAACGTCGAGCTGCCGATGAAGCTCCACGGCACCGCCGCCGCGGGCCGGGCCGAGGTCGCCGCCAGGTGCCTCTCGCTGGTCGGCCTCTCCGACCGCAAGGACTACTACCCGCGCCAGCTCTCCGGAGGGCAGAAGATGCGCGTCTCGATCGCGCGCGCCCTCAGCGTCTCGCCGAAGATTCTCCTCCTCGACGAGCCTTTCGGCGCCCTGGACGAGATGACCCGCGACCACCTCAACGAGGAGCTCCTAGCGATCCGCCAGCAGCTCGCCTGGACGGCGTTCTTCGTCACGCACTCGGTCGCGGAGGCGGTGTTCCTCTCCAACCGCATCATCGTCATGTCGGCCAACCCCGGCCGCATCCACAGCGAGGTCCGCGTGGATTTTCCCTATCCGAGGACCGAGGAGACGCGCCAGTCGCCGGAGTACCAGAAGCTCGTCGCCGAGGTGTCCAAGATCCTGCGCTCCGTGGAAAGGCTGAAGAAATGAGGCGCGTGCCCGGCTTCCTCAAGAAGCTCCTGCCCGCCCTGACCGGCGTCGGCATGATCTTCGTCTGGTACTGCATCTGCATGGGCCTTAGCGCCGACCACAGGTTCCTGCTTCCGTCGCCAAGCGAGGTGGCCCGCGCCTTCGTCGACAAGGGCCCGGCCCTGTGGGGCGGGGCGCTCACGACGGGCGGAGGCGCCCTGGCCGGCTTCGGCATATCGGTCACGCTCAGCTTCATCATCGCGCTCATCCTCTCCCTGTCCCCGCTCGTGAGGGCGAGCCTCTATCCCTACCTCATGATCCTGCAGATGACGCCGGTCATCGTGATTGCCCCGATCCTGATCCTCTGGGTCGGGCCGGGCTTCAGGAGCGTCACCGTCATCACGTTCCTCATCTGCTTCTTCCCGATGGTCGTGAACACGACGCAGGGGCTGATCTCGACCGACCGCAACCTCGTGGACTACTTCCGCATGTGCAAGGCGAGCAAGTGGCAGGAGATCTGGCTGCTTCGCGTGCCCTCCGCGCTGCCGTACTTCTTCACGGGCCTCAGGATCGGGGCGACCCTGGCGCCGATCGGTGCCATCGTCGGGGACTACATCGCGGGCAACTCCGCGGGAGGGCAGGGAGGCCTCGGCTTCCTTACCATCATCTACAGCTCCCAGTTCCAGATGGGAGCCCTCTTCGCGACCGCGATCGTTGGCTGCGCGCTCGGATTCGTGTTCGTGGCGGCGGTCGTCGCTTTGAGTTGGCTTTCGCTTCACAAGTGGCACGAATCCTTCAGTAGGACCGACACCTGATGAAACGCCGATCCCTCCACACCCTGCTCTCGGCCCTGGCCCTGGCGGTGGTGCTCGGGGGGTGCACGAAGTCCGCTCCGCCGAGCGTTCCCGAGGCGGACGCGGCGAAGGCGCCCGACAAGGTCCGCTTCCAGACAGACTGGTTTGCCCAGGCCGAGCACGGCGGCTTCTACCAGGCTCTGGTCAAGGGCTACTACAAGGCGGCCAACCTGGACGTGAATATCATCCCGGGCGGCCCGGGTCCGACCATGGGGCAGCTCCTTCTTTCGGGACAGATCGACCTGGCGATGGGCCGCAGCGACGACGTCATCGTCTGGTCGCAGCAGGGACTGCCTTTCGAGATCGTGGCCGTCTACATGGAACGGGACCCCCAGGCTCTCCTCATCCACGACGAGGACCCGGTGAAGGGCTTCGCGGACCTCAACAACCGCACGGTCATGGTTGAGTCCAGCGTCCACTGGCTCGAATACGTGAGGAAGAAATACCACGTCGCCATCAACCAGATCCCCCTCAACTACGGGATCGGCTCGTTCATGGCCGACAAGAGCTTCATCCAGCAGTGCTTCGTCACCGACGAACCCTACTACGTCCGCAAGAGCGGCGGCCACCCGCGGACCCTGATGCTGGCGGATTCCGGCTATAATCCCTATCGTATCATCTTCGGCACCAAGGCCTTCATCGATGCGCATCCCGAGGCCGTCCGCCGGTTCATCGCGGCTAGCCTGCGGGGCTGGGACGAGTTCATGAAGGGCGACGCCGATGCTGCAAAAGCAGAGATAGCAAAGCGTAACGACAATATGCCGAAGGAGCTGATCGAGTATTCGATCCAGGCCATGAAGGACCACGATATCATCTACGGGAAGCCAGAGGCCGGGGAGAGGTTGGGCCTGATGACCAAGCAGCGCATGCTGGAGCTGGACCAGACCCTCGCCGATCTGAAACTGATTCCGCAATTGATGCCGCTGGAGAGTTTCGTCAGGTTCGACCTGCTGCCGGCCGAACTACAACCGGCAGCGCAATAGTCCGATCCAAGCTCCTAAGGGGCAATGGTTTGACTATTTTTTAACCGGATAGGGACTCATGGCATAGGGAGTGCTGAAATAGCCCAACCTATACCCTCAAAAACCAAGAAAACTACATGTACCTAAAGACCAAGAATCTTGTCCTGAAGGGACAAGCGTTACTCTGCATTATGGGAGCCCTGGGCACCCAGATGCGCGCTCAGTCCTCGACGCCCCCGCCGGCGACGACGACCACAACGACCACCACCACGACTTCCAGCACCGCGGCCGGTGCGGAGGAGCAGAATGTCACGACCCTTGAGAAATTCACGGTCTCCGACGTTCCGATCAGCGAGCAGATCCTCCCGACGGTGCGTCCGATCAGCAGCGTCTACGGTGACGACCGCGACATCATCGACATTCCGAGGTCGGTCTCGAGCGTCAACAAGGCCTGGATGGACGACCGCCAAGTCAAGAACGCCATGGATTTCGGCCAGTTCTCGCCCGGCGTCTACGCCGCGGCCGACTACGGCATTCCCGGTGTCCCGCAGATCCGCGGTGACGAGGCGCAGGTCTACGTGAACGGCCAGCAGATCGCCTATTCCCGTAACAGCGTTCCGCTGTCCTTCAACGGCGTCGAGGCCATGGACATCGTCAAGGGTCCCGGCACGGCGGTCTTCGGTCCCCAGGGCAACGGCCCGGGCGGCTACGTCAACTTTGTCTCCAAGCAGCCGTACTTCGACCATGACCACTACGACTTCTCGGCCACGCTTGGCACATGGACGAGCGGCCACTCCTACGGCAATCCCCAGTACACGCTGGATTTCGGCGGGCCCCTGAGCGACAAGCTTGCGTACCGCGTCAGCTACCTCGCCCGTTACGGCGACGAGTACTACGTGAACGCCAAGGACCAGACGCAGGACGTCTACCTCGCCCTCACCTACGCGATGACCCGGGACCTGAAGTTCGAATTCTGGACGCAGGGCTTCGCCACCAGGACGAACGAGGACACGGGCGCAAACCGCGTCACGCAGAACTTCATCTGGAACGGCGGCTATGTCGCGGGTTCCACGCAGGTCTCAACCTCCGGCCCGAACGCCTACTACGGCTACGACATCTACCTGCCGTCCGACGGCAACCCGGCCACGAACTACCCGTCCGGCGC
>DASRSJ010000260.1:0-12340 GCA_035656555.1 Opitutaceae bacterium
TAAGGAGGCCGGCCACGATGGGCATCATGAGGAGAGTGGCGGCGCCGCCCGCCGTGAGTGCCAAGCCAGCCTGTGTTGCCGTGTACCCCATGATCGTCTGCAGGAATTGAGGAAGCATCTGGGTCGTGCTGATCAGGATAAATCCCGTCACGAACATGACCACCATCGCAGACGAGAAATTCCGATTTTTCATGAGCGGAATGTCGACGATGGGGTCCTCGTGGTTGAGTTCCCAGATTACCAGCGCCGTCAGGGAGATCGCCGAGACGATGGCGAAGCCGAGGATGAAGTCCGACGCGAACCAGTCGTCCTCGGTCCCCTTGTCGAGAACCACCTGGAGGCAGGCCAGTCCCACCGCGACCAGTATGAATCCAAGGAAATCGATCTTTATGCCGTCCTTCAGGGCGTCGTCGCGGTCCTTCACGACCGCGGGCGGGTCGACAAGGATCATTCCGGCGAGGAACAGGGAAAGGATGCAGACCGGAACGTTGATCAGGAATATCCAGCGCCACGAAAAGCTGTCGGTGATGAATCCCCCAAGCGTTGGCCCCAGGGTTGGCGCGACCACCACGGCTATGCCGTAGAGGGCGAATGCCTGTCCCCTCTGGGCAGGCGAGAAGGAATCGGCGAGGATCGACTGTTCGCTGGGTGCCAGCCCTCCTCCCCCGAGGCCTTGCAGCACGCGGAAGAAGATCAGGAGCGGGAGATTCGGCGCCATGCCGCACAGCAGCGAGCTCGTTCCAAAGAGGGCGACGCAAGACATGTAGAAGCGCTTTCGGCCTATTACTTTCGATAGCCATCCGCTTATGGGAAGGATTACGGCATTGCTCACGAGATAGCTCGTAAGCACCCAAGTGCTCTCGTCCTGGCTCGCGGCCATGCTGCCGGCAATGTGCTGGAGCGAGACGTTGGCGATACTGGTATCAAGCACCTCCATGAAGGTCGCCATTGAGACGATGACGGCGACCAGCCAAGGGTTGTGGTCACCGGCGGCTGACCGTTCGAGCGCCATGGCGTCAGCGCACCTTGGCCGATATCTCGACCGACATCCCAGGGGCAAGACGGCGATTCGGATCGTCGGGGATCTGGTCGAACAGGATCTTGACCGGCACGCGCTGCACTACCTTGACCCAGTTTCCCGTGGCATTCTGCGCCGGAATGATGCTGAAGGTCTGGCCGCTCGCGGGCTCAACGCTGTCTATCTTTCCGGTCACCTTGAGGTCCGGGTAGGCATCCACCTTGATGGCCACCGGCTGGCCCTTCTGGATGTGATTTAGCTGGGTCTCCTTGAGGTTGGCGGTGACGTAAACATCCCTGGGCACGACGGCCATGAGGGGGGCGCCCGCCGCTACGATGTTTCCAGGTGCGACCGTCTTGTTCGCAATCCTCCCATTCATGGCGGCGACGACATGTGTGTAGGACAACGTAAGGCGCGCCAAGGCGACCTGGGAGTTGGCGCTTCCGATGCCGGCTTCGGCCGCCTGGATCATGCTCCGTGAATAGCCCAGCTGTGCGTTTGCGGCGTCCACGGCCTTTTCCGCTGCCTGGCGCTGGGCCGACGTGCTCGTGTCTGCGGCGACGGCGCTGTCCATCTGCTGGTCTGATACGGCCCCTGCGTTTACAGCCTTCAGGCGCCGGTAGCGACCAAGCTGGTTGGACGCGTTTGTCGCGTTGGCCGTGGCCGTGCCGAGCGAGGCCTCGGATTCCTGGACCTGCGACTGATATACGGTCTGCTGTGCGTGCGCCTCGGCGAGCTGGGCCCTTGCCTGTGCCGCCGCGGCCTCCGCCTGGTCGACGCGCGACTGGAAGTCCGCCGGGTCGATCTGGACGAGCTCCTGTCCCGCAGTCACGTCCTGGTTGTCGTCGACGAGGACCTTCAGGACGCGACCGGCAACCTGCGGGCTCACAAGTTGGGGAACCCCGTCGACATAGGCGTCGTCGGAGGTCACGTGGGAGCGGCTATGCCTCCAGAGGATCAGTCCGCCCACGATCAAGATGGCGAGAACCAGCAGGAGAATACCGACGATCAGCGGCCGTTTGTACCACGGCGGCCCCGACTTTGCCGGTGGCTTTTTCTCGGCATCCTTGTCCTTTGTGCCCGAATCCTTTGCTTTGGCGTCCCCATCTTCGGGTTTGGCGTCCTTTTCTTCAGGCTTGGGGTTTTCGTCACTCATGACGTTTCGGATTTCGGTTTACCTCGGGGGTTTACAGAGGCGTGGATAGACCGGAGTTCGCCCGTCGGGTTCTTGCGGAATGCAAGAAAACTAGTGCGAGCGCGGGCGCACGGTTCGCCCAATAACGGGTCTTTGGAGCTGTGAAGCCGGAGGACAGCGAAGCGGATGTGATTGTTATCGGCGGAGGTGTCGCCGGACTTGCGGCCGCTCGTGCCCTGGCTAAGCGAAGGCGGCGGGTCGTACTCTTGGAGGCCCGCGACCGGCTGGGCGGAAGGATATTCACGCGAAGGCCGAAGGGATGGCCTGAGCCTTTTGAGCTCGGCGCGCAGTTTGTTCACGCCGGCAACGCGGATATCTGGAGGCTGCTGCGGGAAGCCCGGATCCGTGTCTCAAAGGTGCCCAACCTCCATTACCTCGCTCAGAGGGGCAGCATGTCGCAGATACGGGACCTCGACCGGAGGATATTCTCGGTCACTCGCCTCATAACGGAGCGTGGTGCCGGAAACCTTTCATTCGCGGATTACTTCAGGAGGCACCCTCACCCCGTGCCCCCTGCAAACTGGAACCTGGCAAAGGGCTTCGTCGAGGGCTTCGAAGCTGCTCCGATGGAGAAGATCAGCGCGCGCTCGCTTGCCGGGGCGCAGATGGACGAGGAGGAGCAATTCATGGTCCCGGGCGGTTACGACCAAGTCGTCTCATTCCTTGTCTCAGAGTGCCTGCGACTCGGCGTGACAATGATGACCAGCACGGTCGTAAGGTCCGTCACATGGAGAAAGGGAAATGTGGTCGTGGGAACGTGGGATGTCCTGCTGAAAAAGGCGCACGAGCTGGAATCAGATGTTGCCGTTGTCACGCTCCCACTCGGCGTCCTTCAGGCCAGATCCGGAAAAGGCGCGGTTTCCTTCCGCCCTTCTCTAGCCGGCAAGAAGAAGGTCCTTTCGAAGATGGGCATGGGACGGGTCTATAGGATAGCGCTGCGCCTATCGCCGACGGGCTGGAAGCGGGTCCTGAGCAAAGTGGGGCCGAAGCGAGGCCCGCTCGGCTTTGTGCATTCTTCCGGAGTCCGGCTGCCAACCTGGTGGTCGTTGAAAGCGGGTACCTCGATCGTGGGTTGGGCTGGCGGCCCGGATGCCACCGCGCTCATGGGCCTTACGCCTGGCGAGCGCCTTTCCGCCGCGATTCGCTCGCTGGCCGCGGTGCTCGGGATCCCGCTATCGGGCATCATTCGCGCCGTAACGGCGTCGGAGGAGTGGGACTGGAACAACGATCCCTACAGCCGCGGAGCCTACAGTTTCATCGCGGCAGGCCAGGACAACGCATCAAGGGAGTTGGCAAAGCCGGTCAAAGGAACGCTTTTCTTTGCCGGCGAGGCAACCGCTGACGGAATCGAAACAGGCACCGTGCATGGTGCTTTCAGCAGCGGCCTTCGCGCGGCCAGGCAGGTCCTGGCTGCAAAGGTTAAGCCCCACGGCTCCTTCTAGGGTCTCATGATGGCGTCGCGCACAGGCGCCAGGGGTGCCTTGTCATCGAAGCTCACTGTCCCCTCGCCTGCTTTGATGCCCAGCTGCTTCCACAAGGAGGCCAGGTCGACGGGACTGGGTGCGTCCTTCATCTTCTCATAGAGCGGCATGAGGATCGGGGTTCCGATCGCCTTGTCACCCGTCTCGAGCACCTTCTGCATGCCCCAGTCGGTCTCGATGTTCCCGCCTGACTGGACGATCGCGCGAAGCGCCGTTTCCAGTCCCATGGAATTGTGGGTTTGCTTCCTGATCTCGACGTCCGCCACCAGGCAAAACATTGCGCCGCCCCAGTACGTCCGACCCCAGGTGGGCGTGTGATCGAGACCCTCGTCTCCCGCGCCGGGTTCGCCGCTTGGCATACCTTCAACCATGTCGTTCCAGACCTGTGAAGCCTTCAGTTCGCCGGCCCGCACTCTTGCGATAGGCTCAACATAGGTCGCGAGGCCCTCCTCCAGCCAATGGTGGCTCTCCTGGACCCCGCTTAGCGCCAGATGGACCATCTCATGGGTCATGAGCCAGTTATTGCGTCCGTTCGCGAGGGCCTTGGCAGAGATCCCAGTTCCGAGCGCGACGTCGATATGGGCGCCTTCTTCGCCGGAAGCCGTCCCACGCCCTACTGATTTTCCGGGGCGGGGATGAACATAGATGTCCACGTGGCTCACGGGGAATCTGGTGTAGTATACAGTAACCGCGGTCGCGGCCCTCGTGATCCATTCGAGTGTCACCTGCCTGAACGCCGCCTCCGGCGTGGCATCGAATCGGACCTCAATGTCTGAACCCCCGATCCGGAGCTTGTCGACTTCCTGGGAATGGACCGGAGCCGGGAGGGCAGCCGCGAACGTCAAAGCCGCGATCAGCAACCGTAGCCGGCTAGATAGGGGCATGTCCTACCAATGGTCCTAAAAGGAGAGAGTTCAATCTGGCAGACAGGATTTCCTAGAACCCGGTATCTCTGCTGCGGTCTAATGCGGTAGGATATTCAACTCCTCCAAACCGATGATTTCTAAACTCAAGGCAGGGGGCTACCGTCTGTACTCACGCAAAAAGGATCCGAAGACCGGAAAGCGCCGAAACCTCGGAACCTTCACGAGCCGGGCGGCCGCCGAGAAACATGAGCGCGCCGTGCAGTACTTCAAGCGCCACTAGATGGGCGCGCAGAGCGCGACCAACTAGGGAAAGATGTAGCGCAGATCCAGGAACAGCATTGTTGCATCTGCCTTCGATGGGGCTCCCGGTGCGACGAACCACGGAATGCGCTCCAGATAAGACAGCTGGCCTAAAAGCTGCAGGGCCCCGTGGTTCTTGTCTTTCCATAGAGTCTGCGTTGTCCCGAGGGTAAGTTCGTTTATCGTCTTGTTCTGCGAGCTCGGTGAGCCGCTGTATCCATAGCCCACAAAACCTCCTCCCGTAAGCGCGTCATACTGGCGCCCGATCTCCACGGTGCTGGCATATCCATAAAGCATCGTCTTCTCAGCGGCCTTCCATTCCAGGCCCGCGATGTACGATTGGGACTTGAGCGTTGAGATGGTGTAGGCACCCGAGGAATTGAGGGGATTTACGACAAAGTCCGGGGACTGGCCGAAAATGTAGCGCCCTCCCCCGTCGCTCACGTAAGCCGTTCCCACGAGGCTCAAATCCTTTGCTACGCCGAGGTCGAAATTGAAGGAGCCACCGGTGCCGCTTGCGAAGTCGTTGTGGCTCTGCGGAGAGAGACCACCTGTGTAGGTGTTGATCTCAAAGGAGCGGTAGACTCCCGCCACTTCTGCATGCCAGGGAAGTCCTCCGACCTTTGTGTCGTACGCAACCTTGGCAACCACGTCAGGGGCCCTGTTGGGCGAGGTCGTCGCGGTTCCATTGTCGATCTCCGCGGTGTTGAAGCCTGATGGCAGTGTGACTGCTGCCGCGCCGTTCGCGCCGCCGATGTACTGATCTGGATTTTCCAGGGAAAGTCCCGCTGTCAGGCCGCCACCCGCATGGTAGACCAGGCGTACTTGCGGCTGGCGTGCCCATACGAGACCTGCCTGGTAGGCGATGTCCGTGTCCATCGTGTAGAAGAGGTCCCCGGGAACGACCGCAATCCCGGTTCGGTCCGGAGTCATAAGACTCCAAGCCTGTCCCGCGAGGAACTCCCAATTGTCCCGCTTGATGTCCGCAAAATAGAGGCGCATGCGCAGCGTCGCCGCATTGCTCGTTACGTTGAGCGTGTTTGCAGCGTTGCCGAGGAAATCAGTCTCGACGTAGCCAAGCACCTTCGCGTCGTTCACCGTCGAATCGACTCTGAGGCCTAGGCGAGAGTTCTGGGCGCTGAAGCGGGTCTCCGAGAGCCGACCCGCGTTTGTGTTTGAATAAGGAATGCCCGAAAAATTGGTGCTGATACCACTGCCGACGTCGGTGCTCCTGTAGACGCCCATCATGTCGACGAACCCGAACGGGGTGAAGTCCGCAGAGCCGATGCTGAAGGACAGTGGGCTCGCTCCATCCCTTCTATCCACGACGACCTTGGAGGCGTCGCGGGCGTTCTCGGAGTTCTGTGTGGGCGCCGCGGCGATCGGTGCGGAAGTACTGGCCGGCGCCGACATGGTGGCTTGCTGCGAAACTTCCCGCTTCAGGCTCGCGACGTCATCAGCCGTAAGAATCCCTTTTTTTACCAGGAGATTGATCAGCGCCGCGTTGATATCCTGTTCAGCGAACATGGATGCAGGAAGAAGCAGGCAAATGGCGGCGGTCAGTGTCAGGATCAAAGGCGTCTTTTGGGTCATCGGCCGATCACAGCAATCTCGTCGCCTAGATGGAATGGATATGGGGCGATTGGCATCCCGAGAGGGGCCAATCCAAGGAGCCATGAAGCAAAAGTTGAAGGGCTATGACCGGGTCCGGTGTTTTGCCTCGGACTTCCCTATACAATGAAACATCCCACTGCTGTCCTTGTGTGCGTCGCCAATTTCATAGCGGCATGCACCGTCGCCGACGCGGCCTTGCCCGGTGCGCCCGATGTTGAGGCTGTGGCAATCGAGTCGAGGGCGAGTGCGGATTACATGAGAATCCGCGATGCGGACGGCAAGCCCGTCGCGGAGACCTTTGCCTTTGCCAAGGGCGGCGTGTGGAGAAGCGGGGAGGCCGGATCTAAGGATCCGCTTGATTTCATGGCGGTCGCCCGGACGGTCGCCGCTCCTTTGGCCTCCCAGAATTATATTTCGAGCAAGGATCCTGGAAGAACGAAACTACTGGTGGTTGTCTACTGGGGAACAACGCGGGTGCCGGACAAGTCGACGAGCTCGGTTGCCGGCGAGAGCCTTCAGGCCGCAAGCGAGGCGGCCATGTCCGCCAACCATCCCCAGCCGGTTCGTTTCAACGCGGGCGACAGCTGCGCACCAAACCAGATGGCGCAGACAAACAGCATCAACTATACGGTCATGACGCCCGACCAGATCGACACCGACAATGCGATGTCAGCGGCAATGTCCATGTCGGCCTCGGTCGAGCACCAGCGAAACCTGGTCGACGAGCAGAATGCCATGATGCTCGGATACGATTCCTGGTGGGCCGAGACGGCACAGTTTAAAGATTCACCCCAGGACTATAGGCGTGCCGACATGCTCGCCGAGCTCGAGGACCGGCGCTACTTCGTGGTCCTCATGGCTTATGACTTCCAGAAGCTGTGGAAGGAAAAGAAGCCGAAGCTCCTATGGGAGACTCGGTTTAGCATTCGCGAGGACGGCGACGATTTCACGAAACACCTCGCGGCGATGGCCGGGAGCGCGGCCGCATATTTCGGCCGGGACAGCGGCAAGCTCCTGCACAAGCCGCTTCCCGAGGGTCGGGTGGACGTCGGAGAGATCAAGAACCTCGCTCTCGAGGACTCCAAGTAGGTCCTACTCGGCCGAAGGCGAAATGCTGAAGGTGTGCTCAGTGGGCTGCACAAGCGAGGAGCGTGCCGCCTGGAGGACTTCATCGTGGGTCGCCAGTATCACGGTTCCCTCCTCGAGACCCTTTTCCCCCCTTGCGGCCGCGGAGAACAGCTGGCGCCGCACCTTTTGGAACTGGCTGCCGTCGTCCGCGCCATAGCGGACCTGGTAGGCCTGCCTGCGCATGGGTGTGTTGTAGCGTGCGAGGTTAAGGCCCGAGGCAAGCTGGCTAGCGTCCGCGGTGGCAACGGTCCCACCATCCACCTTTATGTCATAGCTTCCGGGCTTGAGCCCGGAAACGACAAGCGTCTCAGAGTCGAGCGACTCAAGGTCGGCGCCAGCTTTCTGGGCAAGCACTGTGTCGGAGTCGTCAAAACCGAGAGGTAGCGGGAGGGCCATGTCGGTTTCCTTCCAGCTGAAAACGGCGCCTGGTGCGGAGATTGCCGTAACCGTGGCATTCTCTGCCTTGGTGAGCTGTCCAGCGCCAGCATCGATTTCGACATGCGTGACCAGGGCCGGAGCGTGCCAGGCGCGAAGCAGGGCGGCGCCCATCACCATGTGCCCTGCGGGATTGGGATGCACCCGGTCGGGGAGGATCTGCCTGGCAAGGTCCCTGTTCTGGGACCACACCGCCGCAAGCCCGTCGTTCACTGCCTTGTCAAAATCCACGATCTCGAGGTGGTCTTCGGCGGCTATTTTCGAGATGGAATCGTCCATCGTGCGAAGAACGTCGTCATAACCCTTTCCGAACTGGGGATCGCGGGTCACGTCATCGAAGGGTGAGGTCCGGATGAAGTAGATTCGCACGCCGGGAAGTGCGGCCCTTATCTTGTCCACAATTGTGCGGTATCCATGCACAAACGTTTCCAGTGTCTCCTTGTCGAGGGCCCGGTAGCCTCCGTCGTTCATACCGAGCATGATCGTGACGACCGTGGGCTTGAGGCTGATAACGTCGCGGTCGACGCGCAAGTCGGCCTTCCCGGCCCACCCGCCCTGCACCGTGTCACCACCCACGCCTGCGTTGTAGAAGCGAAGATCCCACTTGGGAAAACGTGAGCGGGCGTATTCCTCGACCATGGTACAATAGCCTCCGGCCTGGGTGATGCTGTCTCCGTAGAAGACAACCCTGTCTCCATCGTGAAGCGCGAAGCCCGGCTCGTCGGCGCGGGCGTTGCCGAGCACACCGACAGCGAGCAGCAATACAATGAGGGGTATTCGTGGGGTCATGGGCCCTTTCTTGGACCCATGTGTGGAGTTCGCGAGCGAAATTGCCCGCGAACCAGGCGCCGAACCTACCTATTAAAGGTTCAGCGTGGCCTGGACGTAGAAATAATCCGCATCCCTCGAGCCAACCGCGCGGAACGACTCCTTTATGTAGTCACCGCGGAACAGGTGGCCGTACCCGGCCTCGAGCAGGACTCCCTTGGCCGGTGTCCAGCCGCCGACGAGATCGGCCTCCTGGCCGATGTTGTCACTGTAAGTCGGATTTATACCGAAGCCCTTGCCGCTGCCCGGCGTGGCGCCCGGGGTGTTCCTCGGAACGCCGGCCACATTGTACCAGAAGTCGTGGGTGTTCTCGAGGTACTGCTGGTGATAGTCGATCGCGAGGCTGGTCGTCTTCGTGGGCTTCGCCGAAAAGGAGACCCGGTAGTCCTCGATATTTTGGAGGCTCGAGAGGTCCATGGCCCCGTAGAGCCCGTGGTTCGACGGCAGCAGATTCTGGAACGTCTCGCTGTCCTTGTCAGACGAGTTCCTGTCGCCTGAGGCGCAGCTCACAATGAGCGCGAGCCGCGGCTTCAGCCAGGCGTCCCTGAAGGTGTAGCCGCCCTGCAGTATGAAGGCCCATGCGTCCTGGCCAAGGCGGGGGGCGGCCTTCGCCGCAGCGATCGCCGTCGCAGGGAAGACCGCGGTGCGGTCTCCCACCTGCCACATGGCTTCGATGCCGTAGTCCCAGGGGGGCGTTGCCCCGGGCTTTGTCTTCGTGCGGTAGCCGATGGTGTAGGTGTCCTGGGGCGCGGTGAAGCGGAAGGGTGCCGGGACGCCGGTCCAGTCGTCGGTGAGTATCCCGCGCGAGACATTTCGCGCAAACGCGTAGAGCTCGGTGACGTTGTCCTTGGAGACGCCTGGAAAATTGAAGTAGGCGCCGGAAAGCGTGTCCTGGGAATTGCCCGTCTCGAAGTGGTCTGCATCCAAGTAGACGAGGTTCGCCGCGAAGAGATCGACGCCGAAGAACGAGTCCTCGTAGCGGATCTTAACGGCGTCGAAGGTGTGGGGGATGTTGAGCCAGAGGGCGTTTCCGACCAGCCGGCCCTCGCCGTACGCGAGTTCCTGCCGGCCGACCTTTACCGTCACCGGGAACTGCTTGAGGTTGCCGAACGAGAGATAGGCCATCTGGAGCTGGAAGGGTCCGTCGTTCTCCGCGAGGTTCTTTCCCGCCGCCGTGCCGGTGTACCGGTCGTCACTGAGCGAGTAGCTGGAGCGCGCCTCGATTACGGCCGAAAACCAGGCATCCGTATAGCCCACGCGGGGCATCAGCCGTGTGAGCCAGTAGTCGTTGCTGTTGTCGGTGGGTGATTTTGACGAGAAATCGTAGTTCGAGCCGGCATGGGTCGTTCCGGCATCCGACTTGTCCTCGCTGCGGAGCCTCTCGTTGATGCCAATGTCCCACCCTTTCAGGCCGGGATTGGAGGCGGGAATAAAGGCGTCGATGGCTCCGGGAACTGGGGCCGGGGGCGACGGCGGGACGTATTGGGCGCACGCGGTGGCGGCGCTCGCGAGGAACAGCAGGATCTTGGTACGGGTCATGTTAGGGTATGCCGCCCGTGGGTACTGCGGAAGCGGCGCCGTGAGGGATCGTGCATTATCCACGGGCTGGAAACCCAACAGTGGCCGCTTGTGACGTATTAGGGGCGGGATGGGCCTGACTTGGGGCCAGTTTGGACCCTGAAAATGAAAAGCCAGCCGCGGACGGTCAGCGGCTGGCTAAAGGTCGAACTGGGGGATGGTTTAGAAGCCGACCTGGAAGCGGGTCAGGAACGCCTGCTCATTTCCGCCAATCAGGGCGTTTGTTGTCGTCTTGGCGCCTGGGGCCCTCTCGAAGTCAGTCTGGACGGCGTCGAACGACACGCGAATGGCCTTGCTGAGGAACCAGTTCAGGCTGGCTCCGTAGGACGTTGCCTCGCTGGCCGACGCGCCCGGGTCCGCGAAGATAGGGAAGGCGTCGCTGTCGATCTTCAGGTTCGCGACACGGAGTCCAACCTGGAAGGCGCCCCAGGTGCCGGCCTCCCAGTTGAACTTGTTCTTCGGTGTGAAGCCGTTGTAGGAGTCCTTCTCGCCGGTCAGCACGTAACCGATGGAGGCCTGCCAACCCTTGTTGCGGATCTCCTCCTTGGACGTGGCCTGGAGGGCGGTGACGGCCGAAACCGTGTACTCGGCCTCGGCGCTGAATGCCCCGCGGTAGAAGTTCGCCTGGGGCGAGACCCGCCAGTCGGAACCCTCGGGCACGACCGTGCTGCGGTAGGTGAAGAAGCTCTGCTGCCCATCTGTCTTGTACCCGCTCGTCAGGCTGCCGGTCTTGTTCTGAAGTCCCGCGCTTGCGCCAACGCCAAATCCCAGGTTGGACAGAACCGAGTCAGCGTTGCCCGAGAAGGGCTTGAGGAACACCCTCCCGACGAAGTCCTTGTTGTTGTCGGTGTCGGTGTTGTTCGTGTAGGCGTTGTCGGCACTGCCGTTGACGACGCCCGCGGTGTAGTTGAGCAGTGAGCCGCCGATCGACCCGCCGCCTAGGATTCCGACGTCGCGCGAGGCGACGAGGTTCGTCGCCAGCGAGCGCTCATTGAACAGCAGTATGGCGTCATTCTGGAGCAGCTCAAGGCCCACTGGGGACTTGAACTTGCCAACCCTCAGCTGGAATTCGGGCGTGACGGCGATCCCGAGGTTGGCGTCATAGATCACAGGAGCGTTGGAGGTGCCGGTCCCGCCTCCGCCGAACTCAGGGACGATCTGGTACGTGAATATCTTGTCGAAGGCACCCTCGTAGATCAGGCGGGCCCGGCGGACCACGAAGGTGTTGTTGTTCGCGATCCCGTGATTGTCGAAGAACCAGCGGCTGTCTCCCTGCACGAGTCCGTGAAGGTTGATGAACGTCGATCCGTCTGCGGAGGAGAAGTTGAAGCCCGTGTCGTCCACGGTGATCTTGCTGGTCGGGACCGCGGGCGCCTGAATCACGGCGGCCTGCGCCGGCTGCGTGGCCTGGGACACAGCCAAGTCGCGGCTTGCCTCCCTTTGTTCGATGGCGGCGAGCTTCTGCTCGAGCGCCTTTATCTCCGCGTGCAGTTCCTTAATCTCGTCGCCTTCGTCGGCGCGGAGTGTCGCGGTGGAGGCGACGGCGAGTATCGCGATTGAGCGAAGGGTCTTATACAGGGTTGGGTGATTCATGCTGTAGGATTTCCTGATGCTTCGGGCCTCCCGTGAGCGGGTCGGACGAAGCGAAATGGATGGTGATTTGATGGCTCCCTGGTGGGTTGGCTGGCCTGAAAGTTATATATCTAATGCACATTAAAATAGTAGGGTATAGCAAGGTGAAAAATC
Source organism: Opitutaceae bacterium (assembly GCA_035656555.1). GTDB lineage: Bacteria > Verrucomicrobiota > Verrucomicrobiia > Opitutales > Opitutaceae > Palsa-1447. The sequence continues at coordinate 12,190 of DASRSJ010000260.1, forward strand.
AGAACTTATGTCATAACTTTACCAATCCTTAGCACATTGATAAGCAGCTCCTTATGGTTCTCTGGATAAAAGAACATCCCTTCCCTTCCTTCACTGTCGTCGCCTCAAAGCTTAAAATAAGGAGATGAATTGAGCCTTTTACCGTTTCTCG
>DASRSJ010000261.1:0-2825 GCA_035656555.1 Opitutaceae bacterium
AGCTCCTGCCAGGTCTACCTCGGCATCCGAAAGGGAGAGTCCATCCCGCACATCGGCGACCTGGTCTTCACCTCCGAGAGCCCGGAGTTCAGCAGCACCGAGCTGACAGACAGGAACACGACCAGCCGCACCTTCTCCGTCTACTATCCGGACACACGACCGGGCTCCGACCGCTATACGGTCGTCGCCTCGATCAACGGCCAGTACGCCGACTGGAACGGGTTGTCCGAGGCCGAGTACGCCGCCGAGAAGGAGCGCCTGATCGAGGAATCCATCACGGCGCTGGAGAAATACGTGCCGGGCGTGCGCGGGAAAATCGACTGGAAGGAGGCCGCGACGCCGAGGACGATCGAGCGCTACACGACGCATTTTGGCGGGACCTCATTCGGGACGAAGTTCGAGGGGCTCAAGGTCTCCATGGATCTCTCCGAGCAGCTTCCAGGCCTCTACCACGCGGGAAGCGTCGGGATCATCATGTCGGGCTGGCTCGGCACCATCAACTACGGCGTCATAACCGCCAACAAGGTCGACCGCTACGTGTGTGCCCAGAGGCAGGGGAGGGCCGCATGAGCCACGCCTCCGAGGAGATCCTGCGCAGGATCCCGCACCGCCCGCCGTTCCTCTTTGTCGACGAGATCATCTCCGAGACGGCCGACGGCATCGTGGCCAAGCGGACGTGGAGGGCGGACGAGGACTTCTACGGCGGGCACTATCCCGGCGCGCCGATCACGCCCGGCGTCCTCCTCTGCGAGTCCGTCTTCCAGACGGGCGCCCTCTATCTTTCAAAGGCTCTGGCCGACCAGGGCCAGAAGGACGGCGTGCCGCTCCTTGTGAAGATCTCCGACGTCAGGTTCCGCAGCCCCGTCTATCCGGGCGACACGGTGACGATCGACGTGAAGAAGAAGGACACGATGGCGGGATTCTTCATTATGGCCGGCTCAGTCAAGCGCGGGGACACCCGCATCCTGAACGTCGAGTTCTCGGTCGCATGGAAAACGCCGGAGGCCCACGCATGAGCTTCCTCGGGCTCGAGGGCCGGAATTTCGTCGTTTTCGGCGTGGCCAACCGCCGCAGTGTCGCCTGGGCCGTCGGCAAGTCGCTTGAGACGGAGGGCGCGCGCGTCGTTTACAGTGTGCGCTCGGAGGCCAGGAAGAAGTCACTGGAGGCGCTTCTCGGCGACAGGCCCGTGTTCATCTGCGACGTCGAGCAGGAGGGCGCCGTCGACACTCTGGCGAAGGACGTGGCCGCGCTCCTGAACGCGCCTGTGCACGGGATCGTCCATTCGATCGCGTTCGCAAACTACTCCGACGGCCTCCAGGCCTTCCAGAACACGAAGCGCAAAGACTTCCTGCAGTCGGCGGCTGTCTCGGCGTTTTCGCTCGTCGAGGCGGCCCGCGCATTCTCGCCGCACCTGGCAAAGGACGCGTCCGTCGTCACGATCGGCATATCGTCGCTCCTCGTCACTCCGGACAACTACGGCTACATGGGGCCCGTGAAGGCCGCGCTCGAGTCCTCGTCGCGCTTCCTCGCCAAGTCCTTCAGCGCCCACTCCGAGGTCCGCTTCAACGTCGTAGGCTCGGGCCCGCTGAAGACCAGCGCCTCCGCGGGCATCCCCGGCTATCTCGAGAGCTACCTCTACGCGGAGAAGCTCACCTTCAGGAAAAGGAACCTGGACACGCAGGAGGTTGCGAACGCCGCACTGTTTCTCCTTAGCCCCCGGAGCAGCGGACTTAACGGCACGACGCTCACGGTCGACGCCGGCCTTGGCTCGAACTTCTTCGACAAAGACGTGATCCGCCTCGCGATGAGGCCCTAGCGCTGACCGGCCCATGCGCTTCAACAACGTCTGCCTCGAGTCTATCGCCGTGGCGCACCCCCAGGAGGTGTGGACCTCCGCGCAGATCGAGGAGCAGCTTCGCCCGCTCTATGAGCGCCTGAAGCTTCCGTTCGGCCGCCTTGAGCTCATGACGGGCATCCGCGAGCGCCGGGTGTGGCCCGACGGGACGCTTCCCTCCGACGCCAGCGCCGCTGCGGGCAGGGCGGTCCTTGGGATCTCCGGCGTTCGGCGCGAGGACATCGGTCTCTTCATTCATGCGGCGGTGTCGCGCGACATGCTTGAGCCCGCCTCGGCCTCGTTCGCCCACCACAAGATCGGACTGCCGGCCTCGACGCAGGTCTTCGACGTCTCCAATGCCTGCCTGGGCTTCCTCAATTCCATCGTCGTTGCCGCGGGCCTGATCGAGAGCGGGCAGATCAAGTGCGCGCTCGTGGCCGCGGGCGAGAACGGCAGGCCCCTTGTCGAGGAGACAGTCAGGACGCTCCTTTCCGGTCCCTTCGACCGCAACTCGATCAAGCCCTACTTCGCGAACCTGACGATCGGCTGCGGCGCGGTCGCGGCCGTCATTTGCCACCGGGACTTGGTCAAGGGCAGGCCCCACCGGATCCTCGGCGGCATCTGCCGCTCCGCCACGGAGCACAGCGAGCTTTGCCAGGGTAACACTGCGGCGCAGGGCGGCCTCGCCATGCAGACGGACTCGGAGCGCATGCTCGAGGCGGGCGTGAATCTCGCAAAGGAGACCTGGGACGAGTTCAGCGCGCTGACGGGCCTGAATCCCGAGAACGTCGACCGCGCCATATGCCACCAAGTCGGCAGCGCCCACAGGAGGCGCCTCTACGAGACGCTGAAACTCGACGTTGCGAAGGACTTCTCGACCTTCGAGACCATGGGCAACATGGGCTCTGTGTCGCTCCCAGCGACCCTCAGCGCTGCCGTTGACGCCGGATCCGTCAAAGAGGGCGACAAGGTCGCCCTGATGGGAATCGGC
>DASRSJ010000262.1:0-8288 GCA_035656555.1 Opitutaceae bacterium
GACCCTCTTGTTGCGCGAGTCGAGCCACGGGACCGCGGCGGCCAGCGTGGTGCTCTTGCCGTGCCCCGTGGGGCCGGACACGAGAAGGATGCCGTTTGGCTTCTTCAATTCCGCGCGGAACCTCATCGCGGTGTCCGGGAGCATCCCCAGGTCCTCGAGCGAGCCCACCTGGGCGCTCTGGTCCAGGATGCGGATCACGATGCTCTCTCCGTTGATGGCCGGGATGACGGAGTAGCGCAGAGAGACGCGCTTGCTGCCGTACTCCCTTGTCGAGGACGCATCCTGGGCGTCCAGTCGGTTTGCGACGTCGAGGCCGCCCGCCGACATGGAGGAGCGCGAGCGTCCGTCCGAGCCCCTTGTCGAGGACAGCTTCAGCTGCGCACAGATCGTGTCCTTCATGGACCCCGGAAGCGTTCCCCACGGGACCAGGTCCCCGTCGATGCGCCAGCGGATGTCGCAGCTTCGGTCCTCCGGGATGCAGTGGATGTCCGAGAGCCCGCGCGTGTGCGCCGCCTCGCGGATCATCTCCTCGACAAAGCGCTCCATCTCGTTTTCCCGGATCTCGAGGCTCGAGGCATACGACTCGGCCACCCGCGCCGCTATGTCAGCCTGCGGGGAGACGACCCACTCGACATCGAAGCCCTCAAGGGCGAAGCGCACCTGGGCGAACTGCGGCGCGGTGGGGTCCGCGACCGCGACCGTCACTCGGCTGCCGTCCCTGCAGAGGACCAGCGCATGGCGGGTGCGGGCGATCGACTCGGCCAGCACCTTGTGGGCGCCTTGGCGCACCTTCAGATCCTCGCGCGGGAGGTAACGCCAGCCGTGGAACGCGGCTATCCAGCGAGCGACGGCGTCGTCCATCGCGAGGCCGAGGTCGACGACGGTGCGGCTAAAGGGCTGGCGCCCCTCCACCTCCCGGTGAAACCCGCGGGCAGACGCGATCTGCCTCTCGGAAATGCCCGCGGCCGCAAGGGCCTCCCCGATGTGGGCGTCCAGGGGGTCGGCAACGAAGCCGGGAAGCTGTGTCGCACCGGTCATGACGTCGTCCCGAGCCCATCGATCCTCTGGACATGTCCCGACACGGCCGGCAGGGATCCGCGCGCCGGGAGGGACCGAGGCAGGTCGGCATCAATCGGCGAGGCCGTTTTCGGTTCATCGACATTCACGGTGACGAGGAAGACGAGCTCCGTGCGCGTGTGGGCGGTGGCATTTGTCGAGAAGGCGCCGCCAATCAAAGGAACACTTCCCAGGCCCGGGACGCCTCGCTTGTCCCTCGCGGTCGTCTCGGTGATGAAGCCGCCGACGACGGCGGTCTCGTGGTTCCTCAAGGTGACCGTGGTCCTGGCCCTCTTCGTGTCCGTGATGGGCGCCGTTTCCTGGCCGTCGGGGGAGGTCACCGTCCCTTTCAGCTCGGTCATGGCCGGCGAGAGCGACAGCTTGGTGCTGAGGTCGTCCGATATCTGCACCGTGATCTCCAGCAGGTTGCCAAACGACACGGTGCTCTGCGCGTAGTTGGTGTTCACGATCGGCTGCGTTCCTGCCTGCGACACGCCCCCGGCGTTGATGGTCGTCGTGCTTGTGCGGCTGAAGAAGGGCTGGTCCTCGCTTACCTGCACAAAGGCCGTTTGGTTATTGAGGGCCGAAACTTCGGGCTTCGACTCGACGCGAACCGTCCCCTGTTCCGAGAGGGCGCTAATCGCGGCCTGGACTCCGCCGATCCCGATTGTCCCGCTAAAGGTGGGCGGATTGAGCGTCACCGAGCCCACCTGGGCGACCGAGCTGGTCGCGACGGACACGGCGGAGAGGCCGACGGCGGTATTCGCCAGGCGGCCGAGGGAGGCGCTTGCCAGGGACCAGTCGATGCCCGCCTTCGACTGGTCGTTGAGCTCGACCTCCAGGACCTTAACTGAGATGCGCGCCTGGCGCCCCACCCTTTGCAGCACGCGGTCCAGGTAGTTCGCCACGACGGCGTGCGTCTTCAGCGATCCGCGGATCTGCACGAGGCCTGCGAAGCGGTTCACAATCAGGGTCTCCCCCTCGCCGACCATTCCCTTCAGGTCGGACTCCAGCCTTCCCCAGAAATCGGTGTCGTTCTGCTGGCCGACACTGAGGGTCGAGGTCCCTCCGCTGGAGCTCGTTGATCCGCCTGCCTGCCCGGAGGATGCGCTTGCCTGCGGGACGCTCAGCCCGGCCTGGGTGCCCGAGGCCGTGGGTGCATTTGACTCACTCAGGTTCACGCTCGCCGAGCTGGAACCCGTCTGGGTCATCTGCAGGTAGTCGACGGGGTAGATGCGCGTCACGAACCTGCGGACTGCGAGGTAGCCCTGCTCCGAGACCTCCCAGCTCCAGCCCCTGGGCTGGCAGATGGCGTCCATGACCGTCGCGACCGGCGCGTTGTGGACCTCGAAGGTGACGAGGCCTTGGACGTCCGGGTCGACGATCATCGGGAAGTGATAAGCTGCGCCGAGCCCCTCAAGGACCGTCCTGGCCTCCTGGCCCTGGACGCTGAACTGCTCGACGCTCTGGCGAAGCACCGAGTCCATGTCCGCGGCCTCCTGCGCCCTGAGCACGCACGCGCTCCCGGCGAGAGCCAGAAGAGCCGCGAGCGAGCTGATTGCCGCACATGCCGTGTTCATTGGGTCGGGAGCGTCGTTAACTCGTTTGTTAAGACAAGTCCTATATGCGACAAGTTATTCCCAAAATCCGTGTCGGGCCAATTGCACCGATCCCGAAGGGCTTGCCATCGGGGGCGTTGCCACTCCTTCTTTAGGTCTTCGTGCGCAACCAATTCCAAGCGAGGGGAACCCCGTCCCGCAGCCGGGAGATTTGCATGCCAAAGGGAGCTTCGGGCTGCAAAACCGCTCAAATGCCCGGGATCTGCCCTAACCCCCTCTGATGTCCCACTCCAACGAATCCGGATCCGCCTCCGGGGTTAAAGCAGCACTCTGTCTCGGCGCCCTCGGCGTCGTTTTTGGGGACATCGGCACGAGCCCGTTGTACACGATGAACGAGTGTATCTCTAATTTGCCGGACGGCTCGAAGGCCGACGGCATGCTGGGCATCCTCTCCCTTATCTTCTGGTCCCTCGTGCTGGTCGTGAGCGTGAAGTACCTCGGCTTCATCACGAAAGCCGACAACCACGGCGAGGGAGGCATCTTCGCCCTCCTGGCCCTGATACACGCCCACCGCGAGAATGCCCCCCGCAGACCCAAGTCGAGGAAGGGCCTGGGTGTTGCGGTCGTCATCATACTAATCGGCGCGGCGCTCCTCTTTGGAGATGGTATCATCACGCCTGCGATTTCCGTTCTCGGCGCGGCCGAGGGACTCAACTCCATAGGGCCCGGATACGAGCGCTACGTGCCCTGGCTCGCTTGCGTGATCCTGGCCCTCCTCTTCTGGTTCCAGAAGAGGGGCACGATGGAGATAGGCGCTGTCTTCGGGCCCATCATGCTGGTCTGGTTCGTGGCGCTGGGGATCATGGGCGGCTACTACGTCATCAAGGCTCCCTACGTGTTAAACGCCATCAACCCGATGTATGGGCTGAGGCTTTTGCACCACCCGCCCGGCGCCGTGGCCGCCCTCCTGGGCTCCATCGTCCTCGCCATCACGGGCGCCGAAGCGCTCTACGCCGACATGGGCCATTTCGGGCGCCGGGCGATCACCATCGCCTGGTACGGAGTGGCCTTCCCCGGGCTCGTCCTTAACTACTTCGGTCAGGTCGCGTACCTCTACGTGCACCCGAAGTCGGTCGACAACCCCTTCTTCGCCATGGCTCCCGAGGGGACGATGCGCGCGATCCTGACGGGCCTCTCGATCATCGCGGCGATCATCGCCAGCCAGGCCTTGATCTCTGGCGCCTATTCCCTCTCCCGCCAGGCGATCCAGCTCGGCTACTTCCCGCGCCTTAAGATCAACCACACGAGCGCCGGCCATTCGGGCCAGATCTACGTTCCCTTCGTCAACATCCTGCTCGCCATCGGCTGCATTGCGACGGTGCTTCTTTTCGGCTCCGCCGACCGCCTCGCCTCCGCCTACGGCATCGCCGTCACAGGCACCATGGCCATCACGAGCGGCGCCTACTTCATCGTCGCGCGCCGCAACTGGAAGTGGCCCCTCTGGGTCGCGGGCCCGATCTGCGCCGTTTTCCTGGTCATTGACCTCGGCTTCTTCGGCGCCAACGCGCGCAAGATCGCGGAGGGCGGCTGGTACCCCCTCGTCATCGCCGGCCTTATCCTCGCGGTCATGCACACCTGGAAGACCGGAAGGAATGTCGTTTTCGAGCGCGTCTACGGCGGCAACGTGACCGAGGAGGAGCTCACGACCATCGCGCGCAGCAAGTACGTCGTGCGCGTCTCGGGCGCGGCAGTCTTCATGGTCGGCTCGCCGAAGGGCACGCCTCTGGCGCTCCTGCACCACGTGAAGGCGAACCGGTGCCTGCACAAGATCGTCGTCCTCCTGAGCATCGTGACGGAGGACCGGCCCACCGCCCCGAAGGCGAGCCGCCTGCAGCTGCGGGACATTGGCGAGGGTGTCTGGCGCGCGACGGGGCACTACGGCTACATGGAGTCTCCGGACGTGACGGAGCTCGTCGGCCTCGTGAAGGAGTCCGGCCTTACGATCAATTCCCAGTCAGCCACCTACTTTTTCAGCCGCGAGATGGTCATGACCGGGGGCAGCACCGGAATGTGGGAATGGGAGAAGAGCTTCTACAGCTTCCTCATACGCAACGCCCGGCCTGCCAAGGACTACTACAATATCCCGCCTTCCCAGATCATCGAGATCGGCCTTCCGGTGCAGCTCTGAGGCCGCAGGTTGGATGCAGAAGGCCCACGGTTCCGAGACAATCCGATGCCAATCATCTGCATCCCAGAGGGAACCGTAAGCGTAGTTTGGGTACAGAAGAATGTCCCTTGCCATACCCCTGTACCCATTTTCTCTCGGCTGGTGCGAATCAGAAGCGCCAGAATTTGGGCTTCCGCTGTTTAGCCGGATGACTTCGTCCGAGGAGCCAGACTCTGCCGAGGACCGCGCCAAGGCGAACGCCTCGCTCATAAAGAGGATGGCCGGAGGCGACCGTGACGCGCTGGCGGAGCTCTATGACAGGCTCTCCCGGCCCCTCTTTGCGACGGCACGGCATATCCTGAACGACTCGGCCGAGGCCCAGGACGTGGTGCACGACGTCTTCATGTCGCTCTGGGAAAACGCCTCCACCTTTGACGCTTCCAAGGGAGCCGCGTTCTCGTGGGCCGTCACGCTGACAAGAAACCGCTCGATCGACAGGCTGCGCAGCCGCGCCAACCGCGCCCGGCTCCTTGGCGAGTCGATCCCGGACGACCTGGGCTACGACGAGGACATCGGCTCGATGGCCGGCCTCGACAAGGCCGATCTCGGCGACCGCGCTGCGGTCGTTCGCACGGCGCTCGCGGAGCTGCCGAGCGAGCAGCAGAAGGCCCTTGAGCTCGCATTCTTCTCCGGCATGACCCAGAAGGAGATTGCCGAGAAATTGAGTGAGCCGATCGGCACCGTGAAGGCCCGTATTCGCAGGGGACTGATGAAACTGCGCGACATGCTCGCGACCCGCCTATGATCGACGAACGCCAAGAGGAGCTCGCCTCGCTCCACGCGCTCGACCTGCTCGAGGGCCCGGAGAGGGACTCCTTCGTCGCCGAGATGGCCGCCAACCCCGAGCTCAAGAAGCTCGTGGCCGACCTTCGCCATGCCTCCTCCGGTCTCGCCCACATGGCGCCCGAGGCCACGCCGCCGGAGGCCTTGAAAGCCCGCGTCCTCGCGTCGGCGAAGTCGGACATCGGCGCCGGCGCCCCGGCCGCCGGGCATAACATCATCCACTTTCCGACCTGGGTGCCGTGGCTTGCGGCCGCGTGCCTGAGCGTCGCCACGATCTGGGCCGGGCGGAAGTACTCGATGTCGCGCCAGGAATTCGCGTCGATGCAGGAGCAGCAACAGGTGGCCTCGCAGGAGCTCGAGCAGGCCCGCTCGCAGCTTGCGGCCACGAAGCAGCAACTCGCCTCCGCGAGCCTGAACGTCGAGACGCTGACCGCGAAGCTGAAGGACGAGGGCGACCTGGCTAAGTACAAGATCTCCACCCTTGCCTCCATGCTTGGCAACACACCCGCAGCGGTCGCCGTCGCGGTCTGGGATCCGACACGCGAGCGCGGCGTGCTGACGGTCTCCAAGCTGCCGGCTCTGGCCAGCGAGAAGGACTACCAGCTTTGGGTGATCGACGCGAAGTACCCCTCCCCTGTCAGCGCGGGCACCTTCGTCGTCGATCCGAAGACTGGGGAGGCCCACATCGTCTTCAAGGCGGACAAGCCCGTGGACTCGATAGCGAAGTTCGCCGTCAGCCTCGAGCGCAAGGGCGGGTCCCCCTCCCCCCAGGGCCCGATCGTCCTCATCAGCCAGTAGGTCTATGAGGCGGGGCGCCGGCGGTGCAAAGGCCTCTCGTATCCTTTTGTTGGTTACAACAGAGCACTCGTCTTGCAAATCGCATTAATCTGGCAGGCCTAAACGGACCGCTCTTGCACAGGGCGGTTCCTGCCTAAAATGCAGGCTGAAAATAAAGCGAGATTTGTGAGTCCGCGCCACGGATGTCGCGCGAATGGACACAAACGGAAGCCGCACCGAGGGCACCCTGCCCTCGGGAACGCCTCCAGAAACAAAATATAAAGGGACATCACCATGAAAGAAACAAACCCCGCCACTCCTCCCGGAGTTAGAACCCTCAACACATCCATGAGCCGCCGCTCAGCCCTCGGAAAGATGGGCCTCGGCGCACTCGGCATCGGCTCCCTCGGCATGTTCAGCAGTAAGGCTGTAGCCGCATTTGCGGACAGCGCGGCCGCGAATCCCACCGACTTGGCCGTCCTCAACTTCGCCCTCAACCTCGAGTACCTCGAGGCCGAGTTCTATACCTACGCCACGACGGGCCAGAGCATCACAGCTTCCAACATTGGCATCACGGGAAGCGGCACCGCCGGAGGCGTCACCGTGAAGTCGAACGCGATGGTCCCCTTTGCGACTCCCGCAATCCAGGCCTACGCGATGGAGATCGCCGAGGACGAGCGAAACCACGTCGCCTTCCTCAGGACGGCCATCACCGCCGCGGGGGGCACCCCGGTCGCCCGTCCGGCGATCGATCTCCAGAACAGTTTCGCAGCCGCCGCGATGGCTGCGGGCCTGGGATCGGGCTTCGATCCCTTTGCGAGCGAGACAGCCTTCCTCATAGGCTCGTTCATCTTCGAAGATGTCGGCGTCACGGCCTACCACGGCGCTGCCGGTCTCATCTCGAACAAGGACTACCTCAGCGCGGCGGCAGGAATCATGGCCGTGGAGGCCTATCATGCGTCCGAGGTCAGACTGCTTCTCTACCAGCTCGGCAGCTCGACCCAGAATGCCGCCGCCGCAATATCGGCGCTGCGCGCGACCCTTTCCGGTGCGCAAGATGACCAGGGCGTCGTCAGCGGGTCCGCGGCCAACATCGTGCCCGCGGACTCCAACAGCATCGCCTTCAGCCGCACAACCCGGCAGGTGCTCAACGTCGTCTACGGCGCAGCCAACGCGTCAAGCGGCCTGTTCTATCCCGCGGGAATGAACGGCGCCATCACGTCGTAAAACAAACCGAACAATCAAAACGCAATCATCATGAAATCCTTCAAACTCATACCGGCAATCGCCGGCCTCCTCCTCGCGGCAGCGACAGCCAACGCCCAGGGCCTGGCTCCGGCCTCGGTTATCGGGAACACGATCCTCAACGGTACCATCACGTCCAGCACGGGAGGAGCAAACGGCGACGGCACGATCTCCGACATGCTGTCCGTAAATGGCATGGACTACAGCATCAGCACGTCGAACACACTCTACGCGCCGGCGCCCTATTCCTACGCCAACACCGGCGCCAACACGGGCACGCTTACCGAGGGCGCCGAATCCGTCGCCCTCACGTTCACGAGCGTGAGCGGGGGCACCTTCGTCGCAACCAACGCAGGTGCAACCCAGTCGGGCACGTTCACGCTCGTGTCCCTCGGCGTACCTACTGCCCTCAACTCGCTCGTCATGGGCAACTCGCTCCTGAACTTCTCGAACCTTATGCATGTCGACGCGGGCACCAGCTCGACGGCCGGCTTCGTGATCGGCGGGTCGGCCCCCGTCACGGTGCTCGTCAGGGCCTCGGGCCCGGGTCTCGCCCAGTTCGGGGTCAAGGGAACCTTGGCAACTCCCTCCATCAAGCTGCAGGGCGCCCACGGGGTGGTTCTCTCGTCCAACAGCGGCTG
>DASRSJ010000263.1:0-11753 GCA_035656555.1 Opitutaceae bacterium
CACTGGATCGGCCGCTGGCTGAGCATGCCGGAGGACGAGCTTCCCGGGGATTCGTACATGCCGCGCGTCGCCGACACCGCGTTCGGCGCGTCGGAGCGCTACGTGGTGTCGCCGGGCCACGAGGAGTCCGGGATCATGCACATGCCCGGCGGCCAGAACTCAAACCCCCTCTCGCCGTTCTTCGGGGCGGGGCACGAGGCCTGGGTTCGCGGCGACCCGACACCTTTCCTTCCGGGCCCGACGAGGCACACCGTGACCCTCCAGCCGTGAGGCAGGCTGAATTGAATTGTCCGCGTATCGCGTTCCCGGCTTAGTTTTCCACGCGCCCATGAAGAAAAAGATGCGTAGCTTAACCGTCTTCTTCGCGGGCGAGCTTTTCGACCTCAAGCACCTGATCGGCAACGCGTACCTCGCGGAGGCCATCTATGAGAAGTCGCATGGCCGCTACCTCTGCGCGCTGCCCCAGGACTTCGACCCGCGCGGCAAGGCGCCGAGGGCCGTGCGCGACCACCACATCCGCGCCCTAGCGGGCTGCGACCTGGCCCTGTTCAGCTTCGACGGCCCCGACCTCGACAGCGGCACGCTCGCAGAGTTCATGATCGCGAAGTTCGCCGACATACCGGCGGTAATCCTGAGGAGCGACCGGCGCGGCGCGGGCGGCCGGGTTCCACAGTGGAACCCCATGGCGAACTTTTACCCAAGGACTGCCGTCCTCTCCATTGACGGCCTCGGGGCTTACAAGGCCATCCTGAAGAAGCGCCACCGCAAGCTCGACGAGGTGATCCGCCTCGCGGGCCAGCACAGCTCGGCGGACGCCCAGCGCATGTGCGACGAGATCGCCGCGGCCGTCGTCCGGGCCTTCGACCGGGTGCGCGAGATGCCGCCGGTGATGCCCAGGCACCTGCGGGAGGAAATCTACAACTGGCTTCCCCTCATGCCCGGGCTTCGCGGCAAGGAGAAGGGACTGCGCAGGGAGTTTGAGAATTTCCTTGAGCGAAAGGTCCAGAGGGACCTCCTCTAGCACGCCATGTTGCGAGTACTGAAGCATCCCCTTGGGGACCACATCATCACGCACCTGCGTGACAAGACGACGAAGCCCGCGACCTTCCGCGCCCTCGCCTACCAATTGACGCTGATGCTGGCGATCGACGCGACCCATGACCTCCACACGGAGGAAAAGGCGATCGAGACCCCGCTCGAGCCCATGAAGGGCAAGGTCCTCGCCCACCAGCCTATCGTCGTCGTCGCGATCCTGCGGGCCGGCGTCTCGATGGTGCAGCCGTTCATGGACATCTTCCCCGACGTCAGCGTGGGCTACGTCGGACTCGAGCGCGACCACGTGACCGCGGTCGCCAGAAACTACTACTGCAAGCTGCCCCCCCTCGAGGGCAGGCGCGTCTTTGTCGTCGACCCGATGCTCGCGACCGGCGGCTCCGCCGCCCAGGCGATCGAAGTCGTGAAGCAGCACGGGGCCGTGGCACCGAGGCTGGTCTGCATCATCGCGGCGCCGGAAGGCGTCGCCGAGGTTGCCAGGAGGCACCCCGACGCCTCGGTCCACGTCGGCGTCCTCGACCGGACTCTCAACGAGAAGAAGTACATCCTCCCCGGCCTCGGCGACTTCGGGGACCGCCTCTACGGGACCTGAGGGCTACTTGCTCCCCTCGCCCCAGGCGAGGACGAGACGGGTGAAGTAGAGCGTGTCCAGCCTGTCGACGCCCGCGACCGGGCGGCTGTTGTAGTTGTTCGTGACGCCCATGCTCAGCTTCCAGAGCGACTTGTCGATCGGCACCGTGAAGGCCGCCTCGTGGGTCACGATGTAGTTGCCGAGGTCCTGGAACGCCGGGACGAAGGTGATCTTGTCGGTGAACTGCGAGTTCTTGACCTTGAGCATGTACTCGAGCTCGAAGTCCGCGCCGAGCGAGCTGAGCGAGGGTGTAGGCGCGGTGTACTCGTCGTAGCGGTAGGAGAGACCGGCGCGCCCCGTGAACGCCTCGTCCTTCAGCTTGATGAAGTCGTATCCGAGACCGCCGGCGGCCACGTCGTAGAGGGTGATGTCGTTGACCCTGTCAAAGCCGCCCTCGTCGCGGACGTACCACGAGGTCGTCGCCGTGAAGAGGTCCGCGTAGTCCACGCCGGCCTTGAACTGGTCGGCGGACACCTGGTCGTTGGTCTCCTGGCGGGCGTAGTTCGCGTAGTACTGGAAGGTGTCGAGCGGCCCAACGAGCTTGGCGCGGTAGCCCAGGGCCGTTGAGAACTGCCTCTGGGTGCCGTTCTCGCCGCCGAGGTCGGCATTGGCCTCGTAGCTCCACTTGCGGCGCAGGGCCACGACATCCGGGTCCTCCTCGCCGGCGCTCCACGTGGCGGCGATGTTGCCGACGGGCACGTTGACCGTGTTGTTGGCGCCCGTGACCTTAACCTTGTCGGGGGTCGGGGTGGAGATGGTGCCGATCAGGCCCGTGCCGTCCGCAAAACGCACGGCCACCGCGTGATCCGTCGTGATCTTGGTGACCAGGATCTGCTTGATGTTGATCTCGCCGGCATACTCCGTGTCGAGGGTCACCACTCCGCCGTGGATCTTCGTCACCTTGCCGACCAAACGGGTGCCGTTCGTGATCTCGACCACGTCGGCGCTCGCCCGCGCGGCTGCAAAAAGGGCCGCGCACAGACTAATCCGGGCAAAGAGGGAGCGAATGGATTTGTTCATCATCTGTTGTGAAATTTTGTCCCGATCTTTCGGGAGGGTTGGAATGGGACCTCCTGTGCGACCCGCAGTCAAACGCCGAGTTCGAAATTTCATCGGGCGACTCGCGGCTCGCGTCTTTACATGCATCCCCGCGGCCGATTGCCTCGGGGCGAACCCGACGCGATGCCCATTGCCGTTCAACGACCTCCGCTTCTAGTCGCCGAAAAATGGCGAGAGTACCAGCTGATCGACTGCGGCGAGGGCATGAAGCAGGAGAAGTGGGGCGCCTACACGCTCGTGAGGCCGGACCCTCAGGTCATCTGGCCGCGTCAGGATGCGGGCCCCGGCGCACCCTGGAAGGACTGGGACGGGTTCTATCACAGGAGCGAGGCCGGCGGCGGCCGCTGGGAGTACAAGAAGGAGCTGCCGGAGCAGTGGGAGGTCAGGTACGAGGCGCTCGGCCTCACCTTCAAGATCAAGCCGACCTCCTTCAAGCACACCGGACTCTTCCCGGAGCAGGCCGTCAACTGGGACTGGATACACTCGACGATCAAGGGCGCGGGCCGCTCGGTCAGCGTGTTGAACCTCTTCGGCTACACGGGCGCGGCCACCTGCGCGGCGGCCGCGGCCGGAGCCTCGGTGTGCCACGTGGACGCGGCGGAGGGCATGGTCAAGTGGTGCAGGGAGAATGCGGTGCTCAGCGGCCTGGCCGACAAGCCGATCCGCTTCATCGCCGATGACTGCCTGAAGTTTGTGAAGCGCGAGGTGAAGCGCGGGCGCAAGTACGACGCCATCATCATGGATCCGCCGACCTACGGCCGGGGGAGCACCGGCGAACTCTGGAAGCTCGAGGACCACCTGTGGGAACTCCTCCAGGAATGCCGCGCGGTCCTCACCGACACCCCGCTCTTTTTCCTCATTAACGCCTACACGGCGCGCCTCTCGCCGACCGTGGTCGCGAACCTCCTCTCCCAGCTGATGCGCGACGTCCCCGGCTCCATCGCCGCGGGCGAGGTCGGCCTCCCGATCAAGCGCGACGGCAAGATCCTGCCCTGCGGCATCTACGGCCGCTGGGAGGCCACGCGCAAGTAACCCCGCCCGACCATGCCCACCCTCTCGGACAAATACTACGACCAGTCGCTCGCCTTCCTCGCCACGGCCCGCGCGGTGAACGCCCCCGTGATCGCTAAGGTGGCGCCGCTGATCGGCGCCTCGATCGCCAAGGGCGGCATCCTCCACACATTCGGCAGCGGGCACAGCGAGGTGATTTCCCGGGAGATCATCGGGCGCGCGGGAGGGCTCGTCTGCGTCTCCGGCATCATCGACCCGACGAACGGATTCATCGAGAACCTGGCGGGCTACGGCGAGAAGCTTGTCGCCCGCTACGACCGGCAGTACCAACTCCTGCCGGGCGAGGTCGTGATCGTGATCTCGAACTCCGGAAAGAACGCCTCTCCGGTCGACGTCGCCCTCTACGCGAAGTCCAAGGGCCTCACGGTCGTCGCCCTCACCTGCATGGAGATGTCGCGCGGGACGACCTCGCAGCACCCCTCGGGCAAGAGGCTCTTCGAAGTCTCGGACTTCGTCTTCGACAACGGCGGCGTGACGGGTGACGCGATCGTCGACCTTGGAGACGGATCGTTCAGCGGCCCCACTTCGACCTTCGTAGGCACGTCGATCCTCAACTGGCTCATGCTTTTTGTGATCGAGTGGCTGAAGGCGAACGGCCACGCCGTTCCCGTCCTTCGCAGCCAGAACACGCCCGGCGCCATCGAGTTCAACCGCGAGGTCGGCGCCCGGTACAAGACGCGCCTCAGCCGCCAGCTGGCCTGACCCATGGCCTGGAAAATCGGGGTCGACGGCGGCGGAACGAAGATGGAATGCATCCTGGTCGACCCGTCGGGCGAAGTCGCGGCCCGCCATACGGGCCCGGGATGCAGCCCGAGCCTGATGGGCCAGGAACGCGCCTCCGAGATCGCTCTCGGGGTGCTGGAAGCCGTCCGGAAGCTCGGGCCGGGCGCCGAGATATCGGCCACAATGCTCTGCATGGCCGGCAGCCGCTCGTTTTGGAAGAATTTCGGAGAAGGCCTAGTGGGCTTCGGGCATGTCGCGACGGCCGACGACTCGGTTCCCGTCCTTGAACTCGCAACCCAGGGAGCGCCCGGAATCGTGATCCACGCCGGAACCGGATCCTTCGTCGCCGCAAGGGCCCCTGATGGGTCGACTCACTATGCGGGCGGCATCGGCTGGCGCTTCGGCGACGAGGGAAGCGGATATGACCTCGGGCGCCGCGCCATCGGCCGAGCACTCCTGGAGCTGCAGGGCTGGGCGCCCGCCTCGGGCCTGGGTGCCCTGGTGCGCGAGCGCACCGGGCAAAGCACCTCGGGCGCGGTGTCGGGATACTTCTACGGCGACCCGGCGACGAACAACGGCGTAGCGGCACTGGCACCCGATGTCCTGCGCCTCGCGATCAGCGGCGACGCAGCTGCGGCGGAAGCCGTCACAGCATCGGTCCGCCATCTCCTCGCGCTCGCCGTCTCCGTCACGGGCCAGCTATTCCCGGGAAAGCTGCCCGAGAATTTCCGCGCCGGTGTGAGCGGCCACATCCTCAACAACGCCTTCTCCTACGCAGTCCTGTCGAAGGAGGCGCCGTTCCCCTTGGGAAGGGTCACCGAGGCACCGATCGAGGGCGTGCGCCTGCTGCTCGCAAGGAACGCGGCCTAATAAGGTTCGGCTCACTGGGCGCAGACGGCGGACAAACGTGATCCGCTGTCCATTCAAATGCCCAAAGGACTTCAAATAAGGGAAATCCTAACCCATCGACTAGTCGCGGGATTGTTGTCAGATTTTGTCCCGTGAGCGACCAACCCAATGGCGGCGGCAGCAGGTTCAGCCCGGTGTGGCTCGCAATCGGCATCGGGGTCGGCACGGCCATCGGCGCTGCAACGAAAAATGCCGCGGTCGGAATAGGTGCGGGCGCGGCGATCGGAATCGCCTTGGCCTTCGGGGTGCCGGCAAAGAAGTGAAGCAACCCGCCCGAGCCGCCGCCCTAGAAGAGTTTCGCCGGGTAAGTCCCGGCCTTCACGAGTGACTCGATCGCCGAAGTCACTCGGAGCTTGTCCTCCTTGTAGGTGATCCCGAACCAGGACTCCGCGCTGGGGATGACCTCTACCGTGGCCGATCCCGCCTTGATCATGTCGGAGATGGCGGAGGGCAGGTAGAACTCGGCCTTGGGATCCGACCCCGCGGCCGCGAGGAATGACCGCAGCCCCTGGTCGAGGCCTGAGAAGACGTCCGGCGTGAAGCCCCAGAAGTTCATCGAGACCCTCTCCTCCCCGCTCAGGCGGCCCCCGGGGCCGACATCCGTCCGGGCGATCGACTTGTCCTCGCGGATCGAAGCCAGGAACCGGCCGTTCTCGCGGCAGATGCCGCGTGAGACCGTGCCGTTCTCGGAAAGCGTGTTCGAGAGCTTGAATCCCACGATCGCGAACTGCGAGGCGAGCGCCCCGCCCAGGAACACGGCCAGCCGGGCATAGGAGGAGGCGCCGTAGAAGTCGTCGGCGTTGATGACGGCGAAGGGCTCCCTGACCGCGGTCCGGGCGCACCAGACGGCGTGCCCCGTCCCCCAAGGCTTCTCGCGCCCCGCCGGGACGCTGAATCCCCCCGGCAGGTCGCCGGTGGACTGAAACACGAAGTCGACCTTGATCTTCCCGGAATACTTGGCCGTGACCTTGGTGCGGAACTCTTCCTCGAACTCCCGCCTTATCACGAAGACGACGCGCGCGAAGCCCGCGCGGATCGCATCGTAGACGCCGTAGTCCAGCACCGTCTCGCCCGACGGGCCCACGGGATCGATCTGCTTTAGGCCGCCGTAGCGGGAGCCCATTCCGGCTGCGAGGACGAGGAGTGTGGGGGCCATCCAGCTTGGAACACGCCCCAAAGCCCCCCGTGCGTCAAGCCACGGACAGCTAGACAGGGGACCCGCGCGCTCCCATGGTCGGCTTCCATGGCCCCCACCCACCCGATCCGCCGCGTCGCGGGGGTTGTGATCCTGGCGATCGCAGGCGTTTTCCTGGCGCCGGCCTCGTCAGGCGGCCCCCTCGACAGGACGGTGGTCGTCGGCAGCGCACGCCACTATCTGCTGGTGCTTCCCGAGGGGCGCGACCCCAAGGTCGCGCTGCCGCTCGTCTTTGTCTTCCACGGCTCCGGCAACACCGGCGCCATCATGCAGGAGCAGATCGGGATGACGGAAGTCGCACGGGCGAAGGACTTCATCGCCGCGTTCCCCGATGGGCTCGGCAAGCACTGGAACGGCGGCATCAGCGACCCCGACTCGCTTGCCGCGGCAAGGTCCGACGACGTGGCGTTCGTCTCCGCGATGATCGACCAGATCGGAACGGAACAGCGCGTCGATCCTCGCCGCGTCTACGCCACGGGCAGCTCAAATGGCGCGATCTTCTGCTACACGCTCGCCTGCCGCCTGTCCGATCGCATCGCCGCCATCGCACCGGTCTCCGGCCTCCTCGGCGAGTCGCTCTCCGGCCGCTACCACCCCAAGCACCCTGTGTCGCTGATCTCCTTCAACGGCACCGACGACCCGCTGCTCCACTTTGCAGGCGAGCCCTACGACGGCCGGAGCCTGATGTCCGTCAACG
Organism: Opitutaceae bacterium; assembly: GCA_035656555.1. Lineage (GTDB taxonomy): Bacteria > Verrucomicrobiota > Verrucomicrobiia > Opitutales > Opitutaceae > Palsa-1447. The sequence goes on from DASRSJ010000263.1 coordinate 7,339, forward strand.
ACTCGGTCGCGTACTGGGTGCGCAGGGACCAATGCGACCCGACGCCCAGCGTCACACAGGACCCGCCTTCGCCGCTCGACGACGGCGTCACTATCATCCGCATCGCCTACCACGGCGGCACGGACGGCACCGCCGTCGAGGCTTTCGTGATCGCCCACGGCGGTCACACCTGGCCAGGCCACCGGACGGACCCGGGATGGGCGAAGACGGCGGGCAAGACGGCCATGAGCATCAGCGCGAACGAGCTCATGCTGGATTTCTTTCTGCACCATCCCAAGCCGTGAACGCCGCCGGCGGCTAGACAGCCGCCGAAAGCTCGGGCATGGATAGGCCATGGCCACGACGACTCCCATGAAGCCGGGCGCCCGCCCGGGCGTCACGGTCCTTGCCACTGGCGGCACGATCGCGGGGGCCGGCAAGGCGCGCTCGTCCAAGGGTTACAAGGCGGCCGTCATTCCTGTTGAGCGGCTTCTTAAGGCCGCACCCGGCATCGAGAAGCTGGCGAAGCTCGACGCGCGCCTGATCGCAAGCATCGGCAGCCAGGACATGGGCGAGGAGGTGTGGCGCGAGCTGGCCCTCCATGCCGAGGCGGCCCTGCGCAGGAAGGACGTCGCCGGGGTCGTCGTCACCCACGGCACAGACACGATGGAGGAGACGGCGTATTTCCTTAACCTTGTCATCCGAAGCCAGAAGCCCGTCGTCCTGGTCGGCGCGATGCGCCCGGCGACCGCCATCAGCGCGGACGGGCCGATGAACCTCTACAACGCGGTCGCGGTCGCCGCGCATCCGGAGGCCAGGGGACGCGGCGTCCTCGTCGTCGCGAACGACGAGATCCACTTCGCACGCGAGGTCGCGAAGACGAACACGACGCAGGTAGGCACATTCCAGAGCACCCACCGGGGCCTCGCGGGACTCGTGAGCTCCGGGCGCGTCCACTTCTACGGAAAGCCGCTTCGACTCCACACCTCGGCGGCCTCGTTCGAGGTACCGAAGTTGGGCCTCCTTCCCAAAGTGGACATCATCTACGCCCACGCGGGCATGGGCCGGGAGCTCATCGATGCCGCCGTTCGGGCCGGCGCCAAGGGCCTCGTGATCGCGGGCGTCGGCAACGGCAACCTGGGCGCCGCAGCGCTCGGGGCGTCGGCGTCCGCCGCCCGCGCCGGCGTCTGCGTCGTCCGCAGCTCGCGCACGGGCGGAGGGATCGTCGAGCGCAACGTCGAGATGGACGACGACGGCCTGGGCTTCGTCGCCGCCGACGAGCTCAATCCGCAGAAGGCCCGGATACTCCTCATGCTCGCGCTCACGCGCACCCGTGATCCGAAGAAAATCCAGGAAGCGTTCTACACGCACTAGGAAGACGGCCCTTACCGGGATTCCGGTAGGCAGTGCGCTTCCCATTGGGGATGGCCGGAGCAGCCTCCGCTCCCCAATGAAGATTGTTATCGTCGAGGACGAGCGACTGTTCAGGGACGTCCTTCGCAAGGCCTGCACGGCCGACCTGGGCCACGACGTGGTCGGCGAGGCGGGCACGGGCAAGGAGGCCCTGAGTGTCGTGCCGACGGCCTATCCCGATCTCCTTGTCCTGGACATACACCTGCCGGACATGGACGGCTTGGACGTCCTTAAGACCCTCCGGCGCAAGCGGGCCCTCATCAAGACGCTCGTCATCTCCTCATACTTTGACGAGTACACGCTCTGCCGCATCGAGCAGGCCGCCGTCCAGGGCTTCATCGACAAGTCGACGAACACGGTCGCGGAGCTGAGCCTCGCCATCCAGGCGATTGAGGGCGGCTCGACCTACTTCCCCAAGCCGTTCACCGAGGCCAGGCGCGCCCACAGCAGGAACCCGGTCGCCTTCGACAAGGTGCTGACCGACCGTGAGCAGACGATCCTGGGCCTCGTCGGCGAGCCCTTGTCCGATGCCGAGATCGCGACCCAGCTGAAGCTTTCGCCGGAGACGGTCGAGAAGCACCGCTTCAACATCATGAGGAAGCTGGGGCTTCGCTCGCGGGCGGAATCGGCGCGCTTCGCGAGGCGCTGCGGCCTTACTCCGCCGCCGGTGGCGTATCGGCCGAGGCCGCCCTTGGACTGATCCATTGGGTTGCAGCGAGCCCGAAGCCCAATAGCTAGGTTGGGTGCAAAGCGACATCGCAAAGGCCCCGGCTGGCCAGGAAAGGGAAACCAGGACCGTCATGGGCATACTGCTCGCGCTCTGCGCCGGGCACATGATCAACGACACGCTCCAGGCGCTGATCCCCTCGATTTATCCCATTCTCAAGCAATCTTTTGGACTCACCTTCACGCAGATCGGCTTCATCACGTTCAGCTTCCAGCTGACGGCGTCGGTCCTCCAGCCGGTGGTCGGGCAGTACACCGACCGCCATCCCAAGCCCTTCTCCCTGGCGACCGGCATGGGGATCACGCTCGTGGGCCTGGCTCTCCTCTCCAGGGCCTCCACTTATCACATGATCCTGATCTCGGCCGTCCTGGTCGGGATGGGCTCGGCCATCTTCCACCCGGAAGCCTCCCGAGTCGCTCATATGGCGGCCGGCACCCGGAAGGGTTTCGCGCAGGCGGTCTTCCAGACGGGCGGCAACTTCGGCTCCTCGCTCGGCCCGCTCCTGGCCGCGCTCATCATCGTCCGCCACGGGCAGGCCTCGATCCTGTGGTTCACGGGCCTGGCCTTCTGCGGCATCATCCTGCTGACGCAGGTCGGCCGCTGGTACGTGGGCCACATGGACCGCCAGAAGAAGAGTGCCCAGCCCGCGGCCGCGAGCACCCTGCCCCGCGGCAAGGTGATCATGGCCCTCGCGGTCCTCGTGATGCTGATGTTCTCGAAGTACTTCTACTTGGTAAGCCTCACGAACTACTACACGTTCTTCCTGATCCAGAAGTTCGGGGTCTCCGTGCAGTTCTCCCAGTACCTACTCTTCATCTTCATGTTCGCCGTCGCCGCCGGCACGATCGCGGGTGGCGCCCTGGGAGACCGCTTCGGGCGCAAGTACGTGATCTGGGCCTCGATCCTCGGCGTCGCACCCTTCACGCTCGCCCTGCCGCACGTCGGCCTCGTGCCCACCGTGGTCCTCACGGTCTTTATCGGCTTCATCCTGGCCTCGGCGTTCCCGGCGATACTCGTCTTCGCCCAGGAACTCGTCCCCGGCAAGGTCGGCACGATCGCCGGCCTCTTCTTCGGCGTGGCCTTCGGCCTCGGCGGCATCGCTTCTGCGACCCTCGGCAAGCTGGCTGACATGACGAGCATCAGCTTCGTCTTCGAGGTGTGCGGGTACCTGCCGCTGATCGGGCTGCTGACCTGGTTCCTGCCCGACATGAAGGCCCGCGCAGTTGCGCCCGCGGTAGAACCGGCGACCTTGGACTAAAGCCATGCCCGCGAAACCCGAGATGACAAAGGCGAAGGCCGCATTCACCTCCCACTCCAAGGAAACGGGGACGAGCTACCAGATCTACGTCGACCTGCCGAAGGGCAAGGGGCCGCATCCCGTCGTCTTCCTGATGGACGGGGACTTCTTCTTCGACGCCGGCGTGCACGCGAGCCGGTCGCTCGCCGAGGAGGGCAGGATTCCCCCGACCGTCATGGTCGGGGTGGGATACGGCGCCAGCTTCGGCGAACCCGGAAACTACCGCGGGCGCGACTACACGCCGACCAGCGGCGAGGAGGAGCCTCTCAGCGGCGGCGCCGACAAGTTTTTATCGTATCTCACGGGCACCCTCTGGAAGGAGGTGGCCGCCAAATATTCGGTCAAGTCGACCAGGCGCGTCGTGGCCGGCCATTCCCTGGGCTCGCTCATGGTTCTCTACGCCCTCTTCCAGAAGGAGCCATTCTTCGACCTCGCCCTGGCGAGCGCGCCGTCCATCTGGTGGGACAAGCGCAGTGTCCTGGGCATTGCCTCGAAGCTGCGTGACAAGCAGGCGGGCTTGGAAGCGAGTCTTTACCTCGGTGTGGGCGAGAGCGAGTCACCCTCGATGCTTGGCGACCTGGGGCTCCTCGAGAAACAGCTCAAGGACAGGCCCTTCAAGGGCCTCACGATCAAGTCCGGCACCTTTGCAGGCCTCGACCACTACAATTCAGCCGGGCCGATCCTCAAAGCCGGGCTTGCCGATCTCCTCGGATAGAGGCCGCTAAGCCGGGAATTGACCGGGGCGGGTCCCGGCGGGTATGTATCGACGGCTATGTCCGATACCAACCCCCCCGCCGTCACGATGGAAACGCTCGTTGCGCTCTGTAAGCGCCGCGGGTTCATCTTTCAGTCCTCCGAGATCTACGGCGGCCTCAACGGCTTTTTCGATTACGGCCCGCTGGGCGTCGAACTGAAGCGCAACATCCGCGAGTGCTGGTGGCGCGACATGGTGCATCGCCGCGACGACATCGTCGGCGTCGAGACCTCGATCATCATGCA
>DASRSJ010000264.1:0-5472 GCA_035656555.1 Opitutaceae bacterium
CGCTCGAGTCCATGTTCGACGGCGCGGCGCAGAACAGCCTCCTTTCCATCACCCGCAGGCTCGACCCCGTGGACGACCTCTTCAACCCGGACGACGCCTCGCACCTCTACCGCGTGGCCCAGGAGACGCTCAGCAACATCCTGAAGCACTCGAAGGCGGCGACGGCCAAGGTCGGCCTGGAGCGCGACCTCCATCACGTGCGCCTCTGGATCGAGGACGACGGCGAGGGCTTCGTCGCCACGGGATCGGCGTCCCCCCTGCCCTCCGGCGGGCTCGGGCTAAGCAGCATCACGGAGCGGGTGCGCATCCTGAAGGGCACGCTCGAGATCACGTCCCTGCCCGGCAAGGGAACCCGGATCGACATCCTGATGCCCCGCTCCTCCGAGGCGACGTAGTTCCACGGACGGGGTTTCCGCCGTTCGCTCTGGCCAAGGCTGCGGTCACCGGGCAGGCTCCCCTGCGTCATGGCAGGAGCCATCAAAGTCCTGATAGTCGACGACCACCCGCTCTTCCGGAAGGGAATGCGCAGCCTGCTCGAGGGCCAGAGCCGGTTTGAGATCGTGGGAGAGGCCGGGGACGGACCGACGGCCCTGGCGATGATCCGCAAGCTCAAGCCCGACGTGGCGGTCCTCGACGTCAGCCTGCCCGGGATGACGGGGCTCGAGGTTGCGGGCCAGCTGCAGTCGAGGGAGGGCCCGACGAAGATCGCGATACTCACGATGCACAACGACCAGGACACGTTCGACAGGGCGATGGATCTGGGCGTCTTCGGGTTCGTGCTCAAGGACAACGCCATCCAGGACATCGTGAGCTGCATCACGGCGGTGGCCGTGGGCGAGCACTACCTAAGCCCCACGATATCCTACTATCTGGTGAAGCGACGCGACCGGGCCGAGGCCCTGGCCGCCAGGAAGCCCGGCCTCGATGACCTGACCAAGGGTGAGATGCGGGTTTTGAAGCTCATCGCGCAGAAGAAGACCAGTCGCGAGATAGCCGCGGAACTCTTTGTAAGCCAGAGGACTATAGAGGCCCACAGGGCCAATATTTCAGGCAAATTAAGTCTCCAGGGAAGCCACAGCCTGCTGCGCTTCGCCCTGGAGAACCGCTCCGCGCTCTAGCGCGCCCGGGCAGGGCGGCCCAAGGGGCCGCGAAATTCTAGGGACAACTACCTAGGCCAATATCGGGGGTCCCCCGAATAGGCGCGGCGGTGGAAATCACGTACAGTGATCCTCCCAACCACACATTGCATGAAACTCATGATCGTAGATGACCACCCAGGCATGCGGAAGATGATCCGCCAGATCGTCGGCACACCCGACGATGTCGTCTGCGAGTGCTCGACCGGCACCGAGGCCGTGGACCAGGCCGCCCTCTTCCAGCCCGACTGGGTGACGATGGACCTGCGCATGCCCGGGATCGGCGGCTTCGAGGCCACCCGCGCCATCTCCGAGATCCGGCCGGCTGCGACGATCGTCATCGTCTCCACGTACGACTTCCACGCGCTGCGGCGCATCGCGACCGAGGCCGGGGCCGCGGCCTTCGTGACCAAGGAGAACCTCCACCACGTCCGCGGCATCCTCCTGCAGGGCCGCACGAACGCCTGAGGGCCCAAACATCTTTCCAGAAATAATGAAGACTAAGTCCCTGTCAGCCCCTTCCCTACCGTCCCCCCAGGACCTCGCGCGGCCAGCCGGCGATCCGTCGGGCCACAGCCGCACGCCGGAGCGCTTCCGGCTGCTGCTTGAGAACTCCGTCGACGTGATCGTCGAGACGACCCGGGACGGCGGCATCCTCTACGTGAGCGCCAACGTGCGCAACGTCCTCGGCTACACGGTCGAGGAGCTCCTCCACACCAGCATCTTCGAGAGGATCCACCCCGACGACCTGACCCAGATGAAGGCGCTCTTCGACCTTCCCGAGGGCCAGGGCACCTGCCGCCATCGCCACAGGAGCGGTTCCTGGCGCTGGATCGAGGCCACCGGGCGCGAATTCGTGGCCGAGGACAACCAGGTGCGCAGCGTGCTGATCGTGCGCGACATCACGGAGCGCAAGGAGGCCGAAAAGGTCCGCCACCACCTTGAGGAGGAATTGAACAAGACCTCCAAGCTGAGCGCCCTGGGTCTGCTGGCCGGCGAGATCGCCCATGACTTCAACAACATCCTGACCGTCATCAACGTCCACCTCGGCATCGCGAAGCTCGAGAGCCAGGAGCTTGAGGTGCAGGACTCCATCCACCAGGTGGAGCTCGCCCTCGGCCAGGCCAAGTACCTGGCGCAGCAGATCCTCCAGTTCAGCCGCCAGCAGAACTCCGAGCGCAAGCTCGTGCAGGTGGCGGCAATCGCGAACGAGGTCATCCAGTTGATGCGCCCCTCGTGGCCCTCCGAGCTCGAGGTCGTGGCCGACCTGCCGCTTGAGGGCTGCTGGGTCATGGCGAGCCCGATCCAGCTCCACCAGGTCCTAAGCAACCTTCTCGGCAATGCCGTCCACGCGATGGAGCTCGGCGGACGCCTCGAGGTCAGGGTCGACGCGGTCGTGATCGACAAGGCCTACGCCGACCCGTCGATCGCGCTCGCCAGCGGACGCTACGTGCGCCTAACGGTCAGCGACACGGGCCACGGCATGGACAGCGCCACGCAGCAGCGCGTCTTTGAGCCCTTCTTCACCACCAAGGGCCAGGGCAGCGGCCTCGGCCTCGCGGTCATCCAGCGCATCGTCAAGGACCACGGCGCCGCACTTCGCATGTCGAGCGAGCAGGGCCGCGGCACCACCTTCCGCATCTACTTCGTGGCCTATCAGGACGGCCACGGCTTCCTTTGAGCCAGAACACCAAAAAACCCATGCAGACCAATCTCACCCAGGAGCCCGAACCCTTCTGGACACCCAAGGCGCCGGTGCGGATCGTCGTCATCGACGACCACAAGCTCCTGAGGGACGGGCTGCGCGCCCTCCTCGCCTCCGAGAAGGGCACGATGCACATGACCGGCGAGGCCGGCACGGCCCACGAGGGCTTCGCCCTCGTGAGGCGCGAGCAGCCCGACCTGGTCGTCCTCGACCTGAACCTCCCCGACCAGCACGGCACGCGGCTCGCGACAGAAATCCGCCGCGCGTGGCCCGCGATCAAGATCCTTGTCCTCTCCGGCAGCGGCAGCGGCGGCGTCGCGAGCGAGATCGCCCGCGCCGGCGCCGACGGCTTCGTGCGCAAGGAGGACGCGGCCGAGGAGTTCCTGCGGGCCATCCCGATGGTCATGTCGGGGCGCTCGTACTTCTCACCCGCCGCGGCCGACGCGATCGCCCGCTCCATGTGGAGCGAGTCCGACTCCCAGGCCGCGGTTAAGCCCGCCAAGCTCGCCGACCGCGAGCGCCAGGTGCTGCGCGGTTTCGCCGAGGGCCTGAGCTACAAGCAGATCGCGGCGCAGATGAACGTCAGCGTCAGGACGGCCGAGACCTACCGGGCCCGGCTCGTCCAGAAGCTCGGCTGCAGCACGCGCGCAGAGATGGTGCGCTACGCGATCCGCCACGGCCTCGTGGAGGCCTAAGCCCCTGCGGGGTACCCGCTCGCGTAAAATGTGAAGTCTTTGTGAGTGGGGCCACCGTCCCGGGGTTCCGATTGGAAAGATGTGAGCAACCTCTTCGCCGCCTTTCCATGCGGGATCGCCAGGGACGCGACCCCGCCCCGGGCGGCCTGTCCGGTGAATCACGGACAGGAGCGAGGGTGACATTACCGACAGGGAACGCGGGTTTCCTGATTCCAGAATGGGCCCGAACGAGCCGTGTTCACTGCTGAAACCAGACACCCAGATTCAGCGCCACAAAACTCGATGACCCTCGGAAAAAAACTCGTCAGTGGATTCCTCGCCGTCTCGGCCATCACGGCCGCCGTCGGAGCGATCGGATACCTCGGGATGAGCCGCGCCATGGTGGACTCGGCCTCGATCATCTCCCAGACGAGGACACGCGGGCAGTTCGTGACACAGGCCGTGGACCGCGCCCGTTCGGCGCAGGTGACCTTCAAGAAGCAGGTCCAGGAGTTCAAGGATGTCATCCTCCGCGGCAAGAACCCGGACGACTACAAGAAGTACTTCCACGCGTTCGAGGCCGACGAGGCATCCACCCAGAGGAACCTCGGCGAGCTGAAGGCGCTCCTGGCCGGCTCCGGGATCGATACCGCCCCGGTCGCCAAGACCCTTTCCGACCACGCGAGCCTCGGTGAGCGCTACCGCGAGGCCCTCAAGAGCTTCGACGCCTCCCTGGCGAACCCCTCCGAGGTCGTTGACCGCAAGGTCCGCGGCATCGACCGCGCGACGACCGACGAGATCGACGGCGTCGTGGAGCAGGTCCGCCACTTCGACCTCGCCACGACCCAGACCCTCGAGGCCGACTTCGCGACGAGGATCCAGAGGATCAGGCGCGCCACGCTCCTCGGCTCCATCGCCGGCATAGCGGCCGCCATGACGCTCGGCTTCTTCCTTAGCCGCTCCATTTCAGCGCAGATCCGCGCCCTGGCCGCCCTCCTGGGCGTCAACAGCAACGAGGTCGCGGAATCCGCCCGCCAGGTCGCCTCCACCAGCCAGACGCTGGCCGAGGGCGCCAGCGAGCAGGCCGCCTCCCTTGAGGAGACGAGCGCCTCCCTGGAGCAGGTCTCCTCGATGACCTCCAGCAACGCGGAGCACGCCCAGGAGACGAAGACCCTGGCCACGGAGACCCGCGCCGCCGCCGAGGCGGGCGCGGTCGACGTGTCCGCGATGACCGCGGCCATGGACGCTATCAAGATCTCCGGCGACAACATCGCCAAGATCACGAAGACGATCGACGAGATCGCCTTCCAGACGAACCTGCTGGCGCTAAACGCCGCGGTCGAGGCAGCCCGCGCCGGAGAGGCCGGGTCCGGCTTCGCCGTCGTCGCCGACGAGGTCCGCTCCCTTGCGCAGAGAAGCGCGACGGCAGCCCGCGAGACGGCCGACAAGATCGAGGATTCGATCCAGAAGAGCCTGAGGGGCGTCTCAATCAGCCGCCAGGTATCAGACCGCCTTGCCGAGATCGTCGAGAAGGCCCGCAGGATGAGCGAGCTCGTGGCGACCATCGCCTCCGACTCGACTGAGCAGAAGACCGGCATCGGCCAGATTTCGACTGCCGTCAGCCAGATGGACCAGGTGACGCAGCAGAACGCCGCCGCGGCCGAGGAGAGCGCCAGCGCCTCCGAGGAGCTCAGCAGCCAGGCCGCCACCCTGCGGGAAACCCTCCAGCAGCTCCTAAGGCTCGTCGGCCAGGCGGCCGAGGCGACCCATGCCGCCCCGGCCCTGGCTATACAGACTCCCGCCGTCCGCGCCCCGCGCGCCCGGCTCGTGGCAAGAAACCCGAGGCACGAGCGCGTGACCGCTCTCGCCAGCAGCTAATCGGCGGACGGCCAGAACCCAGAAAACACATTTCCCTATGAACAACAGAACGTGGACAATCGGCAGGCGGATCAAATTT
>DASRSJ010000265.1:0-18229 GCA_035656555.1 Opitutaceae bacterium
CCCGATCTGGCCCCTCCAGCGGTTGACGTTCGCCAGGTCGCCCCCGACGTCGCCGGGGAACGCGGTCACGGAGAGCTCGGCCTGCGAGCCGCCCGCGGGCACCCCGAACGTCGCCTTGCGCATCGGGGCCGGCGGCTTGACGACCCAGTCCGAAGGGGTGGTCCACGCAAGGTCCGCACCGGACGCGGTCGGGACCGCGGTGTCGGCCATCGAGGCTCCCGCGCCGGCGTCCGCCGGGGCCGCGGCATCCGCGGGGGCGTTCATCGGAGCCTCGGGATCCTTTTCCTTGGGCACGCGGTACACGGCCACCTTGTCGTCCCCGCATGCCGACAGGAGCAGCGTTGCCGCAGCCAGGGTCAGGAGTGAGGTGCGCCGTGACATGGAGCGGATACTCTCCCCTATCCCTGTCCTAAACTCAATCCCCTTCCTGCCAGTGGGTCGCGAAAGGACGCCGCCTAATAGCTGATAACAATGCCCGGCGCGGCGCGGAACTACTCTGCCTTAAGGGGCAGCTTGCCGTCGGCAAACTCGGCCTCCACCAGCTGTCCCGGGGTGATTGCGGCGCGGCGCATCACAGGCTTGCCGGCGGCGTCCCTGATGATGGCGAAGCCGCGGTTGAGCACCGAGCGCGGGCTGGCCGCCTCGAGCCTCTTGTAAAGAGAGAGGAGCTTGTGGGATTCGATCTGGATCCGGGTCTCGGGCGAAGCGTGCTTGAGCCTCGAAGCGGCGGCCTGCAGCCCCTGGCGCCTGTCCTGGAGCGTGGACTTGAGCGACGAGCCCAGGCGGTTGGCCATGTCGTCCAGCCGAAGATAGCCGCGCTCGACCAAGGCGCCGGGCGAGAGCAGCCGGAGCCGGGAGCTGCCATGCGAGACGCGCTCTCGGGCGCGCCCCATGGACTCCGCCACCGACGCGGCGATGGCCTCTCGCGCATTCTGCGTGCGCTCGGCAAGCCTCACGAACTCGCTCGAGATGAGCTCAGCCGCTCCGCTCGGCGTCTCCGCGCGGACATCGGCGGCAAAGTCGCAGAGCGAGAAGTCGATCTCGTGGCCGACGGCCGAGATGGTCGGCACCGGGCACGCGGCGACGGCGCGCACCAGCACCTCCTCGTTGAACGCCCAAAGGTCTTCGATGCTGCCGCCTCCCCTGCCGATGACCAGCAGGTCGAAAATCCCGAGCTCCCCGGCGAGGCGCACCATGCCCGCCATTTCGGCGGCCGAGCCCTCACCCTGCACCTTGGACGGCAGGACGACAACGCGCCCGCGCCAACCGCGCCGGATCAGTATCCGCATGAAATCCTGGACCGCCGCTCCCGTGGGCGACGTGACGAAACCGACGGTGGAGGGCATGAGGGGAATCGCCTTCTTCCTCGCCGCGTCAAAGAGCCCCTCCTCCGAGAGCCGCCGCTTCAGTTCCTCGTACTGGCGCTGCAGGACGCCGACCCCGTCGTCCACCAAAGTCCTGACGACAAGCTGGTACTTGCCCTGGGCCTCGTAGACCGAGATCTCGCCGAAGGCCACGACCTGCAGGCCGTCCCTCATCTTCACCGCCGAGCGCGCGGCCTGCACGCGGAACATGACGGCCGAGAGCTGGGCACCCGCGTCCTTCAGTGAAAAATAGACGTGGCCGCTCGCCACGACCCGCAGGTTGGAAACCTCGCCCTTGACCCAGCAGGGCTCGATGGCCGCCTGCAGGGTCGACTTCACCCGCCTCGTGAATTCCGAGACCGAGATCGGAGCGGTGCCCCCTTTTGTAGCGTCCTCAGGAGGCACGGGTCGCTCCCTTCCTCCGGAACCACTGCACGGCGATTCCGGCGACCACGAGGACGCCGATCCCGTACATCACCATCTTGAAGTTCCCGTTGAAGATTCCCTTGCCGAGCACGATGGAGCCGACGCCCCACGGGATCTGGCACAGGAGAGAGGCGACAAGGTAAAGGCGGAACGGCACCTCAGCCATACCGAGGAGATAGGACTGGATGAAGAATGGCGGCCCGGGCGTGAGCCTGAGGGCCAGGGTCACGGACAGGGCATTGGCCTTCGTGACCTTCGGGATCGTGTAGCCGTAGCGCGCCACGAGCCTCGAGAGGACAGGCCGCAGTGCGTAGCGGGCCAGCCAATAGGTGATCACCATGTTGATCCCGATGGCGACGAAGGCCGCGGCGATCACCCCCGGAAGGGTCATGAGGGGCGCATAAAGCTCGCCCGCCGTCAGCGTGAAGAGACTGAGCGGCACGCTGAACGCCGGCAGTATGGCCATCGCCGAGAAGAAGGCCCATGGCCCGAGGCCGCGCACGGTCGTGACGGCGCGCTCCTGGAGGCCGTGGTAGTCGAGACCCCGCGCCACGAAGAACACGACGACCGCCACGACCACCAGCCCGATGGCCAATGGCACGATCGGCAGCTTTTTCTTCCGCAGGGGAGGCTTTGTGTCCACGCACCGAAGCCTGCGGGCCTCCCAGAGAAACCGTCAAGTAATCGCACTACGTTAAAATCCGGTATCGGCTCGCGTGGCCGCTTGCGGGGCGTTGTCATGGACCTCGGTGGCAACACGAGAGCCGATCAAGGCCTATCCCCAGGCGCCCGGCCCCTACGGGGCGGCCGTGGTCGTTGGCCTTCCCGCGGCGGCCGCCGTCCTCTACGCCCTCATGCACCTGAACTGGTACCTGGGGACGCCCCTGGGAAGGGTTCCGGTACTGGATGAAAGGGAGAACATCGACCTCGCGAACGCGATCTTCGGGGGCACCCTGCCCCACGAGCCGTTCTACCGCGCGCCGGGCTACGCCCTCCTCCTCGCGGGAATCAGGCAGGCCGGTGTCTCCGCCGCCGGCCTGTTCCCGGCTGCGCTGCTTTTGGGAACGCTCCTGCACGGGCTAAACACCGCACTGGTGGCGAGACTCGGCCGAAGGTGGTTTGGGAACACGGCCGCCCTGATAGGCGGCCTCCTGTTTGCCTTGGACCCGGTCATGGTCCACTACGCGACCCAGGCGCTCGACTCCACCCTTTCGCTGACCCTGTTCCTCTGGGGCCTCGTCTTCCTGTCCTCGGCATTGGCCTATCCCGCCGAGGCCCGGCACTGGGCGGGAGCCGGGATCCTCTGGGCCGCGGCCGTCCTCGTGCGGCCCAACTACCTCCTGGTCTGGCTCGTGGCTCCGGTGACGGCGTCGGTGCAGCCGCTCAGGGCTTCCCTCAGGATGAGGATTGTGGCCGCGTCGCTTGCCGGGGTCGTGCTGTTTCTCGCGGCGTCAATCTGGCAGAAGGGTGTGTCGGGGCAGCCCGGCTTCCTTCCGTGGCAGGGACCCTACAACCTCTGGGCCGCCAACCGGCCAGGCGCCAACGGCCGGTTCTACTCGCAGCATGTGAGCCTGCCGCCCGCGCTGGCGCGCGCGAATCCCGCGAGGGCCGAGTCCGTCCTCCTCTACGCCCAGGAGACGAACGGCGCGGCGGGCGACATCGCCTCGATGAACGCCCACTGGAGGCAACGCTTTCTCGACGAGATCTCGTCCCATCCGCTCGACTGGGCCAGGCTCATGGCCCGCAAGGCGTACGCCCTCCTCAACAACTGGGAGCAGTACAACAACAAGACCTACGCCTTCCACAAGGCTCTCTCGCCGTGGCTCGCGTGGAACCCGATCTGCTGGGGCCTCCTTTTCGTCCTCTCCGTCTTCGGCGCGTCGCGGCTCGCCAGCGAATCCCCGTCCACGGCTTGGGCGCTGTCGCTCGTCACAGCCGCGTGCGTCGCCTCAATCATCCTCTTCTTCGTGAGCGCGCGCTTCCGGCTCCCGTTGGTCGCCCTCTGCGCAGTCCTTGCCGGCGGGGCGCTGTCCTCCCCGCTTTTCTGGAGCAAGTGGCCCCTCGGCAACCGCCTCGCCCTCGCCGGGGCCGTCCTCCTCGCCGGGTTTGTCTCATTCTCCGAGTTCGGCGGCGTCGCGGACAAGGCGACGTTCGTGCAGGACCACGCGCTCCTGGCCCGCGCCGCCTTCACGGTGGGCGATGACAGCCTCGCCCTCAGTGAGGCGAGGGCGGCTCTCCAGATGCAGCCGCAGCATCCCGATGCCCTGGCAATCGAGAAGGCTGCGGCGCGCGAACTGGCGGCAAAGCCGCAGGCACGATGACCGGGACCGGAAAACCCGCGGCCTACCGCGTCGCACTCTGGGCGGCGCTCGCGGCCTGCATCGCGGCAACGTTCTGGATAGCCAACGGCGTCGCTCCCTGGGACGGCGACAAGGCGAACGCCTGGCACCAATACGAGTACCTGGCCGAAGGCTTCCTCCAGGGCCACACCTACCTCTCCGTGCAGCCCGCGCCCGAGCTCCTGAAGCTCAAAGATCCGTACGATCCGGCGCAGAACGCCCCGTACAGGATGTGGGACACGAGCCTCTACAACGGCAGGTACTACCTCTACCAGGGGCCCGTGCCCGCGCTGGTCCTCATGGCCCCGTGGCGGGCCGCGACCGGCCGCGTGCTTCCCCAGCGCCTGGCAGTCGCCGTCTTCGCCGCGCTCGGCGTCGTCGCCCTGGGGCTTCTCCTTTCCGGCATCAGGGAGCGGCACTTCCCGCGGCTCTCGGCGAAGGCCCTGGCGGTCATCGTGCTCGTCGCCTTCCACGCGTCCTGGCTGCCCGTCGTCCTGAGGCGCCCCGCGCTCTGGGAGCTTCCCGTCGTCGCGGCCGCGGCCTGCCTCTGGTGGTCGCTCTACTTTCTCTGGAGATTCCACGACTCGGGCGGAGAGCTCAAGTGGGCTGCCGCCACCGGCGCCGCGCTTGCACTCATGATCGGGTCCCGGGCCGCCGGCCTCTTCGGCGCCGGGGCCGTCGCCCTCATGCTCTTTGTCCCGCTGGCGGGGGGAGCGGACCGGCGGCAGGGCTGGCGCCGGGCGCTCGTGGCGGCGGCGATCACATCGGCCGGCGGAATCGCCCTCCTGGCCTACAACCATGCGCGATTCGGCAGCTTCCTCGACTTCGGGCTCCACTACGCCCTCTTCGGCGAGGACTACCGCGGGATAAGGTATTCAAACATTGGATTCATACCGTTCAACCTGTGGACGTACCTCTTCTCGACCCCGCAAGCAGGCCCCTACTTCCCTTTCCTCCACCCGTTCTGGACCGACGACAAGCCCCAGGGGTTCATCGGCTTCGAGGAGGTCTACGGCGTCGCGTTCATGCTGCCGGTTCACCTCGCGGCCTTCGCTGCCCTGGGGTGGGCCTGGGCCGCGCGGGCGGCCTCCGGGGCGAGGCCCGTCATCCTCACGCTCACAGCCGGCGTCCTGGCGACGGTCTTCGCGGGCTTCATCCTCTTCTCCTGGGCCTGGGCTTGCTCGAGGTTCATCACGGAGCTCATGGCGGGATGGACGATCGTCTCGGCCGTCGGGCTGATGGTGATATTCGGATCCGGCTCCAGCCGGTTCACCCGCCTCTTGGCCGGGTTCGCCGCGGTCTGGACCATCGCCTGCACTTGGCTGGCCTCCGCGGAGTTCCGCGGATTCATGAGACAGACGAACCCCGCGGTCTATTCCGCGGCGGCCCATGCGCTCGACTATCCCAGCCTCTGGTGGGCCAGGTCGCACGCCGTCAGCTACGGACCACTCAATATCTCGGTGCGCGTGGGGTCGGCGGGCGTCACCCCCGCGACGGCCATCATGGGCAGCGGCCGGCCGCAGAGCGACAACCGCCTCGAGATCCTTCCTGTCACGGGAGGGGCAAAAGCGCGCTTCACGCAGAACGAGCGCCTGGTCATGGAGACGCCGGTCCTGCCGGTCACCGCCGGGAAGCTGCAGCTGCACATCGAGGCGCCCTGGCTCTATCCCCCGGTGGAGCATCCTTATTGGGACTCCGTTGCGGATCCCGCCCTGAGGAAGGACCTTCAGACCCGCTTCTCCATAGAGGGACCGGGCGCGGGTACCCGCACCCATTCCGTGCATTCCGCCGATGCCACCGCGTTTGCGCCGGCTGTCCTGGACGCCGCCTCGGCGGCGCCCGGGCAGCCCGCGGTCGAGAACTCGAGGCCCTCTCCCGCAAGCCCCTGAGCCTAGCGCGGCGCTGAGTCCCGTGTCGCGGCCAGGATCGCCTTCGCCGTCGCCTCGTTCGGGTCGAGCCTGAGCGCGGCGAACTCATGTTCCGTCGCCTCGGCCAATCGGCCCTGCCTGAGAAGGGCGAACCCCAGGTTGGCCTCCGCGTCCGCGTCTCCGGGCGCAAGTTTCAGCGCGGTTGCGAAGCTCTCTCCGGCCTCCCTGAATTTCCCAAGCGCCAGCTCGGCCTGCCCCAGCGCATAGCGGGCCTGCTCGTCGCCCGGTTGCTCTTCCGCGGCCGCTTCCAGGTAGCGGCTGGACTCCGCGGCGCGGCCGGCGCCCAGGAGCGCGAGACCGACCGAAAGGTCCGCGCTCGCCTGGAAATCCGGGTTCACTTTGCCTACGCCCGAGAACACGGCCACCGCGTCGTCGATCCTGCCGGCGGCGAGCATCCGGGTGCCCTCCTCGGCCCCCTGATAGAAAAGGCTGAGAGCGACCGCGAGGAGCCACGAGACGGCGATGGAAAAGCCCAGGGCCAAGCGAAGGACCCCCACGGCAAGGCGGCCAAAGGGTAGCGTGGTCGCGGCGTGGCGCCCGGAGGCAATCTCCTCCGCCGCTGCGAGACCGATCAGAGCCAAAAGCGAAAGCGTCGGAAGGAAATCCAGGAAGTAGCGGCTTGTCGTGCCGGCGTAGAAGAGGATCGGCAGCGCGGTCGCCGTGAGAAGGAGGCACAGCAGAACGGCGCCGCCGCGCATGACGGACATCCCCGGCAGGCGCGCGAGCAGCGCCGGCACGAAAAGCGCCGTCAGGAGAACGGGAAGGTTTGTCAGGGCCCCGAAGAAGAACTCGACCGGCAGGTGGCCGGCCACGAGCGCAGGCATGGGAGGCCGCCACACGAACGGGAAGCCCGGGTGCCAGCGAAGGGGCGCGAAGAGCAGCAGCCACGCGTCATCCCGCAGGAACCTGGGGCCGAACGAGCTTGTTCCGTAGACATCGTTTCCGGAGAGCTGATAGTCGTGGCCGAACTGCAGCGGGCTGCCGAACCGCGCAAGATTGTAGGCGGCTAGGCATGCGCCGACGGCCGCCATCGGCAGGACGGCCGCCGCGAGGAGACGTGGCCACGACCGAGTTTCGCCGCTTCTCTCCTTCCTCCACACCGCGGCGACCGGGACGAGAAGGATCACTCCCCCGAAGAGCAGCGTCGGGCGTGCACCCACCGCCATCCCGTAGGCGACGCTTGCGGCGGCAAGCCAGGCTGCACTTCGCGCCGGCGCGTGCCACGATCTCCATAGCGCCGCGATGCTCGCCATCCCCAGCATGAAGGCGCAGCTGATCGAGACCTCGAACAGTCCGGGACGAACGAGGAAGACCGGCAGCGTGGTCACCGAGGCGAGCGCAAGGGCGGTCGATGCGCCTGTCCACGGGCCGAGGTGCGGAAAGTACCTTCTCCACGCCGCCAGCCCGATCCCAAGGGCCAGCGCGTAACCCGCTGAGCAGAAGAGCAGGACGCCAAAGGCCTGGTGCAGCGCGTGGCCCGTGATCGCCCTCCACGGCCAGAACAGGATCACCGCGGGCGTCACCCCGAAGTACGCGTAGATGTGTCCTTTGAAGTAGCTCAGGTCGACGAGGTTCCAGGGCGGCGCGAGGAACCGCCTGTAGGTGCTGAAGAGATAGGGATTCGGCGCGTGGACGAGATCCGGCGGCGCGTCGACGGCCATCCACGTGTGCCCCTGCCTGAAACCCTCGACCACCAGGTTGTAGGGCTCCGACTCGGCCGGATGGGACCAGACGTACGAACGGCTGCACGCCACCAGCGCCGAGAAAGCCGCAATGGCAGCGGCCCCGGCTAGCATGGCCGGGAGCAGGATCTTCCAGCGTGGGGCCGCAGTCTCGCTCACCTCCGAGGACTGGACCCAATTGAAACCCTTCTCAATAAGCGATTTTGAGCACGTGGTCGGCCCAGATAAAAGCTTCCGTTGGCCGCGACCGCATTCCATTCTCACCCTCTTCCGGAATGAAGCTATCGATCGTCATCCCCTGCTACAACGAGGCCAAGACCATCCGCACGCTGATCGAGCGCGTGCGCAGTTCGCCCTATCCGGACAAGGAGATCATCATCGTCGACGATTGCTCGAGGGACGGGACCCGCGACGTCCTGCGCACACAGATCGAGAGCATGGTGGACAAGATCATCTACCACGACGTGAACCAGGGCAAGGGGGCGGCACTCAGGACCGGCTTCGCGGCGGCGACCGGGGATGCGATCATCGTCCAGGACGCCGACCTTGAGTACGACCCGAACGAGTACCCCAAGCTTATGAAGCCGATCGTGGATGGCCGAGCCGACGTCGTCTTCGGCTCGCGGTTCATGGGCGGCGAGCCCCACCGCGTCCATTATTTCTGGCACATGATCGGCAACAAGTTCCTGACGCTGCTCTCGAACATGTTCACGAACCTGAACCTCACGGACATGGAGACCTGCTACAAGGTGTTCAGGCGCGACGTCCTGCAGAAGATCAAGATCGAGGAAAACCGCTTCGGCTTCGAGCCGGAGATCACGGCCAAGGTCTCCAAGCTCAATGTGGTCATCTTCGAGGTCGGCATCAGCTACTACGGCAGGTCCTACGCCGAGGGTAAGAAGATCGGCTGGCGGGACGGCTTCCGGGCCCTCTGGGCGATCCTGAAGTACAACCTGCGCTGAGGCGCCGGTGCGGCGCTAAGCACCGCAAGCGTAACTACCTAGAGGGGGACAGTTGCCATTTGGATGGGTGTGCTATGCCATCGGAACAACCCGCTGATGATCGCAGAAACGCTCGTATGCCTGCTTCTTGTCCTCGGCGTCGCCCTTGGGCTTTCCCGCCCGTTCATCGGCAGGCTCGGCCTGAGCCCGGCCGAGTCGCTCGTGGCGGGGGTCGCATTCTCACTGATCGGCGCCTGGCTCTATGCCTGGATGGTGTTCACGAGCGGGGCCCCGCTCATAGCCTACGGTCTGCTTCCCATCGTCTCGTGCGTCTTCCTGGTCGTCGGGCGCCGCGGCGTGATCGAGCTCTTCAGGGACCCCGATGCCTCGGACCTGGCCGTTGGGCAGCTGGTCGTGACCCTCTGGTGCGTCTGCTTTCTCACCTTCATCGCGAGCTACTCCGGCGGGGCCTGGACGGGCGACTTCGTTGAGCACTGGCAGAGGGCGCTCTACTTCCTGAGGCGCTGGCCCGACCCGCTATTCATAGAGCAATACACGCTGACGGCCCGCCCTCCCCTGGCCAATGTGCTGGCCGCAGCGTTCATGCAGATGACCGGGGCGGATTACGCGCACCTGCAGGTCGTGATGACGATCCTGGCGAGCCTCGCCTTCCTCCCGGTGGCCCTTATCGCCCGCAGGTTCGGGGGCCGCATCGCCATCAGGGTCGCCGCGGCGCTCATGATGCTGAACCCCCTCTTCATCCAGAACGCGACGTACCCCTGGACCAAGCTGCAGGCGGCATTCTTCATCCTGACGGGACTCTACTTCTTCCTCAGGGTGCGCGACGCCGACCAGGCATCCGACACGGCCGGTCGCGCCTGCGCCCTCTGCCTCGGGGGCGCCATCCTCACCCACTACTCCGCGGGACCCTACGTCGTCGTCATGGCGATTGCCTGGATCGCGCTCGGCTTCCGCCGCGGATGGGACCACGCCTTCAGGCGCATGACGATCCTCTCGGCCGCCGCCGGCGCCTGCGTCCTTGCCCCCTGGTTCGCCTGGTCGATCGAGCGCTTCGGCACCGCCGGGACGTTCCTCTCCAATACGAGCGTCTCCATGATGCAGCACGCCCCCGGCAATCCGGCGCTCATCATCCTCCTTAACCTGCGCGACTCCCTCATCCCTCCGCAGCTGCGCGGGTTCCAAGGAACGCTCTTCCAGCAGTCGAGCCCCTGGGGATCCCTGAGGGACCAGTTCTTCCTCATCTACCAGCTTAACCCCGTCCTCGCGCTGGGATCGGTGGGTTCGGTCTGCGCGGTCGTCGAGGCCGTGCGCGCCTGCCGTGCCGCGCCGAAATCCGAGCGCCGCTTCTGGCTCTGGTCCCTTGCGGGCGTCGTCGCTATCAGCTTCTGCACTTACGGCGACCGCGACCACTACGGCACGGGCCATATCTGCCTCCAGGCCGCGGTCCTGGGCGGCCTGGCGTTCATCGCGTCCCGCTGGGCCTCGCTCGGCCGGGGCTGGCGGGCCGCACTCGCCGCCGGCTGCGCCGCGGACCTCGTCCTTGGCATCGGCCTCCAGTTCGGCGTCGAGAGCTTCGGCATCGACCGCTGGCTCGCCCCCGCCCGCAACTTCGGCGACCTCGTGGCCTCCTACGCCGTCGTGACGCAGGGAAACCTCCGCTGGAAAATCATCGCCCACCTCAGTTATTTTGCCGACCATCTGACGACTCCCCCGGCTCTCATGCTGGCGCTCATGGCCGCGATCCTCTGGATGGCAGTGGTGCGCGCCCGCTCGGTGCCCGGAGAGCCCCGCAGACCATGACAGACTCCAGACCGATCGTCGCCATCGTGATCCCCGTCTTCAACGAGGAGCAGGTTCTGCCCGAGCTGTTCTCGCGCCTCGAGGCGATGTTCCGCGACCACTCCGACTGCGACTGGCGCGTGGTGTTCGTCAACGACGGCAGCCGCGACCGCAGCGCCGACATGGCCAGGGCCCAGGGCATCCGCGACAGCCGCTTCGAGCTGGTCGAGCTCTCCCGCAACTTCGGCTTCCAGGGCGCGCTCGCCGCGGGCCTCGCCCACGCCAGAAACTCCGACGCGGCCGTCACGATGGACGCCGACCTCCAGGATCCCCCCGAGGTGATCCCGGACCTGGTCGCGGCCTGGAGGGACGGGGCCGAGGTGGTGCGCGCCGTCCGCAGGTCCCGACAGGAAACCGGCGTGCGCCGGATGGGCTTCGACCTCTTCCATGCCGTCTTCGGCCGCCTGACCGACATGCCGATCGAGTCGAACACCGGCACCTTCGGCCTCCTAGGCCGCCCCGCCCTCGAGGCGTTCGTCCAGCTTCCCGAACGGCACAGGTTCTTCCCCGGCCTGCGCACCTGGATCGGCTTCGCGACGGCCGACGTCCTCTACGACCGCCAGGAGCGCGCCGCGGGCGAGGCGAAGCAGACCTTCCGGCGCCTCGTGCGCTACGCGGTCGACGGCTTCTTCAGCTTCTCGTACCTGCCGCTTCGCTTCCTCACCTATTCGGGCATGCTCGTCAGCGGCCTGGGCTTCGCCCTGGGCCTCTTCTTCGTCGTGAAGCGCCTCCTAGGCATCGAGACGGCCACGACCGGGTTCACGACACTCGTCTCACTCGTCACCTTCCTCGGCGGCATCCAGCTGATCGGAATCGGCATCCTCGGGGAGTACCTTGGCCGGGTCTACGACGAGGTGAAGCAGCGGCCAATTTACCTGGTCAAGCCTCCAAGGCGCTGACGGGAGCCCATGGGTCAATTCCGGCTCCTCGCATGGACGGGACTCTCGGTGATTGCGGCGTCCGCGCTCGTCCACAATGCCCCGCGGCTTTCGCCGGGTATGTTCGACTGGGCCGAGCCCGGCAACGTGGCCGCGGCCTTGGCCCAGGGCCGCGGATTCAGCGACCCGTTTGACGGCGGGACCGGCGCCACGGCCTGGGTCTCGCCCGTCCCAGCGTGGATCGAGGCCGGCGTTTTTCTCCTCTTTGGCGTCAAGACGGTCGCCTCCGCCAAGGCGCTCCTTCTCCTCGTGGTCGTCGGCCTGGCCGGCGCCAATGCCCTGATTGTCGCGGCCCTCGAGCCCTACGGCAAAGGGATGTGCCGCGCGGCGAGCGCCGCTTTTCTCGCCTACACCTGCCTTCTTCCCGGCGGCCCGCTCACGGTGCTGAGCGAGGCCTGGCTCGACATGCTGCTTTCCGCCGCGCTTCTCTGGGCCGTCATCGGCTGCTCGCGTTCCGCCGGCGCGAAGGCCGCGGCAACCCTGGCGGGAGTGGCGCTCCTTGCGCCGCTTGAGAACGCCGGAGTCGCCGTCGCCGCGGGGTTCTGCGTCCTAGTCCTCGGCTGCCGCGCCGTTCGCTCGCGCCGATCCCTCGCCGTCCCGCTCACGGCCGCCGTCGCCGCTTTCGCCGCCACGGCCTCCTGGTCCATGAGGAACGAGGCCGCCCTCGGGCGCCTTATCCCGCTGAAGTCCAACTCCTGGTTCGAGCTGCATCTCGCCAATGTCGACTCGGCGGACGGACTGCCCAGGATGGAGACCGTGCTCCGGCGGCTACCCTTCTTCGATGCGGGCGAGTTCAGGCGCTACTCCGAGCTGGGAGAGATGCGCTACGTCGACTCGTTCAAGGCTCCGGCGCTCGCTGCACTGAAGGCCGATCCCGCGCATTTTGCAGGCAACGTGCTGCGTCGGCTCGAGGCCGCAATCGCCTTCTGCAGGCGCGAAGGGGGCGGCGAGGCGACAAGCTTCCATTTCCGCCCCGAGGATTCGGCCAGGCTCGCTTCCTCGGGCCAGATCATCCTGACGGGACCGTCGTCGGCGCTGTGGACCCGGATAGACGCGCCGCCGTCGCAAGTCCGCGACTCGTTCGCCCGGATGGGACTTGTCGAGCGCGACGCCATCTTTGCCGACTGGTCGGCGAGGCGCCTCGCCTACGACCGTGAGTTCCGCGGGCCGGCGGGCCTCCTCCTGGGTCTCCTTACGGCGGGCGTGCCTGTCGCCGCCCTTCTCCTCTCCGCCCTTTTCTCCGGCGGACATTTCAGCGTCCCCGCCGGCTGGGCGGCCCTCATTGCCCTAGGGATGCTCCTCCCCTACGTCCTCGTGAACCACAACGACCGCCACCAGGAGTCGATCATCGCGCTGCAGGCCGTGGCGATCGGCGCGCTTGCGCAGGCCATTTCATCACGGAGGGGGCGCGCTGGCGCCGGCGCATGAGCAGAAGGCTTTCACTCATCCTGGCGACGGCCCTTCTCGGGCTCTACTGGTGGATGGCGACCAGCGTGTCCGACACCATCACGACGACCGGCGACGAGATCGCGCACCTGACGGCGGGCTACTCCTACTGGAAGACCGACGACTACCGCCTCCAGCCCGAGAACGGCAACCTGCCGCAGCGCTTCGCGGCGATCCCGCTCCTGCACAGGAAGGACATCACGTTCCCCACCCTAGACCAAAAGGCATGGATCATCTCCGACGTCTGGGACATGGGCTTCCAGTGGTTCTTCGAGTGCGGCAACGACCTGGCCTCAATGCTGAGGGACGGCAGGCGCATGATCGCCCTCTTCGGCATCGCGACCGGTTTCCTCGTCTTCTACTGGGCCAGGCGCCTGCACGGCGAGAAAGGGGGCTTCCTCGGCGTGCTCCTCTTCTCCTTCTGCCCGACGATGCTCGCAAACGGCGGGCTCGTCACGAGCGACATCACGGCGACCTGCATGTTCATCGCGGCCGTCACCGCGTTCTGGGCGATGGCGCACCGCCTCAGCCCGTGGCGGATCCTCGTCTTCGGGCTCATGCTGGGCCTCCTCTGCGTCGCGAAGTTCTCGGCCCCCGTCGTGGCGCCCATCTGCGCCCTCCTCTGGGTCGTGAGGATCTACGGGAGCGAAACGCTCGAGGCCTCGTGGCCCTTCGGCGCGGTCGTCACGGGAAGGGCCCGTGTCGCCATGGCTCTCGTTGCCGGGACACTCGTCGCCTGCGCACTCGCCATATTCGTCATCTGGGCTTCCTACGGATTCAAGTACCCGATGTTCCGGCACTTTGAGCCCAACCGCGTGCGCTCGCTGGTCGGTTGGGACGTGCTGGAGGACCAGGGCGGCCCTACGGTGACGATCCTGCGCTTCGCCCGCGAGCATCACCTGCTGCCGGAATCCTACATCTACGGGTTCGCCCACAGCTACCGCTTCTCGCACTACAGGAAGTCCTTCCTGAACGGGGAATACAAGAGCACCGGCTGGGTGAGCTTCTTCCCCTACACCACCGCCGTTAAGACGCCGCTGGCCCTCTTCGGACTCATCGCGCTGGCGATCCTCTACTCGCTCTCGCGGCGCAGCGCCGAGGAACGACGCAAGAGGCTCTACGAGTGGTCGCCCCTCCTCATCCTGGCAGCGGTCTACTCCGCCTTCATGCTCTCGAGCGGGCTCAACATCGGGCACCGCCATATCATGCCGGTCTACCCCGTGCTCTTCGTCCTCGCGGCGGGAGCCGCGGCATGGATCGGGCGGACCCCTCGGTGGGTCGCCGGCGTCGTGGCCGCGCTGGCCGCCTGGTTCGCCGCGGAGTCCCTCTGGATACGCCCGCACTACCTCGCCTACTTCAACGAGATCGTCGGCCCGACGAATGCCTGGAGGCACGTCGTGGACAGCTCGCTTGACTGGGGCCAGGACCTGCCCGCCGTGAAGACGTGGCTCGACGAGCATCCCGAGAAGGGTCCCGTCATCATCTCCTACTTCGGCTCGGGCGACATCGACTACTACGGCATCCACGCGACCCGCGTCGGAGACATCAACTTCGACCTGAGGCCAAGGCCGGCGCCGCAGGTGCTGACCGGCGGACTCTGGATCATCAGCGTCACCCAGTTCCAGCAGGTGTACACCGAGGCCCGCGGACCTTGGGACGCCGCGAAGGAGGAGCACTACAGGAAGATCCTCGACCACGTCTACAAGACCGACACCGCGCACGGCCACGTCACCTACCAGGAGGCGGTGGAGTTCGAGGAGTACCAGTTTGCCAGGCTTTGCAACTACCTGCGCACAAAGCAGCCGATCGCCCAGCCCGCCTACACCTTCCTCATCTTCCGCCTGACGGATGAGGAGGTCGCGAACGCGCTCTACGGGGCGACCATCCTGCGATGAAGCCGCCTCCCCTCGGCCGGTGGGCGCTCGCCGCCCTCGCGTGCCTTCTCGCGCTCCACTTCACGCTGGCGGTCTCAAGCAAGCTGCACGAGAGCACCACCTCGGACGAGATCGTCCACCTGACGGGGGGCTATTCCTACTGGAAGCTGAACGACTACCGGATCCAGCCCGAGAACGGTAACCTCGCGCAGCGCTGGGTGGCGCTGCCGACATGGCTGATGAACCCCCCGTTCCCCGACCTCGACTCGGTGTACTGGAGGACGAGCGACGGCTGGACCCTGGGCCACCAGTTTTTCTACGAGACCCACCGGGACCACTTCCCCCTCCTCATGTCCGCCAGGGCAATGACCGCGCTGGTCAGCGCGGCCCTTGGCGCCCTCATCTTCCTCTGGTCCAGGAGGCTCTTCGGCACGGCCGGGGCATTCGTGTCGCTCACCTTCTTCGCGTTCAGCCCGACCTTCCTCGCGCATGGCGGCCTCGCGACCTCCGACGTCTTCATGGGCTTCTTCATGATCGCCTCGGTGGGCGCCTGGTGGCGCAGCCTCTCAAGGCCGGGCTTTGGCCCCTTCCTCCTGAGCGCGGTCGTCTTCGGCCTCGCCTGCGTTGCCAAGTACTCCGCGCCGTTCATCATTCCCATGATGGCGCTCTGCGCCGCGGCCCACCTTTTCGCCGGCCGAAAGGGCCTCGGCAGGATCCTCCTCATGGGCGCGGGCCACGCCGCCGCGGCCTTCATCATCATCTGGGCGTTCTACGGCTTCCGGTACAGCGCCTTCAACCCCGCGCTCCCCGCCGCCGACCAGTTCATCCAGGCCTGGCCGGAAATGTACGCGCGCACGGGAACGGCCGGGGCCTTCATCCATGTCCTCGCCGACCATCACGTGCTGCCCGAGGGTTTCCTCTACGGCACGGCCTATGTGGTCGAGACGACGCAGATGCGCGGCGCCTACCTCAACGGGGAGTACAGCGTCCTCGGCTGGCACTCGTTCTTCCTCTGGACATTCCTGCTCAAGTCCACGGTGCCGTTCCTCGTCGCCTCGGCGCTCGCCGTCGGCGTCGCGCTTGGGGTGCGCCTCAAGGCCGCGCCCGGCGCCGCCTCAAGGACGGAGTCCCTCCTGCCCTTCGCGCCCCTGGCCTCCCTCTTTGTCGTCTACTGGATCCTGACGATCCAGAGCCACCTCAACATCGGCCACCGCCACCTGATCCCGATGTACCCGGTCCTCTTCATCATGACGGGCGCCCTGGGCGCGTGGCTCGCGGCCCCCCGAGGCTGGCGCACCCTCGTGGCCGGCGCACTGATCGCGTGGCATATTGGCGAGTCCCTCTGGATCTACCCCGACTACATCGCGTATTTCAACGAGATCGCCGGAGGGCCCCGCAACGGGCGACTGCACCTGGTCGACAGCTCGCTTGACTGGGGTCAGGATCTGCCGGGGCTCAAGACGTGGCTTTCGGCCAACAAGAAGCCCGGCGAGGAGGCGTACCTCGCCTACTTTGGAACAGGGGAGCCACGCTACTACGACATACCCGCCAAGCGCCTTTCCTACCTGAACGCTTTCCACGAGGACGAGCCTTACATTCGGCTTGGCCCCGGACTTTACTGCGTGGGCGCGACGATGCTCCAGGAAGTCTACAGCTCCGTCCGCGGGGACTGGACGATCGAGCGGGAGAGGGAATACCAGCTGCTGCGCAGCTTCGAGCCGCAGTTCCGGGCCTACGCGGAGGATCCCGAGGCACGCCGGAAGCTCGACACCGAACTCGCACCCGAGAAGTGGACGGCGAACCGCGACAGGTTCCTGCACCTGCGCTTCGCCCGCCTCTGCTATTACCTGCGCGTAAGGAAGCCCGACGCCGTGATCGGCTACTCGATCTTCGTGTACCGGCTGTCCGCCGACGAGGTGAGGGCGGCGACCGCCGGTTCCCTTCGCGACTGGACCGAGCTGATAGAGCGTAGCGGCGAAGGCGCGGCCGGGGGCTGAGCCGGCTTCGGCTTTCCGTCATCGGGAGAGGGGTCGATCGAGACTACCCGGCTCAGCCGGTCGAGCGAGCCGCCAAAGCGCTTCTCGGCCAGCTTCTCCAGGTGGAAGGTCGGCGGCATCATGTCGTCCGGATCGACGCCCAGGCGGCCCTCGTCGTTGATTGGGCGGATCCTCTGGGAGACAATCACCTGTTTGAAGGTCTCCTGGCCAAGGTGATAACGGATGTCGTCGCCCTTCTGGGCGGCCACCGTATTGAGCGACACCTCGATGTGCCAAAGGATGAAGGGAATCGTCGACTTGTTGGACACCATGAGGACGGGACCCTTGATCTCGTCCAGGATGGTCTTTTCCCAGTCGAGCTCCTGCATGACCAGGTTGTTGTTCGTGTAGGTCCGCAGGCTCAGCGACGGAATGGCCCCCACGAGGAACCAGATTCCAAGGCCGGCCCAGCCGATCTTCAGGATCGGGACCCTGCGCCATGGGAAGGCCTTGATGAAGACGGCGGCCATCACGGCGAAGGAAAGGCACATCGGCAGCGCGAAGCGCGCGGCCATCAGGTCGTCGAACTTCGACCACCAGTAGAAGAGAAGGACGACGAAGTGCGCGGCCACGCCGGCGCCGAAGGCTATAGCGACCACCTGCGGTGCGTCCAGGGGCTGGCGGTCCCGCCGCATGGTCCAACGGATGCCGGCATAGGCGCACCACGCCAGCGCCAGGACGCCCGCGCCCGAAAGGAACCACGAGTTGGCGTAGGCCTGGCCCGTGCTGAAGAGGAAGTCCATGTCGCCCTTGAAGTTCTCGGCGACATTGGAGAGCCCGAAGGCCGACGTCATCCCGTCGGGCAGCTGCCAGAAGAGCGGCGTCGCCGAGCGCACGAGGCTGTGCCATGCGAACGGCGCCATGAAGAGGGGCGCCACGATCGCCGTCCAAGGAAGGACCGCCCTGCCCGCCCGGTACCAGCCGGCGATGACGATGGCCGCGACCGGGATCATGAAGATGGCCGACTCGTAGCGACTCTCGCTCAAGAGCACCGCGGCCAGGACAAACAGCGAGAGCCGGTCGCCGTCCGGCACCCGCAGGTAGAGGACCCCGAGGCACGCCACGAGCGCGATCATGGCGAGGTTGTGCAGGTCCATGCCCGCCCCGCTGGCGTTCTGGCCGAAGAGGGGCAGCATCGCCATCATGGCGACCGCGAAGAGCGCCTGCTGGCGCCCCGCCAGCTCCCTCGCGAACCAGTACAGGAGCGCCAGGAGCGCCGCGGCGCAGGCGATGTTGACGGCGAACATGTTCGCGATGCGGTAGCCCGTGAAGTCGTGAACGAGCGAGACCAGGAATGGGAAAAAGTACGGGCGCTTGTCGAGGAACGTGTCGATCGAGAGCCACGTCCCCCCGAGGTTGTAGGCGCGCAGGATCGTGCTCACCTGCTTCGTAGCG
>DASRSJ010000266.1:0-12850 GCA_035656555.1 Opitutaceae bacterium
ATGTCGAAGAAGCGGGGATGCGTAAGTGCCTCAAGCCAGAGCCTTTCCGTATCATCCGCGAACACCTTTGAAGCCAGCGCCGGGCGGTCAACGGCGCCGTCCTGGCCGAAGATCCCGTCGCCGTAACGGCCCCTGAGCGCAGCCTTCACATCAGGGGTCGGAAGCACCTTCTCGCGCACCACGAGGTCCGCGTCCAGATGCCGGAAGCCGCGCTCCGTGAAGAGCCGCGCGGCCGTTGATTTGCCGCAGCCAAAACCTCCCGTGATTCCCAGTACCATGGCGTTGATGCCGCGATAGGATACGGAAAGGGGCCCGAATTCAATCCCTGCGGCGCCCCATCTGGGCGATTGCGCTCTGGCTTTGGCGCCTCCTAGGGTTCGTTATGCAAGTCACTCGCCACCTCCTTGCGGCCGCGCTCTGCGCCGCGTTGTCCACTCTTTCCCTCCGTGCCGCGGACCCCAAGGCCGACGACACCAAGGCCGTGGAGCTGAAGGTCTCCGACATCGAGAAGGTCGAGGTCGACAAGGGCGCGTCCAAGGACACGCCCGAGCCGGCCCCGTCGGTGACGGAGCATTCCGTGACGGTCGACGGCAAGGTGATCAAGTACCACGCGACGACGGGCTACATGATCCTCAAACTCGAAGAGGGAAAGCCCTCGCCGGTGACGCAGAGGCGCTTCGGGCGCGACGGCGACGGCGCGGCCGAAGCCAAGGAGGACATGCCGAAGTTCAAGGACGGCGTTAAGCCGGTCGCGAAGGTCTTCTTCGTCGCCTACACGGTGGACGACGTGCCCGACCAGGCGAAGCGGCCGGTCACCTTCCTCTTCAACGGCGGCCCGGGCTCGTCATCGCTCTGGCTCCACATGGGCTCCGTCGCCCCGCGCCGCGCGGCGATCACCGACGACGGCGAGTCCACTCCCCCGCCCTACGGCATCATCGACAACCAGTCGACGTGGCTCGACAAGACCGACCTGGTCTTCATCGACCCGGTCTCGACCGGCTTCAGCCGGCCGCTGCCCAAGGAGGACGCGAAGCAGTTCCACGGGCTGAAGGAGGACATCGCCTCCGTCGGCGACTTCATCCGCCTCTACACGACCCGCAACTCGCGCTGGCTCTCGCCGAAGTACGTCATGGGCGAGAGCTACGGCACGCTGCGCGCCGCGGGGCTCTCCGAATACCTGCAGAGCCGATACGGCATGTACCTGAACGGCGTGATCCTGGTCTCCTCGTGCCTCAACTACGGGGCCATCTCCTTCACCCCCCAGAACCTGAGCACCTACGCCGTCTTTTTCCCGACCTACGCCACGACGGCGTGGTACCACCACAAGCTCTCTGCGGAGCTCGAGGCGAAGTCCGTGGCCGAGATCTCGAGCGAGGCGAAGGCCTTCGCCGATGGCGAATACCTGGCCGCGCTCAACAAGGGCGACACGCTCCCCGCCGCCGACATGAAGCGGATTGCGGGAAAGCTGTCCGAGTTCACGGGCATCCCCGCGCACGACTGGGAGGCGCTCAAGCTGAAGATGTACGACGTGCAGTTCCTCACGCGGCTCCTCGAGGGCCGGTATCTCGGCCGCTACGACGGGCGCTTCTCGGGCGTCTCGTACACGCCCGGCGACACCGATCCCTCGCAGTACTACGATCCCTCCGATGAGGCGATCGAGCCCGCCTTCACGGCGGCCTTCGGCGACTACGTTCGCCGCGAGCTCAAGTTCGAGACGGACATCCCGTACGAGGACATCGTCGACGTGGCGCCTTGGAACTTCGGCGACCCGCAGAACGGCTTCCCCGATACGTCCGAGGACCTGAGGCACGCGATGACCCGCAATCCGTACCTGAAGGTCTGGGTCACCTTGAGCTACTACGACCTCTGCACGCCCTTTTCCGGCGCGGAGAACGTGGTGTCTGCACTGAACCTCGATCCCTCCGTCCGCGGAAACCTGAAGACCACCTTCTATGAGGCGGGCCACATGCTCTACATCCGCAACTCGGCTCGGATGAAATTCAAGGCAGACTTCCTGAACTTCCTGGACGCCTCGCTGAACCAGCCGGTCGTCCACACCTCGGCGCCCTAGCGCGCCGGGGCCGCCACGCTGCGCGGACCGTGCTTCCAGATCATGCCCGGGAGGCGGTCCACCTCGCTGACTTTCCTAGCGAAGGATCTGGGCTGCGACACGAATCTGAGGAGCCAGCCCAGGGCGAGGCGGTCGGCCCAGACGGGGATGGCGTTCTGGCGTCCTGAGAGGAAGGCGATCGCGCCTCCGATGCAGAGGATCGTCGGCTTGTAGGCAAGCTCCTGGCGGAGCGTCCATCCCAGGCGTTCCTGCACGCCACCGCTTAGGGCAATGACGACCAGCCCCGGCTGGCGGCGGTTGAGCTCGGCGACAAGGTCCTCGTCCGTGATCGGACCTGCCTTGGGGTATTGCGGGGCGACACGAGTGTCCTCATGTCCGACCTGGAATCCCTGGCTCCTGAGCCACGCGATGTTGGCCGAGGAGTCGGCCTCGGTCGGCATGACCCAGAAGCTCTCGCCAGGGCCCTTAAAGAGGCCCTTTGCAAAGAGGCCCCTCAGTAGCCTCAGCCCCGATATTCTCGTGATGCGCTCGCCGGTCCTGAGGAGCCAGAGGCCCACCATGAGGCCGCTGTCCGTGACGGCCATGTCCGCGCCCTCCAGGGCCTCCCTGTGGGCAGGGTCGTCCTCCAGGTGCACCATGACGGGGGCCGAGGGAACGACCACGAGCCCGACCCCGGGCAGCCTTTCCAGGAGGCCCTCAAGGTCGGAGATGTAGAACCTCACCCCGAGAATCGTCCTGAATGCGTCCCGCACGGTGCATGAATGACATAGGAATAGGAAAAGGCGTGAAAGAGCAAAATGGGCCACAAGCGGCTTGACGAAAGGCCCCAAATTTGGCCCGTTCTTCCTTCCGCAAAACGCCCTCATCGTCTAGCGGCTAGGACAGCGGATTCTCAATTCGTTAACCGGGGTTCGATTCCCCGTGAGGGCACCAGCGAATAGCCGGCGATTCAGGGGCAAAGCACGCCCCTTCCGCGGCGGACCGATAAACGCGGCAAACACCGCTCATGGACCTGAAAGCGGTCCCCAGGTTCGGACAAGGGCGCAATCCTGCGCCTCTTTTTCTGCCAAAATCCGGAGCACCTCCCAGAACCGCTCCCGGTTTAAGGAGACTAACTGCTGCAGAAATCAGCAAAATCCCAACCACATATGAAAAAGCTCATCATCTCCGCAGTCACCTGCGCCTCGCTGGCCTTCGCCGCCGGCTGCTCCCACACGACCGTGAACCCGCCTCCCGCGCCCGCGACCACGACGTCGACCAACGGGACCACCACGACGACGACCCAAGCCCAGCCCGCGGTGCAGCCCCCGGGCACGACCACGACGACGACCACGATGCCGACCAACTGAGGTAGGATTTCGTCTTCCGTTCGATTTGGGCGGCGGTGTCGCCGAAAGGAACCGCGATACGGCCCCAGTGGCCCTCGCGGTTTTCTGTTTATTTAGGCCAGGGCTTTGTGCCGCGGAAAACAGCCCGCATCATTCCTCAGGCAATGCGCACGGAACAAAAGGAAAGTGGCTGCATTCGCGAAAAAAATGAAGCTCCGCCGGTTACCTCCCGCCCAATCGTTGGTCTTGGGTGCCCGGGAAGGAATCAGTGCTTTTCCCCGTCCGCGCGGGTAGCAGCGCCGGCACGAGAGTCAGACCAGGAGAACGCAGTTGTCGTATCCCTTTAAGCCCTACAGTTGAGCGGCCGCGGCACGAGCCCCGCCCGAGATCCGAAGAATAGTCCCAACCAAAACCCCGACCCTATAAAAACCCCACGATGAATCCCATCACCTCCACAGATTACCCGGTTGCTCCGGCGACACCCCTGACCAGCCATTCCGGCCGCCACCTCTCGTGGCCGGCGATCTTCGCGGGCCTCGTGACGGCCATGGCCCTCGAGGTCCTCTTCGTCCTCCTTGGCGCCGCGCTTGGCTTTGCAATCTTCAGCCCGCTTACCGATCCTAACCCGGGTGCCAACTTTAGCGCGGGCGCAGCGGTGGTCGAGGGTGTGAGCGCCGTCATCTCGCTCTGGATTGGCGGCTGGGTAGCCGGCCGGCTTAGCCCCATCGGCGTCCAGACGACGGGCTGGCTCCACGGCTTCGTGGTCTGGTGCGGCGCGACCGTCGTTGGCGTGTTCCTCGTCGCATCGGGCGCCAGCAGTGCCTTCAGCGGACTGTCAAAGCTGGTGGGCGGCGGCCTGTACATGGCCGGAAAGCCAATGGCAGCCGCTGTCGGACAGGCCGGCGACGCTGCCAAGGACGCCCTTCAGCACTCCAAGGCCACGGTCTCGAGCTTCGTCGACGAGGCTGCAAGCAATCCCGGCCCGAACGCCACGCCCTCCTCCGGAATCCGCACACGCCGTGACGTGACCCTCGCCCTTGGGCGCCTCTTTGATCCCTCGCAGAAGGCCAACACCGAGGCCAACAAGGCGGCCGCAGCAAAGGTCCTCGTGGAGGACACCGGAATGTCGCAGGCCGACGCGGACAAGGAGATCAACGAGTGGTCCTCCTCCTACGAGCGCCTGCAGTCCGAGATCAACGATGCGAAGAACCAGGCGGAGGCAAAGGCACGCGCGGAGGCGAATGAGGCTTCCAAGGACTTGGCGATCTTCTGCGGGTGCGCCTTCGTGGCCTTCATAATCGGGGCCGCCGCGGCAACGGCCGGGGGATCGCATGGCGTGCGCTGCGCGCGCCGCCATGAGGTCGTCGGTTCGATCGGCTAGATCCACTTTCCAGCACCCGAAAAACCCACAATCCAAAAAAATCATGTCATCCATAAACTCCCTAAAGGAACTGCTCGTCGACGAACTCAAGGACCTCCACAGTGCGGAGACGCAGCTTACCAAGGCCCTTCCCAAGATGGCCAAGGCCGCCACCAACCCGACCCTGAAGCAGGGCTTCACCGACCACCTCGAACAGACGCGTGGTCACCTGGACCGCCTGGTCCAGGCGCTCGACATCCTCGGCGAGAAGCCGGGCGGCAAGACCTGCAAGGCCATGAAGGGTCTGGTCGAGGAGGGCTCCGAGGCCATCGAGGAGGACGCCCCGCCGGCCATCAAGGACGCGAACCTCATCGGGGCCGCGCAGCGGGTCGAGCACTACGAGATGGCTGCCTACGGCACCAGCCGCTCGTTCGCCGAGGCGCTTGGAGAGGGCGATGTCGTCGACCTCCTGACCGCCACCTACGACGAGGAGGTGGCGACCGACAAGAAGCTGACGACCGTCTCCAAGAAGGTGAACAAGGACGCGCTGGTCTCGGTTTCCGAGGACTGAGTTTCCTTTCATTACCAAAGCCCCGGGGCCTCGGCGGACCGGGGCTTTTCATGTCCGGGATTGACGGGCTGATACGTAAATTGACGCAAACGGCGGTCTAGATGTGAAGTTTCAATAGGTTGTCCCCACGGCTGGGGATCGGAGGATGGTTGTTCCTACCAAGACTAAAGAAGGGTTATCCGGTTCGCACGCTGATCGGCGTGCCGCTCGCCTTCGGTCCCTCCTAGACCCCTGCCAAGACGCTTGCCCGGATCCCGGCGAGCCCCTTGTAGGCGGCCAGCGACTCGGACATCGTCCCCATAGCTCTCCGGAATCCGGCCCGGAGCCGCTCGTCGTCAAGAATGCCATGGATCGGGATGATCCTGATCTTTATCCCGAACAGGATCGCACCCGAGACGGGAAGCGCCGCGAAGATCTGGTCCTCGATCCTCAGCCACGTCGCGTTGGAATCGAACGACGATCCAAGGCGTGGGCGTCCCAGGCTTGGATGGAGGTTCAGCTCGGGGGTTGCCGCGAGGCCCCAGTTGGCGCGCTCGAAGGGTGCATCCGCTTTCAGGTGCCCTAGGAATTGCCCGATGGCCCCGCCTATCGCGGGATTGAGCCCCGGCACATGGCCGTGGATCTCATCGAGCGTCCTTCCCATCTTCTCCGCCAGCGACCACGAGGACGGAAAGCATACGGCGCCGGCGCGCAGCAGGAAGACGCCGGCATCGTCCCGCGTCAGCAGCATGAAGTCGGGCTCGAGGGAACTCCCAAGGGCCTTCACCCTGTCGATTGCTTCATGGGTCTCCCCTGCAGTCGCGACGCCTGCCCAGGCGGCCGAAAGCCCCTCCATTTCGGATATTGCGCCCTCGATTCCGGGAATGAACCCGGCAAAGCGTTCCGGGGATTCCGACAGCCAGTGATGTCGCTCACGGAGCACGGCGGGATCCGGAGAGGAGAAGAACTGCGGGAGATTTCCCCGGCGAAGGGTCAGGTGGAAACGGTAGTCCTCGTCCGGGAGCAGTTCGTTGAGCGTTAGGGGCATGCCTCGGTCCCGGAGGAAAACGCCAAGCGCCTCCGCTCCGCGAACTAAATCCCGGTAAAATTGACAGAACGGGTGCCCGGAACAATTGACTATCCCACCATGAAATTCGACCTCGTCCGGCAGACCTCGATCGCGCTCGAAAATCAGCCCGGGGCCCTCCACACCGCGGCAGCCGAGCTCGCTCGGCACAACATCAACGTGAAGGGCATCTCCGTCCTAGACAGCATCGACCAGGGGATCGTGCGCTTCCGCACGAGCGACCCGGTCCTGGCAAGGAAGGTCCTGGAGGGTATCGGCCTGAAGGTCATCGAGGCGGAGCTGGTCGAGTTCGATCTCCCGGACCAGCCGGGACAACTGGCCGAGGTTTGCCGCGCATTGGCCGAGGGCGGCGTGAACATCGACTACGCCTACGGCACGAGCCACCGGACGGCCAAGAGGATGAGGATGCTCATCAAGGCCTCGCCCATTGAGCGCGCGAAGGAGATCCTGAAGTCGCTGCCGGAGTAAGCGCATGGACCGGGCGAACGACACCTCGGTCGGCCTCCTGCCCATCGGCGCCCTAAGCGTCGCGTTCTACCACTATCTCATGACCTCGGGGTCCGGGCCGGATGTGGTGTTCCTTGGCCGCAGGGGCGGATCTAGGTCGGATAGGTGGGGAGCCGGGGCCAGCGTTAGGATCGAGACCAAGGAGCGCATGGAGGAGGCGCCGCTCTCTGGCCTCCTCCCCGGGAGCCTGCCCGAGGCAGCCGCCGCGGGACGCATGCCCTCGATCGTCCTCGTCTGCACGAACCCGGACCAGCTCCTGGACGTCATAGCCGACTTCGTCGCCGTCGTGGAATTCGAGCACCGCGAGGGACGCCTTCTCGACGGGGATGCAAGGTTGCCAGCGTTGGTCCTCTGCTCCAACGGGATCTACTTCCAGCGCGTTAGAAGCAGCCTGGTTGAACTCCTCGAGGAATCGACACTTCTGGGCCGCCTTCCCGATCTCTGGCCGGACCTGATGCCGTCCGTCATCGGGCGATTGATGCGCGGGGTGACGATACAGACGGCCCTTCGGCGCGGGTCGGGACCCTCAGCGGTCTACCGTCCAGGTCCAAAGGGGCGGACTCTTCTCACGGGTGGTGACCGGGTGGCACGGCAGGCCGTGGCCTTGGAACTCACAAGGCTCGGACTGTGGTTCGAGGACGCGGGCGTGGCGAAGCCGACCCGCGTCGAGTTCGACAAGGCGCTCGTCAACCTCGCGATGAATGTCTTCGGGCAGCTGGCCGCCATCGACGCCCAGGGATGCTTCCGGCCCTTAACGGTCGGGGACATATCGCGCTATGTCTCGCGCGAGCGGATCCTGGAACTCGTGACCGAGGTCATGAAGGTCGGCACCGGCGTCGGCGTGTTCCGGGGGGACGAGCTGCCGGAGGCGACACTGGATGAGCTCCAGCGCCAGCTCGCAGCCACGTCGGCACATGTGCCGAGCAGTCTCCAGATGCTGGAGCAGCAGATCGTGTCGGGAACCCTGGCAAGCGGGCTGGGCGCCACGGAGAAGTGGCTCCTGCAGCCGCTGCAGCAATATTCCCGCTCACTCGGCGACGAGCGCGCGATCCGCTACTTCGAGGCGATGGAAGTCGAGCTTGGCGCGGCAATCGCGCGCGCCGTCAGCGCGCTGCCCGCATAGGCCGGCCGGGCTCAGCCCCGGTCCACCGGCCTCATGGGCGTGCGCGTGCCGTTGAGCGGCCTGCGCACCATGACGGGGCGCTTGAACGTCGCGGATCGAGCCTCCACGGCGGGCTCGGCTGCCGCCGTGACCGGCGCGTGGTGGGACTGCGGCCTGCCGCCCACGAGGAGCTGGAGCGAGTTGACCGAGTCGCGCAGCTGGTTGGCCTTCTGCTTCAGGTCGGTCGAGGAATGCGCGGACTGCTCGGACGCCGAGGCGTTCGCCTGCGTGACCGACTCCATCTGGGAGACAGCCTTGCTGACCTGGCCGACGCCCTCGTTCTGCTCCTTCGAGGAGGAGGCGATCTCGCCGACCAGCTCGTCGACGCGCCGGGCGCGGTCAAATATCTGGTGGAAGGCGTCGACGGCGTGCGCGCTGATGCGCACGCCGGAGTCGCTGCGGGCGACCGACTCCTCGATCTTTGACGCGGTTTCCTTGGCGGCGAGCGCAGAGCGCTGCGCGAGCCTTCGGACTTCCTCGGCGACCACGGCGAAGCCGGAGCCTGCCTCGCCGGCGTGCGCGGCCTCGATCGCGGCGTTCAAAGCGAGGATGTTGGTCTGGAACGCGATCTCATCGATCGTCTGCACGATCTTCGCGATGTTGGTCGAGGACTCCTTGATGCCATCCATCGCGGCCTTGAGTTCCTCCATGCTCCCCTGCCCCGCCTCGGCGGCGCTGCGCGTGTCGCTTGAGAGACCCTTGGCCTGGGTGGCGCTCTCGGCGTTCTGGGCGGTGGTCGCGGAGATTTCCTCCAGCGACGCGCTCGTCTCCTCAAGGGAGGCGGCCTGCTGGTTGGCCCCGCTCGCGAGGGCCGCGCTCGTCTCGGCAAAGCCCTGCGCCTTGGAGAGGATGTCGCCGGCCGCGGCAGTCAAGTCACCCGAGATGCGGTTCATATCGCGGCTGATCCGCCTTGAGACAATGTGGACCATAACGACGGAGCCGAGCGCCAGGGCCGCGATTACGGCGCTCAGGATGAGCGTCGTTTTCAGGTTGTGTTCAAGGATCGCCTGCGTGGCCTCGCTGTTGGTATTCGAGAGCTCGAAGACGTACTTGCTGAAGGCGCTGAGCGCGGCCTCGATCGCGGCGTTGTGCTTCGCGACGTCGCCGTCCAGAAGCTTCATCGCGTTGTCGAAGTCGTTCGCCTTGAGATAGGCCTGGAGCTGCGCGACGGAGTCGCCGTAGACCTTGAGGGCGCCGTCGACCCGGTCCTGGAGCTCGCGGGCCTGCGGCTCGTCGAGCAGCTTGGACAGCGCGGCCTGGTGGCGGTCGATGTCCTTACGGTAGCCCGCGGCGACGGCCAGGATCTTCGCCTGCGTCTCCTCGTCCTTGCCCGTCACGTACTCGAGGTTGCTCAGGTTGTACTTGAGCGCGGCCTCCTGGAGGCCCGAGAGCGACTCAAGCGCCGGCAGAAGGCGCTTGCTCAGCATCTCGCTGCGGGCCGTGCCGTTCCGCGAGAGCTGGAACGAGACGGCGCCGAGCGTGACGATGAGGGCCGCCAGGAAGACAAATCCGCCGATGATTCCCAGGAATCCGTTCTTCAGGCAGAGTTTCGGAGGTGAGGACCGGGACATGGGTCGGAGGATTCGCGCTTGGGTTGGAGTGCTATCAGGATGTCGGCTTCAGGACGGCCACCGTGGCGTCGACCTTGGCCTCGTCGACGAACCCGACGGCGCCGGGAGTCGAGGCGACGAACTTGATAAGCTCATCCTCGCTCTCGAAGGAGTGAGGCGAGCTGCCGCCGCCGGTCATGGCCAGGCGGCGCCAGTGATTGTTGAAGGCGCTGACCGACATGCCCGCGGAGGCCGTCAGGAACTGCTCAGCGACCGGGCCCGACTTGAGGACCGCGAGAGTGACGCGGCCGCCCGCGCCGTCCCAGGAGACCTTCTTGCCGAGGAGGATCGCCTTCAGGCCCGCGCCGTCGATCTTCTCGGCGGCGACGTCCTTGTTTGCGATGAGGGCCGGGTCGGCCCAGGCGCTGGCGACGGCCAGCAGGAACACTGCGGTCGAGGCGAGCCAGCGGTAGGAGTTGGTGAATTTCATGGTCGTGTTGTGCTTGGTTGGCTTCGGATGGACCTTAGAAGAACAGGGTCGTCTTGACGGCGAACACCTCTGAGTTGTTCTTCAGCTTCGAGGCCGGGTTCGGGATCTGGGCGGTGTTGAACACCTGGTAGGTGCCGTCAATGTCATGCCACTCCAGCTTCACGATAACGTGGTCATTCACGTTGTAGCGGACGCTCAGGTCAAAGTCGTGCTGGTACTGGCTGGGCGTGCTACCGGGGACGGACGGGACGGCATTCTGGAGCGAGCCGTAGTAGGTCCCGAGCTCCCACTTGTCGCCGAGGCGGCGGGCGGCGGAGACGTACCAGCCGGTCCAGTTGACCGCGTTGCCGACCGTCGGCAGGAGCGGAATGGCCTCGTACTTGATGTTGCCCGAGCTGCGCTGGAACTCGGTGGCGAACGTCCACGCATCGTGGAGATACTCGGCCGAGTAGGTGCTGTACGTGAAGCGGTCGATGTTCGTGTGCAGGTTGACCGGGGCGTAGGCCGCGAAGGGCCCGTCGGTGCGCAGGTCCGTGAAAAACGAGTACGAGTAGACGAACTTCAGGCCCGAGACCGGCGTGTTCCAGGTGACCTGGCCGCCCTCGGTCGAGTTCATCTTGATGTCCGAGAGACCCGCGGGGGCATAGAGGCCCGCCGTGTTGTAGAAGTTCGAGACGCCCTCGTTCGGGGTCATCGGGATGTATCCGTAGAAGACCTCGTAGTCGAAGGAGTTGCTCTTGCCGACGTTGACCGAGCCGTAGCCCATGGCGCCGTTGAAGGACGAGCTGAAGTCGCGAAGAACCGGGTTGTAGACGGCGCTCGGCAGGAAGACGAACGGGCGGACCATGTCGAGGTCGAGCGCCTCGCCGTAGAGGCCCTTCGGGAACTTCACGCGCCCGGCGCGGATGCCGAAGAGGGGCGAGAAGTTGTAGTCGGCGTCGGCCCAGTCGAGCTTCACCTGGTCGTTGCCGATGTTGCCGAGCTTCTGGGCGAAGACCTGGGCGCCGAGGCGCAGATGGGAACCCACCGTGGTGGAGGCATTGAAGCCTTCCTCGCGGAAGTCCCAGGTGCCCCCGTTGTCAGCGGTGGGGAAATTGTTGTTCGTGCCGTCCAGCCATCCCTGGCTGAAGAAGCCGCCGACCTGCACGTTGGTGCCGTCGATGGTGATTGCGGCCCTGCCCGGGATCGCGGAGGCGAGGCCGATGACGGCGCTCAGGATGAGGGTGCGGATTTTGGTATGCATAGGTGAAGTCGGTTTGCCGCCCCGCCGCGCCTGCGCATCCAGAGGGACGCGAGGCAGCGCGGGGACGAGGGTTTGATTGGATTGCCCTCGATACGTCACGACGGACCCTTCCCTTGATTCCGGAAATCCGCATACCCGGTCGGGGGATCTACGCCGTCCGTGTCCGTGTTTTCACGGACACGGGCCTTCATTTCCCCGCGGCGGACGCATCCGCCGCGGGGAACCTATGCCGACAAAACTACCCTGCCCGACTACTTGCGAAGCGGGACCAGCTGCCTGACCCGCGTGTCGCGCAGGTAGAGGCCGCCCCAGGCGAGGACGCCCACGAGGACGCCGGGCCACCACATCTGGCCCACGCGGTAGCACGCGAACGTTGCGCCGCCCATGTAACCCGTGACGAGGATGGCGCCTAGGACCGAGGTGCGCGGGATGATGTAAATGACGGCGCACGCGATCTCGACGACGCCGATTGGGGCGATCGTCGGCTCGGAGATGCCGAACTGGGCGACGCTCTTCACCAGGTCCGGGGACTTCATGAGCTTCATGATGCCGCTCATGGTGAGCGCGATGAACGGAAGGGCGCTAAGGACATAGCTTGTCCAGCGGGCGCCTTTTGAGACGGAGGTATCTTGTGACATCGGTGGGGTGTTGATGCTTGTTGGATCGGCGCGGCCCTGCGGGGCCGCGCTCGCGGCGAGGGTGACGCCGCGTGCCCCCACCCTTGACCGATTTCCCCGCGGGTCCACGAAAAAGGTGGAGTCGCGCGGGCGGCGACACATTGCGGATGCCTTTCAGGCGGCCTTGTGCTAGCCCTCTGGCGTGCCAGCGACCCCTCTAGGAGAGTTCCTGATTCCTCCCACCTTCGCCG
Organism: Opitutaceae bacterium; assembly: GCA_035656555.1. GTDB lineage: Bacteria > Verrucomicrobiota > Verrucomicrobiia > Opitutales > Opitutaceae > Palsa-1447. The sequence continues at coordinate 12,217 of DASRSJ010000266.1, forward strand.
ACGAGGAGCAGACATTCGCGGCGCGCAAACTCTGGGGGGCGCTCCTCGGAAGCGTCGTCGTCTTGTCCACCCTGCTCCTGGTCGAGGCGACGATCCTCCCTGAGTCGGCCCCCCGCGCCTTCGCCTTCATGGGGGTGAACGCCGTCCTCGTGTTCCTGCTGCTCTGGATAACCCGGCGGGGATGGATCCAGACAGCCTCGGCTCTGGCCCTGGTCGTCTTCGGGGGGATCTTCATGACTGCGGCCTGGACGGCCGGCGGAATCCGGGCCCCGGCGGTCATGGGCTTCCTGGTCATTGTCGGCATGTCCGGGATACTCCAAGGCGTCACGGGGATCATCATCGCGACGACGGTCAGCATCCTGCTGACCCTGGTGCTCTTTGACGCGGAGAGCGCCGGGCGCCTGCCTCCTGCGAGCCTGCACCACACCGCGTTCTCCACGTGGGTCGTCGTCGCCGCCGCGATGATGGAGCTCGCGGGTGTGCAGCTGATCTCAGCCTGGATAACGAGCCGCACGGAGAACCAGGCCAAGGCCCTCGCCCTTGAGCGGGAGCGCATCGAGCGCGAGCGCCACGAGACCGAGGCCAAGTTCGTGACGGTCTTCGAGGCGAGTCCCGACGCCATCGTGATCACGGA
>DASRSJ010000267.1:0-17649 GCA_035656555.1 Opitutaceae bacterium
CTATCCTGTCGCAGCCGGGGACGCCCCAGGAGCAGTTTGCGGCCGTCTTCGGCCAGCAGGACGCCTTCCGCGATGCGCTGATCACCCATGACTCCGCGGAGCTCAAGCGGCACTTGTCCGAGCTCTTCCCGGGCTACGAGTCCAAGCTCGAGGCCGCGAAGCAGCTGCACACTCTCCAGATCGTGGCCCTCAAGTACATCCAGGGCCGCGGTTCGCCGTTCATCCTGTTTGCCGACGGCACGAGCAAGTTCGGGGGCGACGTGACCCCCGAGATGCTCTTCCGCTAGGGGCGGGGCATCGCACGCGCCTACATTCCCAGGCCAATCCTCATGACGCGCTCGGAGGCGCGCCTGTTGCAGTCCTCGATGTCCGTGATCGTGAGGTCGGACTTGAGGAGCGTCTGCTCGTTGCGGACACCGTAGTGCCAGTTCGTGATGGCGACCGCGCGGTTGAGCCAGCGGGCGATCTCGCGGTGCTCGGGATTCTCGACCGCCGAGGGCACCAGCTGCCACATGACGGCGTCGCAGATCTGCGGGGCGAAGCCCCACATCTTGAGCGCCTGGCCGCCGGCCTTTGCGAAGGTGAGGCCGAGGCGAAGCTGCTCCAGCTGGGCCTGGAGCTCCAGCTCGCGCTCGCCGATCGAGGTCGGGCCGACGGGGAAGACGCTGCAGAGGACCCATATCCCCACCAGGTGCATGATTCCCGAAGTGTAGGCCAGGGGGTTCCTGCCGCTGATCTCGTCAGTGATGGCCGCCGTGTGAAGGGAGCGCTCCCAGAAGTGCGAGGCCGCGTTGGTATAGAGATGCGTCGGGTACCGCTTGAAGTCGGTCAGCATGACGATCTGCACGATGCGCGAGACCTCGTTCAGGCCGAGGCGCATGACGGCGTCCCTGATGTCCGCCGTTTTCTCGCCCTTGGAGTAGTAGGTGCTGTTGCAGACGGCGACGACGCGGGCCGTGAGCGCCGGGTCGGAATGGAACAGCTCGGCCACGTCCGAGATCTGGACGTCCGGCTTCCTCACCGTGGAGATAAGCTGGGAAAGGACCCTGGGGCCGCTGGGCAGCTTGCCGAGTTCAAAGGATTCGATGAGTTCCTCGGGAAGCATGGTGTGTCTTGCACCTATCGGCACTATCCGCGCCGCATTGAGTGCTTCCGCCGACTTTCGGAGGTCTTTGACCCTCAGCTTCCCGCGTGCTTGGGCGGGGCGAAGGTTATCGGCACGTCCACCTTCGACTCCACGGCGTAGCCGTCCTTCACCCGGGGAAGGAAACGCCAGTCCTGGATCGCCGTAAGGGCGGACTTTCCGAATTCCGGGTCCGACGCGCTCTTCAAGACGGGGTCCAGCACCTCGCCATTGGCGGCGATCCGGATGGTGATCAGGGCATTCCCGGAGACGTTGGCGTGTTTCAGGGCCTCGGGGTATATCGGCGCGGGTCCGACGAAGAATTTTGGCGGGGACTTGTCGACGCCATCGATCCGCTTGGCCACCATCTTGTTGAGGGCCGAGGTCCGGACCCAGAAGGGGATCTGGGTCTGCAGCACCTCCCCGCCGCCGGAAAAGATGTGCAGCTCGTACTTTGCATTTCCCATCTGCGCCTTGAGCGGGAAGAACATGCCAAGGGGCCTGTCCGCATTGGGGTCCAGGTGGCCCACCTCGCTCATGAAGATCATCTTGCCTCCGATCTCCGAATCCATGCTCAGGACAACGAACACGTCATCCAGCGGATAGCTCGTGCGAAGCACGGCATTGAAGTGGAAGTTGGTGTTGATCGCCTGGCCGTTCATGTCCTCGGAGGTGGAACGCGCCTCTATATCGCTGACGGTGACGAAGACCGGCAGGTACTCAGGCACCTCCTGCAGGCGATAGCCCTTGGTGTGGATCTGCTTGGGCTTTCCGTCGCGCATGACCAAGGGCTGGTCCTTGGACGCCGCGACGACGACCGACATCGCGCCGCGGTCCTCCGCGAGCAGGACATTCTGGGCCGAAACGGCGGCGCGGACGCTGAGAATGGCCACGAAGACTATTCCTAAACGCAACGCTGGCTGGGGAAATGCCATGGCCCTGATTTTCCAAAACGAAAGCGGGGTGGCAAACCAATGATCTCCGTGCTTTCTGCGCGATTTTGCGTAGCCGCGCGCCGCAACCTGCATGAAAATTTCATCCAAAAACGGCTCCGAAAATCCCCTGAAATTTTTTTTCACGCAGCGGAAAACATTTTGTGCCTGAACGCGGACCTTGAGCTGGGGCCGGCATTGCGCACGATCAAGCCGTGTCTGAGCACAAATCAAACGATCCCCTCCACGGCGTCACACTGGAGAAGCTGCTGACGGAACTCGTTGCGCATTATGGATGGCGCGAGCTCGCGAGCCGCGTGGAGATCCGCTGCTTCATGTTCGACCCGAGCATCAAGTCCAGCCTTACCTTCCTGCGCAAAAATGCGTGGGCGCGCGCGAAGGTTGAGGAGATCTGGGTCGGGATGAAGTCACTCGGCTGAACAAACGGCGAACCCTGCGAATAGCGCGCTGTCCCATGACAGCGTTGAGCGTACTGGCAGAAGCCCTCAAGCGTTTTGACCCGCCCTGGATGGAGGTCGGACGCATTTTTCGTCGCATTTGCTTCCTCCGCGCGGAGGGGCGCACCGACGAGGCGCGCCGCGTTGAGGAGACCGACCTCGCAGAGGCCACAGTCAGGGCGCGCGCGGGCAGCGAATCCGAGTTCGAATCGGAATCCATCCTCCAGGCCCTGATTGCCGACGAGAAGGAGCGCGTCTGCGACGCGATAGCCTTCGCCGAGATTTTGGTGCCGATGCTGGCCGAGCGCCTCGCGGCCAACGTGAGCCCGGTCCGCGCTGCGGCGCATGTCGCCAAGAAGGCATCGGCTCGAGCTGCCGCAGCCCCGCGCGAGATCGCCGACTTCATCGACGACATGATCCGCCAGGACAAGTCCGCCTGAAGTCCGTCCCTTTCCCAGTCAGCAACCCTCAATCCCTCTAACAATGACAACTGCCACCATCGAAAAACAGCCCACCCCCGCCCAGACGCCCGCTCCTGCCCAGACCGCCGCACCGCGCCCTCCGCAGGGCAAGGCCACGACGCTCCTAGTGGGCCTCGACCTGGGCACGAACAAGTCCTGCGTCCTCGTCGGCCCAGCCGGCACGTCGGATATCACGGTCAGCAAGGTGGTTCCGTCCGTCGTCGGCTACGTTAAGGACGGCATCGTAGACGGCATCATCACCGGCAACGCTCGCGTGCTCTTCGGCGAGGAGGCCCTGAACCAGATGCTCCATGTCGAGCTCGTGGCCCCGCTGGCCGAGGGCGTGATCTCGCACCCCGAGTCCGCCCGCGACTTCATGCAGCATATCCGCCAGCTGGCGGATCCGTCCGGCAAGGCCGAGATCCGCGCCGTGGTCGGCGTGCCGGCCAATGCCGACGAGGAGGCCAGGGAGGCGATCCGGCGCTCCGCTATCGGCGTCTTCTCCCGCATCCTCCTCATTCCCGAGCCGTTCCTCGCCGCCCTTGGCTACAGGGACGACTCGCGAGTGAAGCAGCCCGGTTACGTGGACCCTGTCGTCAACTCACTCTTCATCGACATCGGCGGGGGCACGAGCGACCTCTGTCTCGTGCAGGGTTACTTCCCCACGAAGGACGACCAGATCAGCATCCCCTTCGCGGGCGATGCCATCGATTCCCTCCTCTTCGACGAGCTCAACCGCACCTACCCGAACAACGGGCTCTCGAGGATCACGGTCCGCGAGATCAAGGAGACGAACGCGTACGTGGGCCCGAGCCGCAAGCCGATGGACATCAAGGTCGTGATCGGCGGCAAGAGCCGCTCGCTCGAGCTCGGCGACGCGATCGGCAACGCCTGCAATACCCTGATCGACAAGATATACCCGGCCCTGACGATGCTGATCGCGTCGGCGTCCTCCGACTCGGTCGTGACGCTCCTGCAGAACATCATCATCACGGGCGGCGGCTCCCAGATCCGCGGCATCGACACGGTCCTCCAGAAGCGCCTCTCCGACGACGGCTACGAGGCGCCGAAGGTGCGCCTCGCCGGCCAGGACTTCCAGAGGTACGTCGCCATCGGCGCCCTGAAGGCCGCGCGGGCGGCCCGGGAAAACCAGTGGCAGGTGCTCTTCGCCTGAGGCCGGCCGGTCAGGCCTCCACCCGAATCGGGAGGACAACGAACGGCATGCTGGCGAGGAAGAATCGGCGCTGGAGCGTCACGACCGTGTGGTTGTGGAGCCACCGCGTCATGTTCGTCTCGTTGGTGAAGAGGAGCTGGCCCGCGAAAAACACGTTGTTCGGGAAGTCGGCCGTGGCCGTCCGTGCGAGCTTCATCACCTCGCCCGGCACGTCATAGCCGATCGTCGTGTAGGCCTTCGAGCCGTAGCCCCGGGCCTTGGCGAACTGGACGAACTTCGCGCCCTCCGCCTCGGTGTGCGCCCTAAGGTCGTCGATGTCGGCTGCGCCCTTGAAGTTGCCGGCGTCGACGGTGCCCACCTGCACGAAGATGAAGTTGCGGAAGGTGTTTCCGAACATTTTGGGGACGTTCAGGATCGTGTGAAGGCCCAGGCCGTTGAAGCCGTTGACCAGGATCACCGCCGTCCTCGCCTTGTGGTCGATTGGCGCAGGCTCCGCCGGGGACGCCTTGGCCTCAAAAACCGCGGCCTCAACGATCGTGTCGAGTCTGCGCAGCTGGGTCCTGACGCCGTTGTAGTGGTGCTTCACGCCGAAGGCGGCGCCCACGAGCACCAAGGTCACGAGGATCGTCACCCAGCCGCCCTCGTTGAACTTTACGATCGTCAGCGAGATGAGGATGGAGGCGGTCAGGACGAGGCCGAAGCCGTTGACGGCCAGCTTGCGCATCCAGGCCTTCTCGCTCCTGCGCTCCAGCCACCAGTGGCGCACCATGCCGGCCTGCGACAGGGAGAACGTGATGAAGACGTTGATCGAGTAGAAGATGACCAGGAGATCCACCGAGCCGCGTGTCGCCCACATCATGACGAGGCCGGAAGCGCCCATGAGGAGGACGCCGTTGCGGGTCACGAGCCGCTCGCTTAGGTTCGCGAACTGGGCCGGGAACCAGCGATCAAGCGCCATGTTCGCGAGGACACGCGGGCCGTCGAGGAACCCGGTCTGGGCCGCGATGATCAGGAGGGCCGCCTCCGAGAAGAGGGTGACGATGACGAAGGTGCTGCCGGTCGCGTGGCTCCAGCCGGCGGACATCTTCTCGAAGAGCACCGCGTTCAGCGTCTTGTCCGGGTTCACTTGGACGTCGTAGAGCTGGTAGGCAACGAGGAGGCCGGCGACCGTGAGCGCAAGGGATACTCCCATGTAGACCATCGTGCGCCGGCCTGTCTTCACTCTTGGCTCCCGAAGAATCGGCAGGCCGTTGCTGACCGCCTCGATGCCCGTGTAGGTGCCGGCTCCCATGCTGTAGCTCTTAAGGAGCAGCGCCATGAGCCCGAACCAGCCGACCGAGGCGCTGACGGCGTGCACCTCGTGGCTTGTGGCCGTCGCGATCCCCGAGAGGCCCGAGGCGTGGGTGAAGAGGGCGTAGCCTATGACGAAGACGTGGGTGACGACGAAGACGCCGAAGATGGGAACCCAGATCATGACGGACTCCTTCACGCCGCGCAGGTTGATGATCGTCAGCCCGAGCACGCCGACGATGCCGAAGAGGAGCTTCCAATGCTGCGCGGACTCGGGAAACAGGCTGAAGAGCGCGTCGGAGCCGCTGGCGACCGAGATCGTGACCGTCAGGACGTAGTCGATGAGGAGCGCGCAGCCCGAGACGACCCCGGTCGCGGGGGAGAGGAGCTTGCTGGCCACGAGGTAACCGCCGCCGCCCGTAGGGAAGAGCGAGATGATCTGCGAGTAGCTGGCGCAGATGGCCACGATCGTCACGACGGACGCCAGGGCCACGAAGAGGCTCAGGTGCGTGTTGCCGACCAGGGCCTTGAAGGTCTCCTCGGGGCCATAGCACGAGCTGGAGAGCCCATCGGCGCCCAGGCCCACCCAGGCGAACAGCGCTATCAGCGAGATGCTGTGGAAGAGGTTGCGGTCCGAGAGGGACTTCTCGCGGCCAAAGACGATGGACTTGATGGACATGGTGGGCTTCGCACCACGGCCGCTGGACGCGGGCCGATAGAGTGCGATCCCACAGAACAACAGGGCGGGAGTCATCCTCTCAAGCATGATGGCGCTTCTTAGCGTTTTCTTAATGTCTGAGTGCCAATATGGCGCCTGCTTGACAGTCGAAGCGCGTGTTCCCTAATTCTAGATCCCGAATGGAGGGAGCTCTCGATCAGCCGGTGCTTGTCCTTAACCGCCTCTGGCAGGCAGTTAACGTCATCGGCGCCCGGCGAGCCTTCGGGCTCCTCGCCCGCGGCCACGCCCACGTCGTGCATCAGAAGGATGACGACTTCCGGATGTTCTCCATGATGGACTGGATCGACTTCTCGGCTGACAACCCGCCGGCCGTGGAGCTTGAGTCCGTCCGCACACCCACCCGCACGATCCGCCTGCCGCGGGTCATCCTGCTCACCTTTTTCGACAAGCTGCCCTGCAAGGAGCTCAAGCTGACGCGCAACAACGTCTTCGAGCGCGACAAGAACTCCTGCCAGTACTGCTCCAGGGTGCTTCCCCGCGAGCAGCTGAACCTGGACCATGTCATCCCGCGGGACTACGGCGGGAAGACGACCTGGGAGAACATCGTCTGCTCATGCATCAAGTGCAATTCACGCAAGGCGAACCGTTTGCCGCACGAGGCGAACATGCGCCTGATCCGCAAACCCAGCCGCCCAAAGTGGAGGCCCGTCATTTCCATGGTGCTTGGCAACCAGAACCACGAGGTCTGGAAGGACTTCCTGGATATTGCCTACTGGAACGTGGAACTCGAGGAGTAGGCCTACCGTGGCCAAGCGAGTTCCCCGGGCGCGAACTCGAACTTCCTCACCAGGAACTTGATCTTGTAGATGTCGGCGCAGGGATGGATGACCTCCGGCGCCTGCCCGAAAAGCGTATCGGCGACCGTGTCCCTTCCATTGTCCTCGGCTGAACCCACACTCAGGAAGACGATCGCGGTCCGGTTTCCCGGCAGCTCGGTGATCTTGCGCCTTAGGTCCTCCAGGCTCGTGAACTGGGTCGCCTTGCCAAGGATCGCGGGTGTGTCGACGCGCACCAGGGCCGCCTTGTAGTCGAAGCCGCCCTGGACCTCGGGCACCGAGGGGGCCGGCAGGAAATAGCGCACCTTTTCGGAGGGGTCATCGCGAATCCTCCAGAGGAGGAGCTCCAGCTGCGAGCGGGTGTTCCTGTCCTGGACGAACTCCTGGTAGGGCGCGTCGCGGCTCAGGACCACGTAGTGTCCGAGCTCGCCCCAGCAGACCGCGGCGGCGAGGACCACGCTGATGACGGCGCCGTAACGTATCCGCTCGCGCATCCAGGCGAAGATGGCGTCGCAGCCGATCAGCAGGAGGCCGAGGAGCGGGATCATCGACCAGTTCATCTGGTCCGGATTGTTGAGCCCGCCGATGGGGGCTTGGAAGGCCCAGATGCACGCCAGAAGAACGCTGTTGATGAGGGCGAAGCAGTCGCCGGCGCGGATCTTGCGGCACGAGGCGAGGACCCCCGCGACGAAGATCGCGAGATAGGGGACGGACAGGACCTGGGTGAAGAAGAAGTCGCGTGTGGCCCACCAGCACACCCGCAGACCCTGAGGGGTGAAGTCACCGCGAAGGGAGCTGAGTTCCTCACCGACACGCACCCGCCAGCGCTCGGTCGAGTGGTAGGAGGCGAAGGCCATGAGCGCGAAGGCCACGAGGGCCAGGCCCGCCACGAGGAACTCCTGCCTGCGCTCGGCCTTGGAGCTGAAGAACACGATCAGGATCACGAACGGTAGCGCGTACATCAGGCTGCCGAAGTAGAGGTAGCAGCTGAGGGCGAAGAGGACGGCGGCCAGGATCGTCCGCGAGCGGTCCCTCATGAGGGTCGCGCCGCTGTAGAACTTCGGCAGAAAGTAGGTGTAGACGGAGAGAGCGGAGAGGAAGGTGACTGTGTGCCACTTGTAGCGCCGGAGCGAGACGCAGAGGATGGCCGCCATCGAGACGACGGCGAACGAGAGCAGCGAGGACCTGGGGTAGGCTTTCCGGTAGATCGTGTAGAAGGCGCCGATCAGCGCGCTGTAAAGGATCGGCAGGACGTAGACCACGAGCCTCACGTCGTAGCCGTAGAGCTTGTAGAACGGCACGAGGAGCCACGCGAAGCCCTTGTTGTACTCGATGAGGCCGCCCATGAAGGCCGCCCACCAGGAATCCATGTACGCCGCGTAGTCGACGGTGGCCTTAGCAAGGTCGAGCACCTTGGACTCCTCGCCCTCGAAGAAGATGGGGAAGTACGACGCGTGGTACATCATCCGCAGGTAGAACGCGGCGGCGACGGCCAGGAAGAAGAGGAGCGTTTTGTCCGAGAAGAGGGGAGGCCCCTGCCTCGGCTTGGGAAGGATCTTCTTCGCCTGGACGATCAGGATATCGACGAGATCGAGCCGCTTGGTCGGAGTGTTCTTCAGCTTCCCGAGGAACGCATCGAGCAGAAGCGGTGAATCCTTCGTGAGGCGCTCCCTGCTGTAAACCTGGGTCAGGTGCTCCCAGAGGCGGATGTCCTCCTCGCTGCCCGTTGCACGGAGCGCCTTCAGGTGCTCGAGCGCCTCGCGGTACTCCTCATCGCCCTGGATCAGCCTGGGCTTCATGGCGCCGGCTGCCGGCGCAGGGCGCGCAGGCAGGATTCACCCAGCTTGATGTAGAGATTCCCGGGGACCACGTCAGGAGTTCTGCATTTCTCAACTCACCACATGGCAGAGGCTTAAAACCCGCGCCACACCTTTCTGCCCGCGGAAAATACCTAGTTCCTGGCAAGCGGGATGAGAACCCGGATGGTCGTGCCCGTGTGGCTGGAGGCGATCAGCTGGATGTCGCCGTTGTGGCCGAGGAGGACGCGCTTGGCGATCGCGAGCCCGAGGCCGGTGCCGTCCGGGCGGCCCGTCAGGAACGAGTCGAAGATCCTGTCCTTGATCGCGTCGGGGATGCCCGAGCCCGTGTCGGACACATCGAGGACCGCGTTGCCGCCGCTCTCCCGCGGCTCCTGGCCAAGCCTGACCGTGATCGTGCCCCCGTCGGGCATTGCCTGCATCGAGTTGATGAGGAGGTTTAGGAGCACCTGCTGGAGCTGTCCCTTGTGGCCCTCGACCACGACCGACTGGCCCGGCGGCTCGAAGTTCACGTGGATGTTGCCCTGGGCGAGCTTAAGGCGGACCAGGACCAGCGTGTCCTCGATGACCTCGGCCATCTGGTGGCGCGAGTGCAGGCTGGACGGCGCCTTCGCGAAATTCAGGACGCGCGTCACGATGGACTCGAGCTGGTCGAGCTTCTCGCTGATGACGCGCATGTCCGTCTTCCTCGGGTCGCCGTCGGGGAAGTCGAGGTCCATGCTGCCGTGCAGGAGCTTGAGCACCGTCAGGGGGTTGCGGATCTCGTGCGCGATCTCGGCGGCAAGGAGGCCCAGCATCGTCAGGCGCTCGTTCTTCCTCAGCGACTCCTCGCTCATGAAGACGCGCGAGTAGAGGCGCGAGTTCTGGAGCGCCACGGCGCCGAGGCTCGCGAGCGCGCTGCAGAGGCGCCGCTCGTCGTTGTCGAAGATCCGGATCCGGTCCATGAAGATGACCAGCACCCCGAGCACCTCGCCCTCGAAGAGGAGCGGCACAGCGATCACCGAGCGAAGGTCCGTGTCCCTCGGGAGGTCCAGGACATCGTGGAACTCCGGCGACTGGATGTCGGTGAAGGACACCGGCCTCCTCGTCCTTACCGCGGAGGCCGAGAGGCACTGGCGAAGCGGGATGTCGCCCTCGGGCGTCAGGGAATCCATCTGCCCGGTGTAGGAAGCGAGGCGCAGCGTGGAGGTGGCCCCGTCGTAGAGAAAGAAGGCGCAGGACTTCGCCTGCATCATCGCCGAGGCGTCGCGGGCCAAGGTGTCAAAGAGCTCCCGCTGCTCCAGCTTTCCGACGAGCGTCTGGCCCGTCGTGATCAGGGCCTCCAGCTGGCGCGCCTTGCCCTGCAGGTGGCGCACCTCCCAGAGCCGGCGCAGCACCAGGCCCGCCACGTTGGCCATGCGGACCAGGGTGTGATCGTCTCCGGCCGAGAAGGCCCCGACCCGGTCGGATCCAAGCGCCAGGACCCCTAGGACCTGGCCGTCGGGAAGAAGCATGGGGGCCGCCATCTCGCAGCGCGTGCCGGGACGGCTCGGGCGGCTGCGCAGGTCGGCTAACGTGTCCGGGATCAGCGCCGGCTTGGCGTGCCACGACACCCAGCCGGGGACGCCCTGGCCGGGCGCAAAGGACAGGTCGGCGCCCTCGGGCAGGCCGAGGGCCGCCTCGACCTCAAGCTTGCCCGTCTCGGGGTTCTGGAAGGCCACGGTGCCGCTGTCGGCGCCAAAGGCCTGGGACGCGACCGCGAGGATGTCCCTCGTCGCGGCGCCGGGATCGTCCGTGCTCGACGCAAGGGATGAGATGGCGTTGAGCGCCTTCAGTTCCACGTCCTCGGTCATGGGACAAGTCGGGCAGGCGCCAAGGCCCCGCGCAAGGGATTACGCCGCGGCCTCCCGGGGCCTCAGGCGGTCTCGGCGACCGGCATCTGGGCCGGGGAGATTACTTCCGTCAGGGCGGTCCTCAGCCTTGTCAGGCGCTCCGGGTCCTCGACGGGCTCGTGGTTCGCGCTCTCGATGTAGAAGGTGTCGATCGCGACGCCGCGCTCGGTCCCGATCCTGGCGAACGTGATGTCGAAGCCGAAGTCGTAGATTGCCTTCGCGAGGCGGTACAGGAGCCCGATCTGGTCTCTCGCCTGGACCTCGACGATCGTCCGCTGCATCGAGATCTCGTGGTAGACGTCCACGGTCGGGGGAAAGGAGCTCTGGAGGGTCTCGCCGCTTTTGGCGTAGAGGTAGCGGGTGGCGGCGATCTTCTTCGCCTGGGCCAGAATCTCCGGGTACAGATCGGTGTTGGAGACCAGCGCCGACTCGATGATCTTCGCAAAGGACTCCTGAGCGGCCGCGTTCTGGACGACGCCGCGGCCGGGCTCGACCACGTAGAAGGTGTCGATCGCGATGTGGTCGGTCCTGGAGATGACCTTCGAGCCCAGGATGTTCAGGCCTGCGACGCTGAAGGCGCCGGCCAGCTTGTAGAAGAGGCCTGCCCTGTCCCAGGTGACCACGTTCACGACGGTCAGCGAGCGGTTCAGGTCGTCCTTCCAGTCGATGATGGGCCGCAGCGATCCCACCGAGTCCGTCGCTGTGATGGACTTGAGCAGCTTGTTCACCATCTGGATGTGGAGCGTGATCTCGCTGCCGTCGGTCAGGATGAAGTATCGGTCCGGAAGCAGGCTGAAATGAGCGGCGATCTCGTCGTCGCTTATCCCTGGGATCCGTTTGGCGATAAGTTCCTGTTCGGTCATTTTGCGTTTCTCCTCAAAGCTGGCGTCAACGGCGGCTCCGAGCCTCAGGCGCTCAAGCGTGTTGCGGTATAGAGTGGTATGGAGGGTGTCCTTGTAGCTGTTCCAGAGATCCGAGGACGTGCCGCGAGCGTCACAGAACGTATGGACGTAGAGGCACCGAAGGCGCTCGGGGTCGCCGACAAGTTCCGCGAAACTAGCAGATGTCTTGGGATCATCTACGTCCCGCTTCTGCCAGAATCGTGCCATCGCGAGATGATTCTTTATGACAAATGAAACAAGTTCCTGACCCCGCGGGGATACCCCGAGGCGCACCATCGTCGGGCCGGCCAGGGTCACCCCGGACTCGGAGTGGTTCTTGATACCCATGGCCTTGCCAATGTCGTGGAGCAGGAGGGTCAGGTAGATGAGAGCAGGGTCCTCGAGCTCGTGCATGACGCTCCGGTACTTGGCTGTGATGACCTCAGGGCTCGTGAACACCAGATCAAGCTCCTTTATGGCGTTAAGCGTATGGATATCAGCGGTATACCTGTGATAGAACTCGTGCTGGACGAGGCAGGTCAGAGCCGCAAACTCGGGGATGTAGCCCCCGAGGACGCCGAGCTCATGCATCTGCATGAGTACGGGCCCGACGACTCCCGACTCCGATAGAATGGCGCGGAACGCCATGCTGGCGTCCGTCGAGTGCATGATCCCCGGCATGAGATCGAGCGAGCCCTTGATCAGCTGCTCCAGGTGGAAATCCAGGGTGCATTCGAGCTGCTGGCAGTGCCGGAAGACCCGGATCAGGCGCACGGGATCGTCCTGAAAGACGGTGGGTGTCTCGGCCGCGAGCTCGTTGCCGCGGACCACGAAGCCGTCGACCCGGCGGGCCTTGCGCAGCCGGGCGATCTTCATGGATTCCCGGATCGGGATCTTGGCCCCGCTCGAGGTTCTCCCGATCGCCAGGGCGAGGCGGCTCTCCACGGCCTTCGAGGTCTGGAAGATCGTCTGGGCGCAGCGGTAGTAATCCTGCATGAACCACTCGACGCGGGCCAGGAGGGCCTCCTGGGTGTAGCCCAGGTTGAGCGCCACCCGCGGCTGGGAATCGAGGTTGAGGATGTCCGTCGGGCGCACGCTCTCGAAGTGCAGCTCGTTCCTCACCCGCAGCAGGAAGTCGTAGGCCCGGTTGAACTCGGCCACCTCGACGAAGCTGAGATGGCCACCCGCGGCGAGCTCCTCCATTTTCATGATCCCGAGCTTCACCCGCGCCATCCAGAGCGTGTTCTGGTAGTCCCTGAGGCAGCCGACGCCGTTCTTGATGTCGGGCTCCTGGTTGAAGACCGTGTTGCCGTACTTGGCCCTGCGGGCCGACTGGTCCTCGAGGCGCGAGAGGATGTAGCCCTTCGGGTCGTCGCTCGTGTAGTAGTTGCGGTAGGCCAGAAGGAAGGAGTCGCAGAGGGCCGCGGAACCGGCGACGTAGCGCGACTCCAGGAGCGCCGTCTTCGTCATGATCTCCTTCTTCGCCTGGACGAAGACCTCCTCGAGCGTGCGGGTCGAGTGGCCGACCTTAAGCGAGCAATCCCAGAGGGGGTAGAGGACCTCCTGGGTCAGGTGGGCCTGGAAGGGCTGCACGACCGCGGGCTTTGACTTCGTCGGGTAGAGAAACATCACGTCGACGTCGCTCCAGGGCGCCAGCTCCCGGCGCCCGTAGCCGCCGAGCGCCAGCATCGAGACCGCGGCCGGCGTGGGGCCGGTCATCTGCGCATAGAGCGCCACCGCGTGGTCGAAGAGCCTCGTGATCAGCGTGTCGATGATGTCCGAGCGGCCGTTCGCGACGGCCATGCCGTTCGCGCCCAGGTCATGGCTCGTCTGCAGGTCTGCCATCGACTCCTTCAGGAACGCCTTGCACCCCGCAATCCTCTCGGCGCCGGAGGTATCGGCGGTGAAGGAGAGGTGGGCGAGGGCCAGCTCGTCTAGGGGTGTCGGCATCGAAGGGTGCCATTGAAGGGCAGGGCGCACAGGATTCAATCCCCGATGGCGCACCCCGGACTTGCCTGCAGGCACCGCCCCGGGTTTGCTTCTTCCCCCAATGCCCGAGATCACAAAGAGCTACGAGCCGCGCGAGGTGGAGAAGAAGTGGTATGCCGCGTGGCTGGAGTCGGGCGCCTTCAAGGGGAAAGTGGCCGCGGGCCGCGAATCCTACTCAATCGTGATGCCCCCGCCGAACGTGACGGGTGTGCTCCACATCGGCCACGTGCTCAACAACACGATCCAGGACATCCTGATCCGCCGCGCCCGCCTCGAGGGCAAGTCGGGGCTCTGGATCCCGGGACTGGACCACGCGGGCATCGCGACCCAGGCGGTCGTGGAGCGGGGGCTTCGCAAGGAAAAGAAGACCCGGCACGACCTGGGCCGCGAGAAGTTCATAGAGACCGTGTGGGAGTGGCGCCGCGAGAAGGGCGGGACGATCCTGCAGCAGCTGGAGCGGCTCGGCGCCTCGTGCGACTGGGACCGGACGCAGTTCACGATGGACCCGGCCTATTCGGCCAGGGTCATCAAGGTCTTCACCGAGCTCTTCCAGCGCGGCCACATCTACCGCGGCAAGCGCATGGTCAACTGGTGTCCCGCGTCGCTAACGGCCCTCTCGGACGAGGAGGTCATCATGAAGCCCTCGAACGGCACCCTCTACAAGGTGCGCTATGAGCTCGTGGACGCCCCTGGGCAGTTCGTGCAGGTCTCGACCACGCGGCCCGAGACGATCCCCGGCGACGTCGCCATCGCCGTCCACCCGGACGACCCGAGGTACGCCGGGATGATCGGCAAGAAGGTCTGGAGGCCGCTCAACCGCGGCCAGATCCCGATCATCGCCGACCAGGCCGTGGACCCGAAGTTCGGCTCCGGCGCCCTCAAGATAACGCCCGCCCACGACAAGGTGGATTACGAGGTCGGCCAGCGCCACGCGCTGCCGATCGTCGACATTCTCAACGCCAACGCGACGCTCAACGAGCTGGCAGGCCCCGAGCTTGCGGGCATGGAGCGCTTCGCCGCGAGGAAGAAGTCGGCCGAGCTCATGAAGGAGTCCGGCGCCTTGGTCGGCGAAGAGCCCTACCAAAACAACGTCGGCTACTCCGAGAGGGCCGACGTGCCGATCGAGCCGCGCCTCACGTGGCAGTGGTGGCTGAGGTACCCGAAGATCGAGGAGGCCAAGGCGGCTGTGCGCGACGGGCACATCCGCTTTCATCCCGAGCGCTGGAGCAAGGTCTACCTGCACTGGCTGGAGAACATCCAGGACTGGTGCATCAGCCGCCAGCTCTGGTGGGGCCACAGGATACCGGTCTGGTACAGGAAGGGCCTGGACAAGGACGCTCTCACCGAGGCCGAGCTCAAGGACCCGACGAAGGTGCACGTCTCCGAGAAGGGACCGTCCGATCCCGAGAACTGGGTGCAGGAGGACGACGTCCTCGACACGTGGGCCTCGTCGTGGCTGTGGCCGTTCGCGACCATGGGTTGGCCGGACAAGGCCGAGATGGCGCGCGACGGTTTCGACTACTTCTACCCGACGGAGACGCTGGTCACCGGCCCGGACATCATCTTCTTCTGGGTGGCCCGCATGATCATGGCGGCCCTTGAGTTCACGAGGCCGGGCGAGCCGATCGGGCGCAGGATCCCGTTCAAGAACGTATACTTCACGGGCATCATCCGCGACGCGCAGGGCCGCAAGATGTCGAAGTCCCTCGGCAACTCCCCGGACCCGCTGGACCTCATCGACGCCTATGGCGCCGACGGCCTGCGCTTCGGCGTCATCTCGATCGCCCCCCAAGGCCAGGACATCCGTTTCCAGGAGGACCGCATCGAGCAGGGAAAGAACTTCTGCAACAAGCTCTGGAACGCATGCCGCTTCCGCCAGATGAGCGGGCCGGCCGGCGACAACTCCTCGCCCGGTGCGATCCTTGGGCGCATCACGCCATCCAAGTTCGACGCGGACGACCATGCGATCCTCGACCGGCTCCTCTCGGCCACCCGCGAGGTCGACCGGTGCTTCACGGGCTTCGAATTCAGCGCGGCGGCCCAGGCGCTGTACGGATTTTTCTGGAACGACTTCTGCGATTGGTACGTGGAGGTCTCCAAGTCGAAGCTCCAGTCCGAGGACACCAAGGCGAACTGCCTGGCGATCCAGGACCTGGTGCTGCGCCAGACGCTGCTCCTCCTTCACCCGTTCATCCCGTTCATCACCGAGGAACTCTGGGCGCAGCTCGGCTACGGCGGGGCGAATGCGAGCTCGATCACGGAGTCGACGGTCGAGGACGCCTCCAAGTGCGCCACGGCCCTGGGCTCCCTGGGAGCGGCCCCCGACGCCTCGCAGGCCGCGTCCGTCGAGACCATGAAGGCCTTCGTGTCCCAGGCCCGCGCCCTAAAGGCCGAGCACAACCTGGCGAGCCGGCGCGACGTAAAGCTCATGCTGATCACGGGCGACTCCGCGTGGAGCCTGATCGAGGGCAACCTTTCGAAGCTGCTGCGCATGGCGGGCGCGGCCGAGATCACCCGAAGGGAAGCGGTGGACGGTGCTCCGGCGACCGTGACTGCGCTCGGCACCCTCTATCTCGACCTTGCGAGCTCCGTTGACGTCGGCGCCGAGAAGGCTCGCATCACAAAGGAGATCGAGGCCCTGGCCAAGCACATCTCCGGCACTGAGGCGCGCCTCGCGAACCAGGCGTTCGTCAGCAAGGCGCCGCCCGCGGTGCTCGAGGGCGCCAGGAAGCAGCTCGCGGAGCAGCAGGCCAAGAGCGCCGAGCTCCAACGCTTGCTCAAATCACTAGGCTGAGCTTCTTTCGGGCATGCCAACGCCCATTCGGATCCTGGCCTTTGCCGGCAGCGCCCGCCGCGAGTCGTTCAACCGTAAGTTCCTGGCGGTCGCCGCCGACGCGGCGCGGGCCGCAGGCTGCGAAGTAACGGTCATCGACCTGAACGAGTACGAGCTTCCGCTCTACCACGGCGACCTTGAGGACAAGGACGGCCTGCCCCCGAACGCGGCGCGGCTCATCACGCTCATCACCTCCCATCAGGGACTCCTCGTCGCCTCGCCCGAGTACAACTCGATGATCACGCCGCTCCTGAAGAACACCATCGACTGGTGCACCCGGGCCGACGACAACCCGTTTGAGAGCAAGGTGGCGGCCGTCATCTCGGCCTCGCCGGGCGCCTTGGGCGCCGTCCGGTCCCTCGTGATGGCCCAGACCCTGCTCATGAAGCTGGGCTGCATCGTTGTCCCCGGCCAGTGCCACTTGGCGAACGCCTCCAAGGCGTTCGACGGGTCCGGCAAGCTGATCGAAGGGCGAAATGTGAAGTCCGTGGAGGCGTTGGTGGCCAAGCTTTTCCAGATCACGTCAAAGTTTCGTGATTGAGGAACGGCGCGGCTGGAGCGCTGTCTGCGGGCTTGCCCGTGGAGTCGCCAATGGGCTAAAACCTAATACTCATGAAGAAAGCTCTCATCACCGGAATCACGGGCCAGGACGGCTCATACCTCGCCGAGTTGCTGCTCGCGAAGGGGTATGAGGTCCATGGGATCATCCGGCGCGCATCCACCTTCAATACGAGCCGGATCGACCACCTTTACAGCGACCCGCACGTGAACGGGGTAAGGCTCTTCCTGCACTACGGCGACTTGGCGGACTCGACCCAGATGGTGAAGCTCCTCTACGAGCTTCAGCCGGACGAGATCTACAATCTGGGCGCCCAGTCGCATGTCCGCGTCTCGTTCGACATTCCCGAGTACACGGGTGACGTCGACGGCCTAGGGGCGCAGCGCATCCTGGAGGCCATCCGCGAGGCGGACCTGGTCAAGAAGTGCCGTTTCTACCAGGCCTCCTCCTCGGAGATGTTCGGCAAGGTGCAGCAGGTCCCGCAGACCGAAGTGACGCCCTTCTGGCCGCGCTCCCCGTACGGCTGCGCGAAGGTCTACGCGTACTGGCTGACCGTGAACTATCGCGAGAGCTACAACCTGCACGCAAGCAACGGCATCCTCTTCAACCACGAGTCCCCGCGACGCGGCGAGACGTTCGTGACGCGCAAGATCACGCGCGCGGCCACCAGGATCAAGGTGGGCCTGCAGGAGTCGATCTACCTCGGCAATCTCGACGCGCAGCGCGACTGGGGTTACGCGAAGGAG
>DASRSJ010000268.1:0-2704 GCA_035656555.1 Opitutaceae bacterium
GAGATACTGGTGGGCCGCCGTGACCTTCTCGAGCGGGAATGCCTTCTCGATCGACACATTGACGCGCCCAGTGGCGATCAGGGCCGCTATCTTCTTAAGCTGGGCGGCGTTTGCGCTGACGACCATCCGCATGCCCTTCGCCTGGTGCCGCTTTGCCTGGACCTTCGACGGCTCGGACAGGGTCGAGACGAGCATCCCGCCCGACTCCTTCAGGACCTGCCAGGACCGATCCTGCGTCTCGCCGGAGATGAGATCGAGGACGAGGTCGATGTTTCCCGTGTGCTCCTCAAACTTCTGCTCCTCGAAGTCGATCACCTCGTCGGCACCGAGTCCCTTGACCCACTTCAGGTCGCGGGTGGAGGCGGTCGCAATCACCGTGGCGCCCGCGTATTTCGCGAATTGTACGGCAAAGTGTCCCACGCCGCCTGCGGCGCCGTGGATCAGGACCCTCTGGCCCTTCTTCAGGAGGCCGTGATCAAAGAGGCACTGCCAGGCCGTCAGGGCCGCGACGCCGATGGCGCCGGCATCCCTCTCGCTGACATTCTTTGGGCGCCGTGCGATCTCCCGGGCCGAGGCCACGGCGAATTCGGCGTAGGCGCCGCGATCGTAGTCCAGCATACCGAACACCTGGTCGCCGATCTTGAAGGCGGATTTGCCGCCCTTGCCGCCGATCCCGCGGACGACGCCCGCGATATCACGACCGATCGTCGCCGGCAGGTGCGCCTTGAAGAACTTGAACTTGCCCTGGCGAATCTTGGTGTCGACGGGGTTCAGCCCCGCCGAGTGGACCTCGACCAGGAATTCGCCCTGCCTCGCCTTGGGAATCGGGACTTCCTCGTACTTGAAGACACCCGGGCCACCGGTCTTGTGCATGCGTGCGGCTTTCATGAGGTAAACCGACAGCCATCGCGCCATCCGGTTCTATCCCGGCGACCACCAATCCGCCGTAAGGGACTATTTCTCCGCTACGTAGCCCAGGCTCTTCACGGCCCCTACATTGACCCTGCCGACCGGCAGGTCCTCGCGGACGAGGCCGTGCGTGTCCTTGCCGAAGTACTGGGCGGCAGCCTTGGCCATCATGGAGACCTGCTGGTTGAACTCGTTTCCTCGCTGGTCCAGGCTCAGGCGCGTCTCCCAGAGCAGCTTGTGCTTCTTCTCCTTCCACATCATCTGGAAGTCATAGGCCATGAGGACCACGAAGTAGCGGTCGCGCCGAAGCTCGTTGATGGCGTCCTGGCGGCGGTAGGCGAGGGCGGGGGCCTGCAGCTCGTTCGTCTCGCCGAGGAGCGCATCGTACCCGAGCATCGCGGCGTTCTGCTCGTAGGACTTCTCGTTGGCCGCGTTCTGGGCTGCCACGACCCCCATGGCGCCATTGAGCGCGCTCTGCGAGGAGATGATGTCCGTCACCTGCTGCGCCGTCGTGTTGGTCTCGATGTGGCCGCACACCATGTTGCCGGCGTCACCCGAGCTGCCGATTTTGGTGGCGGAGAACTTCTGCTGGTCGTTCGCGGACTTTGCATTCGTGGCCGCCGCGGCGAGGGATTGGTAATCCTGGAGGGACGTGGACGGGTCCATGGCGTTACCGCCCGTGTTCGTGCGGCCCCAATAGACGACGATCAGAAGCTTCGTCTCCTTCGGGTCGCGCGTGGGAAGGTAGGCCTGCGTCGCCAAGGGAACAGCCACCGTGCGCGCGACGTCGATGAACTTCATCGCGTCCAGCGAGGGATCGTTCAACTCGGCATTCCAGCGGCCACCCTCGGCGAATGCGTAATGCTCGGGCTGGAATTCCCCGCCGGCTGCGCTCGTCCGCCGGTAGTCAGCGCTGGTCCGGGCCGAGATCACGGTCACGTTCTCGGCGTTGTCGATTGCGAAGGCCAAGGGTGCCGGCGCCACGCACGCGCCGATCAGGAGTAGGGAGGCGAATTTCATGGGGGTGCTTCTGTGAACGACGTGCCGCCACTGCGGGCACGCGGAGCATTTTCTCCCGTTTCCGATATTATGCAATTTTGATCTGGGACCGCCGTCCTGCCGGCAGCGTAACCATTCCGTCAGGTTTGTAAAAATGGCGATTCTACCAGGCCAGTGTCACGGAGAGTTGGATCCCGCTGGTGGGTGGGAGGTTGCCGATAGGCGGAGCCTTCGACTGGTAGAATTTGAGGAGAACCTGTGTCGAATACTTGCGGCCAAAATGGCTGTAGAGCGTCCCGTCCCTCAGGAACCTCATGGCGGGCGTCTCGTACCTCGGCATTGCGACGTCCTTGTCCTTCGGTTCTCGAAGGACGTAGGCCGACATCACGACCGTGCCTGGAGACGGCGCCTCAGCCACATACGACGCCTCCTGAGCCTTGTGCCTTGTTGCGATGCGGGCCGAATCGGAGCGGAGCAGGACGCTGGCGGCGCTTCGCATGTCCTCATGGGGGCCGTAGGCCGTCTCATCCCAATCGGGCACGGAAGCGCCGAGGGCGGTGCCTCCCGCAAGGAGGGCTGAAGCTGCGAGCAGGGCCTGGCACCTGGTCGTCATGGAGCAACCCTAGGAAAGCCCTGCCGGGGTGATGTTCCAAGCCAATCCGCTCGTCGCGGCCCTCTTGACTCGTCTGCTGCGCTCGGAGAGTCCTTGGCCGTGAGCGCACCCCATGCCCCCGTCGAGCACGTCCTCCTTGTCGATTGCCCCGACAAGCCTGGGCTCGTGCACGCCATCACGGGC
>DASRSJ010000269.1:0-5763 GCA_035656555.1 Opitutaceae bacterium
CGCTCTGAAGACCCACGCCGACCTGAGGGCCGTCGGGGAGTACAAGCCGACCATCAACACAGAGGACTACAAGGAGGGCATCGTCGGCTCGTCGCCCGTGATGCAGGAGGTCTTCAAGATCATCGGCCAGGTGACCGCGAGCGACGTCACGGTCATGATCACGGGCGAGAGCGGCACCGGCAAGGAGCTGGTCGCCCGCTCGATCTGGAAGCACAGCCACCGCGCCGGAAAGCCGTTCATCGCCGTCAACTGCGCCGCGATTCCCGACAACCTGATCGAGAGCGAGCTCTTCGGCCACGAGAAGGGCTCCTTCACCGGCGCCACGGGGCAGCGGCTCGGCAAGTTCGAGCTCTGCGACGGGGGCACCATCTTTCTGGACGAGATCGGCGACATGGCGCTCGCCACCCAGACCAAGATCCTGCGCGTCCTGCAGCAGGGCGAGATCCAGAGGGTGGGCGGCACGGAGACCATCAAGGTCGACGTTCGCATCATCGCGGCGACCAACAAGGACCTTGAGGCGATGGTGAAGACCAAGGCCTTCAGGGAGGACCTCTACTACCGCCTCAACGTCGTGCGGATAAAGATGCCGCCCCTTAGGGAGCGCATGGAGGACATCCCGCAGATCGTCGACTTCCTGATCCAGAACCTCGTGAAGCAGAAGAAGGCCAGGACCTCCGGCGTCTCGCCCGAAGCCATGGCCGTCCTGACGCGCCACACCTGGCCCGGCAACGTGAGGGAGCTCGAGAACGTGGTCTACCGGAGCGCCGTCATCGCCCAGGGCGACGCCATCTTGGTCAAGGACCTGCCCCCGGAGATCCGCGGCGGCGCGGGCGAGTCCTCGGCCCCCTTCGCGATCACGATAGACTCGGCCCTGGACTTCGTGGCCACCCACCTGCAGTCGGCCGACGAGCCGATGCTTGCCAACTTCGAGAGGGAGATCGTAAAGCGCGTCCTTTTGGCCACAAGCGGCGACGAGGCCGCGGCCGCCAAGAAGCTCGGCATCACGAAGGCCGCGCTCCGCAAGCGCCTCTAGTCGGCGTAACCCTCGGGGTGGGCCTTGTGCCACTTCCAGGCCGTGGCGACGATGGCGTCGATGTCCGGGAACTTGACCACCCAGCCGAGCTCGCGCTTGGCCTTGGAGGAGTCGGCATAGAGCGCCGGCGGGTCTCCGGCGCGCCTCGGACCCTCGACCACCTTGACCGTCAGGCCCGTGGCCTTCTCGACGGCCTGGATCACCTGGCGGTTCGAGGACGGCGTACCCGTTCCCAAGTTATAGAAGTGCGAGGCGCCGGGCTCGGATAGCTTCGGGAAGACGGCGATGTGGGCGCGGCTCAGGTCGTCCACGTGCACGTAGTCACGCAGGCACGTGCCGTCCGGCGTCGGGTAGTCGGTGCCGAAGAGTTGGAGCGCCGGGCGCTTGCCGATCGCGACATCGATCGCGACGGGTATCAGGTGGGTCTCCGGGTCATGATCCTCGCCGATCGAGCCGTCCTCGGAGGCGCCTGCCGCGTTGAAGTAGCGGAACGCCGCGAAGGAGATCTTCTTCACGTTGGCCAGGGCCTTGAGCGCGATCTCCACGTCGAGCTTGGTCTGTCCGTACGGGTTGATCGGCACCTGCGGCAGGAGCTCGTGCATGGGCAGCGTGTCGGGCACGCCGAAGGTCGCGCAGGTGGACGAGAAGACAAACTTCGTGACCCCGGCCTCCAGCATCGCGTTCAGGAGGTGAAGCGTCGCGGCGGAATTGTTCAGATAGTACTTCAGGGGGTCCGTCACCGACTCGCCCACGTAGCAGAAGGCCGCGAAGTGCATCACAAGTTCGATCTTCTCCTTCACGAGCACGTCCCGGACGGCCGCCTCGTCGCCCAGGTTGGCGTCATAGAAGGGGACGCCCGCCGCCAGGGCACCCTTGTGGCCGTAGACCAGGCTGTCGAGGACCACGGGGCGGTGGCCCGCCGCCGAAAGCTGCCTCACGCAATGACTTCCGATGTACCCGGCTCCCCCGACAACAAGTACGTTCATATCAGGGAAGGTTTTATTGCGTTCGGGCGTTTGTTGGCTAGCGATTTCCTCCTTACGCAGCAAATGAGCCTTCCCCGCATCGTCATCACCGGCATCGGCCTCACGGCCCCCAACGGCAACAACCTGGGGGAGTTCCGCCGTAACCTGCTGACAGGCGTGGCCGGGATCGAATGGATGGACGTGCGCTACATGGGCAAGCTGCTGGCCGGCGTATGCCACTACGACCCCCTGAAGTACCAGAAGAAGAAGGAGGTCAGGGTGGGGACCCGCGCTGGGAGCATCAGCATCTGGTGCGCCCAAGAGGCCGTGGCTGACAGCGGGATAGCCTTCGGCACCTTCCCGAAGGACCGGGTCGGCATCTACATCGGCTGCACGGAGCACGGCAACGTCGAGACCGAGAACGAGATCTACAACATCTCGAAGTTCAACTACGACACGAAGTACTGGTCGCACTACCACAATCCCCGCACGGTCGCCAACAACCCGGCGGGAGAAGCCTCGCTCAACATGGGCGTCACGGGGCCCGCCTACACGATCGGGGCCGCCTGCGCCGCGGGCAACCTGGGCCTGATCCACGCCTCCCAGATGCTGCGTTTGGGCGAGGTCGACCTCGCAATATGCGGCGGCGTCAGCGAGAGCATCCACACCTTCGGCATCTTCGCCGGCTTCAAGTCCCAGGGCGCCCTGGCGACGAACGAGGATCCCTCCAAGGCCTCCCGGCCCTTCGACAAGGCGAGGAACGGGATCGTGGTCTCGGAGGGCGGCTGCCTCTACACGCTCGAGCGCCTGGACGACGCGCTGGCCCGCGGGGCCAAGATCTACTGCGAGATCGCGGGCTACGGCGTCAACAGCGACGCCAGCGACTACGTGCTGCCGAACCCGGTGCGCCAGGCCGAGTGCGTCAGGAAGGCCATCGCCCACGCGGGCATGAAGCCCTCCGACATCCACATCGTTAATACCCACGCGACGGCGACGCCGCTCGGGGACATCCAGGAGTGCGAGGCCATCCGGGCCGTCTTCGGGGAGGGCTGCCCGGACACCCACATCAACAACACGAAGAGCTTCATCGGCCACTGCATGGGGGCCGCCGGGGCCCTGGAGCTCGCCGGCAACATCCCTTCCTTCGAGGACCTGGTGGTCCACCCGACCATCAACGTGGACGACTTGGACCCGGCGTGCGTTTTGCCCGGCCTCGTCCTGAACACCCCCGTCAAGGCCTCCAAGGTCGACGCCATCCTCAACAACTCGTTCGGCATGCTGGGCATAAATTCCACGTTGATTGTGAAGCGATTCGTGGCATAAAGGGCGCCGACCTACACATGACCAACGACGAATCCAAAAAAGTGGTTCTGGACATCATCGCCGACATCGCCCCGGACGAGGACCTGTCCAACGTGAAGGCCGACGTCCGGCTTCGCGACCAGCTGCAGCTCGATAGCATGGACTTCCTCGACATCGTCATGGAGCTGCGCAAGCGGCACGGCATCGAGGTGCCCGAGGCCGACTACCAGCAGCTGGCGTCCCTCGACAGCAGCGCCGCCTACCTGGTCCCGAAGTTCAACGCTCTCGCGGCGAAGAGTTGAATTCAGGGTCAGAGTACGACGTCGCCATCATCGGCGCCGGTCTCTCCGGCCTCGCAGCGGGCATAAGGCTGGCCCACTTCGGCAAGAAGGTCTGCATCTTCGAGCGCCACAACAAGATTGGCGGCCTCAACAGCTTCTACAGCCAGAACGGCAGGAAGTTTGATGTCGGGCTCCACGCCCTGACGAACTACGTGCCCGCCGGCGTCAAGGGGACGCCGCTCGGGAAGATACTGCGCCAGCTGCGCATCGAGCGGGAAGAGTTCGCGCTCTGCCCGCAGAAGGGCTCGCGCGTCTCCTTCGGCCCCGCCGGGGAGACGACGCTTCGCTTCACGAACGACTACCAGGTCCTGGAGTCCGAGGTGGCCGCGAAGTTCCCCGCGGAGATTGACGCCTTCAGGCGTATAACAGCGTACGTGCGCGACATGCCGCTCGCCGGCGGCACGGCCGGCGGCTCCGCGCGCGAGTTCGTCCGCGGCCACTTCAGGAACCCCCTCCTCGAGGACATGCTCCTTTGCCCGCTCATGTTCTACGGCAGCGCGCGCGAGGACGACATGGATGTGGGCCAGTTCGCGATCATGTTCAGGGCGCTCTACCTCGAGGGCTTCGCGCGGCCGCTTGAGGGCGTGCGGGTCATGATGAATGTCCTCAGCGACAAGTACCGCGACGCCGGCGGAGAGCGCCGGATGAAGTGCGGGGTGAAGAGCATCACGGTTCGGGATGGCAAGGCCACGTCGCTTGTATTGGACACCGGCGAGGAGATCACGGCGGCTTACGTCCTGTCCTCGGCAGGAGCTCTGGAAACGGCCGCGCTTATCGGGGAAAAGACGCAGAAAGTGCGCACCTTGGGCTACGTCGAGACCATCTCGGTCCTGGACCGAGCCCCGGCGGAATTCGGCTGGGGCGACGACACCATCGTCTTCTTCAACGACTCGGAGCGCTTCGACTACCGGGACCCGAAGGGCCAGGTGGACCTCAGGAGCGGCATCATCTGCATCCCCAATAATTTCCAATACGGGGAGGGCGTTGGCCTGCCGGAGGGGGTCTTCAGGGTCACCTGCCTTGCCAACTACGACTTCTGGGCGGGCATCCCCGAGGAGACCTACCTGGCGGACAAGGCGCGCTGGTTCGGCCAGATCCAGGATTCCGCCAGGCGCTTCATGCCGGCGCTGGCCGACGCAAGTATCCTCGCGAAGGCCACGATCGCGACCGACATGTTCACGCCGACGACGGTGGAATGGTACACGGGCCACGTGCGCGGGGCCATCTACGGGGCGCCGGAAAAAAACCCGGGCGGGCGCACCGCACTCTCAAACCTCTTCATCTGCGGCACGGACCAGGGAATGCTGGGAATCGTCGGGTCGATGCTCAGCGGTATCTCCATGGCCAACCAGCACATACTGCAAGCCCCCTAGGCATCCCGAAACCAGTTGCCGACGACCGGGACGATCCTCCAACATCGTACTTCCATGGCTTATGACTGGCTCAAAGGAGTAGCCGACGAGTATGACGTGATCGTCATAGGGAGCGGCTTGGGCGGCCTCACCGGAGCCAACGTGCTCGCGAAGGCCGGGCACCGCGTGCTGCTCCTTGAGCACCACTACCAATACGGTGGCCTGGCCACCTGGTTCACGCGTAAGGGCGGGCACATCTTCGACATCTCGCTCCACGGCTTCCCGGTCGGCATGATCAAGTCCTGCCGCAAGTACTGGACCCGCGAGATCGCCGACTCGATCGTCCAGCTCAAGGACATACGCTTCGTGAACCCCGAGATGGATGTGTGGACGACCTTCACCCGAGAGGACTACACCCGCGTCCTCGTGGAGCAGTTCGGCCTGGAGCGAGCGCACGTGGAGAAATTCTACGAGCACCTGCGCGGGATGAACTTCTACGACAACAACACGGAGACCACCGGCGAGATGCTCGGGCGCTTCTTCCCGGGCAGGAGCGACGTGAAGCGCCTCCTCATGGAGCCGATCGCCTACGCCAACGGCTCGACGCTCGACGACCCCGCGATCACGTACGGCATCGTCTTTTCCAACTTCATGGGTTCGGGCGTCTACACCTTCAGGGGCGGTTCGGATCTCCTGATCGAGAAGATGACGGATGAGCTAAAGAAGAACGGCGTCGAGCTCAGGAAAAAGGTGCTCGTCGAGCGCATCCT
>DASRSJ010000270.1:0-19701 GCA_035656555.1 Opitutaceae bacterium
TTACTAGACAAGAAATGGCCCGTCACGCAATCGTACCGCGTGACGGGCCAGCCTAACACCAAGGTCTAGAAGGAGAAGTCAGCCGACAGACGCCATGCGCGCGGGTTCGGGTAGTACTCCTGCTGGGGAAGAAGGTAATCGTTCAAGCCCGGCGAGAGGTAGTAGGTGTCCGTTGCCTTTCGCACGATCACGGCATCCGTGTCATTGAACAGGTTGCTCACGTTGAGCTGGAGGCGGACCGGATGGCCCGCAACGTGGGTTTCATACCCGACCAAGGCGGAAGCGGTACCGAGGTTTCCGTTGTACAGGAGCGAGCCGTCCGGATAAGTGCCAATGATCATGTGGCTCTGCCAGATGTAGCCGCCGCCGACATAGAATCCCTTCAGGAACGACCTTGAGAAGGTGTAACGTGTGAAGAAATTCCATTTGTACTTCCTGAACCCGATGATGCCCTTGCCTTCGACCGCCTGGTCCTGGGCCAACAGCATGTCGGTGTTCGCCTCTTCCTGGGCGATCGTCGCGCCTGGGATCAGCGGGTCGTTCGCGATGGAGATGTTCGTGGGGAACTGGTTGTAGTACGGCTTGAGAACCTTGTTCCAGAAGGCCGCGTCGCCAGACTCGACATTCGAGGGCGTCGGGTTGTTCTCCGAGAAATTGGCCTGGAATCGCCAGTTCTTCGTCAGATTGGCCGTGAGCGAAATCTCGTTACCGTCATCCACCTGGTCGAACGAGTAGACGTTGACGGCCTGGGTATCCCTCGAATCCGCGGTCTCCTGGGTGATGTATCCCTGCGACACGAGGTCTCCCAGGATGACGTGGTTCTTGTATCCCACGGCATCGACGCCGATGTAATTGAACAGATTGAGCGTCTTGTCGTGGAAATGTACCGCCTTGAGGTAGAACATCCCGTCGAGAAGGGTGATTGCGAATCCCCACTCCGAGCCCTTGCCCTTGGCGGCCGGCAGCGCCTCCGAGGTTTGTCCGGTCGCGTTCCCGCTGAGTTCATAAAGGCCGGCCTGCGCCAGGCTGAAGTTGTCCGACTTGTTCGCGAGCAGGTCGAAGTCGATGTACTTGGAGCGCACCGCGTGAACGACGGCGCCAACGGAGGTGGTGTTTCCTCCCTGGCTCGACTCGGTTCCTGCCGCCGGATCTTCTTGTAAGTAATTCGTCGTGGCATTGCGGCCCAGGCCCCTCGAGAATTCCGTGAACGTGTCGCGGCGCGCGCCGGCGTTGATGTCCAGGATATCGTCAAAGTATTGGGCCTGTACGACGCCCATCAGATCGCGCTCCTGGGAACGGTTGCTCGAAATGTAGCTCGGAACCATCGTCGACGAGAATGACTGGCCCGTGGACGGATCAACCATGTTGTGGATCAGGGCATTCTTGTTGCCGGAGACGTTGAGGAAATAGGTGCTCCAGTCGCCCTCCACCACATAGTTGCGGCGGACCACCTCGTTGTTGCGGCTTTCCGGCGTTCCGCCGAAAGGCTCGCCAACCCAGGCCTCTTGGTAGCTGGGGGAGGTGCTGGCATCGTCATCCTGCTGCGCCGAGACGGCGGCATGATAGTGACCGAACCATTTGCCGAAATCCTCCTCGGCGGAGATGAGCAGCCGGCCACGGTCAAAGACGTTGTCCGCGTTGTACGTGGCACCCGTGCCGGAGAAGAAGACCTTCCCCGCATTGGGGTTGGGCTGTCCGTTTGGCAGAAACTGGTTCATGTCGGCCGAGATATTGTCCCCGTGGATGTTGTTCCACGCGTGGAACTGGTCCTGGAGGTGGTTGAAGCTCGCCTGGAGGAATATCCTGGGCGCCAGCTGGATGTCCGCGTAGGCGGAGTTCGACTCCCAGGTCGTGTGGCGCCTGGCATCCGGGCCGTTCGGGTTGATGAGCGGGCTGGATAGCTGGGGGTAAACGCCGCTCACGCTGACATTGGCCGTGGCGTCGCCAAAGAGCTGCCCGTTTTCATTGATGATCTGGCCGCTGCCCAGCGGCTGTCCGGGCAGAGAGACGAATTGCACGGCGCTCGGCGCGTTGTAGGTGCCGGCGGTGCCCTTGTTGCCCCAGTTGAACGGATCCGGGTTCACGGCGCCCGGGCCGTAGAGAGGCCGACCAAGGGCATTCCACTCGATGTACCCAAGGTCCTTAAGCGGCTGGCCGGCCGTGGGTTCATCCAGGCGCGTTCCGGCCTCGAAGGAGCCCCGAAGCTCGATCTTCGAGGTCACCCGGTAAGTCACTTCGGCCGTGCCGGCCTTCGAGTCCGCATCCGAGTACAGACCATAGTTACCCTCGTGATCTGCGAGAAGGTTAAGCCGGATGGCCAGGGTGTCGTGCAGGAGTGATTGGTTGAAGTCGAGGGTTGCCCTTCGCGTGCCCCAGCTTCCCGCCGTCAGCACCACGTCTCCGAAGCTCTTGCCGATGACAGCCGTCTTCGTCGTGTAATTGAGGACGCCACTGGGAGAGCCAATTCCGAAGAGAACCGAGTTCGGTCCGCGCGATTCCTCGACGCGCTCGATGTTGTACATGTCGATCGGGAGGTTGGCGTCTAGGAAGTAGTCCACGGACTGCGAGATGTCCTGGCCGCGAACACGGAACTGGTTGTAATAGAAGTTCAGCGCGTTTCCGTTGGCCCCGCCGGCGGCGGACTCGTCAAGGTCGAGCACCGTGTTCTGGCCGTAGATCGCGAGCTCCTTGATATTAAAGGCGCCGACATCCTGAATGAACTGTGGCGTAAAGACCTCAATGGAAGCCGCGTTGTCCTTGAGCTGCGTGTTGAACAGCGTTCCTGAGAGGGTGCTGTTGGCCAGGTAGCCCTCATCCTTGTCGGTTGAGACCTGGAACGGGTCGAGGAGCAGCGGCTGGCCGGGAGCCGGCGCGGTTACCTGATCATCGGTCGCTGCAGTTGCTGTCTGGGCCTGGATCGGCGCGACGGACACAAGAAGAGCCGAGGCCCAAAGGAGGGCCGCTGCCGTGCGATTTGCCGGCCTTCTGAATACTGACGGTGTAGCGGGGGTAGTCATGGGTGTTGGGGGTACAGTGCGGAACGGGAGAGGGTCCTAACTCGGCCTATCGCAAACTCAGCGTCTTCGAAGCGGCAATCATCTGAACACTTAATCTGTAAAGTGTTCGGGCGGTTTGCCGCTGCGGCACGGTGAACAATTCCGGGTTTTAAAAGAACTCCACGATTTTCCGCGAGCAGGAGCCGCTGGGCTCCCCGCGCTGCGCGCCCCTTAACAGATTAAGTTGAAGCACTCTTGATGATTGGGCCGTCAATTTCAGCGTTGGACCTCTCCCGCAGAAGCCGATCCAGCGAAGCCTCATGAACAGGGTGATGCCCGGTAGTCCCGCTGGAGACGGATTTCTTCCAAAACCCTCATGCGCCCCAAAATCCCCCCTGGGTGGCTCCAACGTTCGAACGGCAATAAGCCGGTTCTGCGGACACAGGAACATGCTCCAGTAGCCTAACCCCTGCGAAATGAGCGAAAAACTATTACGCGGAGCAATCGACATGCACGTCCACAGCGCACCGGACGTGGTGCCGCGCCTCCTCGATGACATCGAGCTCGTGGAACAGGCGACGAAGGCCGGGATGCGGGCGCTTGTCCTCAAGAACCACCACTGCTCGACCTGTTCACGCGCCTACCTGCTGAACCGGATCCAGGGAAAGGTCCGCTTGTACGGAGGCGTCGTGCTGAATGACAGCGTCGGCGGCCTCAACCCGATGGCCGTTGAGACGGCCATAAAGATGGGGGGCGAGATGATATGGATGCCCACCGTGTCTGCCGCCAATCACCGCCGTTTTTTTGGCGGACGCGGGGGATTGACGATTCTCAGCGGGACGCGCCTTCGGCCCGAGGTCAGGAAGATCCTCGGCCTCATATCGGACGCGAACAAGATTCTGGCCACCGGCCACCTCTCCCCTTCCGAGTCGACCGTGCTGATCGAGGAAGCTCTGTCCCTTGGCGTCCGGCGCATCAGCGTAACCCACCCCGAATGGGGAGTAACCGCCATGCCCGTCAAGATGCAGCTCAAGCTCGCCAAGTCGGGCGCCGTGGCCTTTGAGCGGTGCCTCATCTCGGCGGAGGCGAAAGCGCTTCACACCGTGCCATTTGAAACCATTGTGAAGCAAATGCGGGCTGTGGGAGTGGCTAGTACGATAATCGCCACCGATTTTGGTCTGCCCAATACCATGGCCCCCGTGGACGCGTTCCGCTCATACCTGACCAGGCTGCAGAAGGCGGGATTCACCTACGACGAGATCAAGGCGATGGCCCAAGACAACCCCGCAAAGCTGCTAGATCTAGGCCAATGACCAAGACTCCCCCCAAACGCTGGATAATCTGCGGCCTCCTGTTTCTCGGCACGATCGTCAATTACCTGGATCGCCAGACGATCTCGGTCTCGGCGTCGCGCATCGCGGCCGAGATGCACCTCAACGACTTCAACCTCGGCGAACTCTTCTTCGGCTTCCTGTTCGCCTACGGCATCGCCCAGATCCTCGTCGGGCCCATCCTCGACAGGTTCAGGACCGTGCCCGCCTATGCCGTCGCGGTCATCGCGTGGTCGCTGGCAGGCGCCTCGACCGCCCTCGCCCCCACCTTTGGCTTCCTGCTCGCCGCCCGGATTGCCCTGCGTCTCTGCGAGTCGCCGAATTGGCCGCTCGGCCTGCGGGTCGTCGCACGGACGTTTCCGGCGAGCCAGCGCTCGCTGGCCAACGGGATCTTCGAAAGCGGGACCAGCATCGGTTCACTGATCGCACCGCCGATCGTCATCTACCTCGCGGTGACGTACGGCTGGCGGGCCTCGTTTGTCGTCATTGGAGGCGTGGGGTTCGTCTGGGTGGCGATCTGGCTCCTTTGGTTCAGGAAAAATCCCGAGCCAGCCCTCGACATACCCGAGACTCCGCTGGAAGCCGGCCAGCCGGCCAACAAGGCCGGGTCCTTTGCGGAAATCCTGCGATCCCGGGTGTTCTGGGGCCTGGTCGTGGCGACGAGCTTCCTGAACCCGCTCCAGTATTTCTACACGACATGGCTCCCCCGGTACTTCGACAAGTACGCCGGACTGGGCTTCGGCACGCAGCTCGCCCAGCACCTGGTCGTGGTTTACTTTGCCCTGGATATTGGCCTTTGGACCGGCGGCGCGCTGGTGGCCTACCTTTCCCCAAGGATGGGGGTGCGTCGCGCCCGCATCCTTGTGACCGCGGTTGGCACGTGCTGCATGATGACCGTCCCATTTGTCTCGGTGATCCGTAACCTAGACGCCATCACTGCGGTCATCTGTGTGGCCACCTTCGGCGTGGGCTGGTTCATGGTAAATTATCTCTCATTCACCTCCGAGGTCTCCACGACGAGGATTTCCACCGCGGCGGGCCTGCTGGGCGGCATCGGCTCCCTCGCCGGCGCGGGCTTCATGCTGCTGGTGGGCGGATCGATCGAGAAAAGCGGGAGCTTCTCTATAGCGTTCCTGATGGCAGGCGCCATGCCGGTCATTGCCTTCGTGGGAATCTGGATAAGCACCCGCCCGGCTGCCATTCCGCCGGCAGTTGCGCTTGCCCCGACGCCATAGCGCAGCACGCCCGGGCACACTTCAATCGATTCCGGATCCCATGGCCAAACTAAGGGGAGCTATAATCGGATGCGGCAACATTTCGGAATTCCACCTTCGTGGCTGGGCCCGGATCCCCGAGGTTGAGATCTGCGCCGTCGTCGACCCGGACCTGTCCCGCGCGAAACTGCGCCGGACACAATTTGCCCCGCACGCGCAGGTGTACTCAGGCATGCAGGAGGCCCTGGCCCGCCAGCCCCTGGACTTCGTCGACATCACAACGCCCCCTTGGATGCACAAGGAACAGTGCCTGTTGGCGGCGAAAACGGGCCTCCATATCATCTGTCAGAAGCCGCTGTGCGATGACCTGGCCGAGGCCACGTCCCTTGTGAAGGCCCTGGAGAGCTATCCCAAGCGTTTCTGCGTGCATGAGAACCACAGGTACCGTCCATGGTTTCGCGAGGCGCTGCGGCTCTGCCATGCGGGCGTCCTCGGCACACCCCGCTACCTGGAGATCACCCAGCATGATCCCTGCGAACCACCGGAGGAGATCAACACGACCGCCACGCACGGCGTTTTCCTCCAGTACGGGGTGCACCTGGTCGACATGGCCGAGGCCTTGTTCGGAAGGCCCTCGAGCGTGGAAGCCAACATGCTCCACCTAAATCCCAGGGTCCGGGGAGAGAGCCTGGCCAACGTGCTTCTGAGGTATGAACGCGCCCAGGCGTCGCTCACTGTTTCGTGGAAGGCCGCGGGGATCCAGCAGAGCCACGCGCTGCTCGTGGGCGACAAGGGCGAAGCCTGGTATGAGGGATCACTTACCCGGGCCGGAAAGGCCCGCTTCCGCGTGTACCAGGACAAAAGCCTGATACTGGACGAGAACCGCTCGCCGATGAGCGACTACATGGAGTCATTTTTCCAATTCGAGCAGGAGTTCGTGGCCTCGGTTGCGGGAAGCGGCCTGCCGCCGCAGACGGCAGCCTCAAACCTCGACTCCCTGAAGACCACCTTCGCGGCCTATGCCGCGGCAAAAGGGACGCCGTAGCCTTGCCGATTTCCTCCACACAAGCCGCCGGATCCGTGTCACAGCAGCCCCAAAATCGGTGCCCAGCCGCGATTGGGATGTCCCTGGCACAGGTGGACACCCCCGCATTGGTGGTCGATCTCGATGTGTTCGAGAAGAACCTGAATGTCATGGCGGGGGCGGTCGCGGGGTCCAGGGTCTCGCTGAGGCCCCACGCGAAGACCCACAAGTGCCCGGAGATCGCGCGAAGGCAGGTCGCCCTCGGGGCCGTGGGCGTCTGCTGCCAGAAGGTGGGCGAGGCGGAGGCCATGGCAGAGGGCGGCATCGAGGACATCTTCATCACGAACGAGATCGTCGGCCCCCCGAAACTCGCGCGCCTGGCCCGCCTGGCCTGCACGACAAAACTAAGCGTGTGCGTTGACGACCCAAGGAACGTCGAGGCATTGGACGCGGCGGTCCGGGAAGCCGGCTCGCGTGTCGGGGTCTTCATTGAAATCAATGTCGGCTCAAACCGCTGCGGCGTCGCCCCGGGTGAATCCGCCGTCGTTCTTGCAAGGAGCATAGCATCGAGCCGCTCCCTGCGGTTCGAGGGGCTCCAGGCGTATTTCGGACTAGCCCAGCATATCAGGGGTGCGGCCGAGCGGGCCGAGGCGGCCCAGAATGCAGCAGCCCTGGTAACGGAAACGGTTCAGCACCTCGCCCGGGCCGGAATAGACTGCAGGACCGTCACCGGCGGGGGAACGGGCACCCTCCCCTTCGATTCCGTGAGCGGAGTCTACAATGAGGTTCAGCCCGGATCCTACGTGTTCATGGACTCGGATTATTCCCGGAACGAGCTTCCCGATCCGCGCCTGCACTTTGGCCAGAGCCTCTTTGTATGGACCACGGTGATGAGCCGGCCGGTGCCCCAGTGGGGCTCCGTGGACGCCGGCTTGAAGGCGATCAGCACAGACTCGGGCCTCCCCTCCGTCCAAGGTCATCCATGGGCTGAATGCACCCGCTTCGCCGATGAGCACGGTGTCATGCGCTTCGATGAGGCCTCGGCCCTCAGGCCCGGCGACAAGCTGATGCTCGTGCCCGGACACTGTGATCCGACGGTCAACCTCCACGAGTGGTTCGTCGGTGTCAGGAACGGTCGCGTCGAGGAGCTCTGGCCCATAACCGCCCGGGGCGCGTTTCTCTAGGCCGGCGAACGCAGCAATATCTTCCGTCGAGTCCTCAACCGGGGCATTAGCAGCCGAAACTCCCAAGACCGTGAAACGCATCACTCAAAAAATCCTCATCCTCATTGTTTCGCTCAGTCTCTGGCACGCCGCCATCGCCGGCGCCGATAGCGCGCTGCTCCCAAAACCAGATGCGGACGATGGCGGGATATCCCTTCCACCGGGATTTCGCGCGCTGGTCGTAGCCGACAACTTGATTGTCGGCAAAACGGTCGGGACAAGCCCGGAGAGGCTCCGCGGCCTGGCGGTGGCGCCCAACGGGGACATCTACGCGAAGGAGAAGCTTGGGCGGATCCTGGCGCTTCGCGACACCAATGGGGACGGTCGCGCCGACAAGATCGTCGAGTTCGGCCCGGAGGGTGGAGGCACCTTCATCGCGTTTCACAACGGCTACATCTACCACAGCAGCACCACGGCGGTTTATCGCTACCGCTACATCCCCGGCGAACTTGTGCCCTCCAGCCCCGCGGAGGTCATCATTCACGACCTGCCCCCAGAGATCCACGACCATGACGCGAAGGCCTTCGCCTTCGATGACGAGGGAGGGATGATGGTCGAGGTCGGCGCGCCCTACAATGTCTACGCCGACAACGACCGCTTGCAGGGCGCCAAGGGAAAACCCGACTCCGACGTTGCGGAATTCCTGAAGACCCATGGCGGCTACTGGCGGTTCGACGCCAACAAGCTGAACCAAACCCTGAAGGACGGGGTGCATTATTCCACCGGCCACCGCCACAGCCTCTCGCTTGCCTGGCAGCCCCAATCCAAGGACTTTTTCATGGTGATGATGGGCCGTGACAACCTGGACGTCGTCGCGCCGCAGTTCTACGACGCCCTCGACAACGCCGAGCGGCCCTCCGAGGAAATGCACCTCCTTAAGAAGGGCGCAAACATGGGCTGGCCCTACAGCTACTGGGACGTGATCAAGCATGAGCGCATGCGGGCGCCCGAGTACGGCGGCGACAACCGCCTGAGGGACAACAACCCCGCGTTCGACAAGCCCGTCATCGCCTTCCCGGGCCACTGGGCCCCGCTCCAGATGTGCCTCTATAACGGCGAGCAGTTTCCCTCACGCTACCGCAACGGCATGTTCCTCGCCTTCCACGGCTCATGGAACCGCGCCCCCCTTCCCCAGGCCGGCTACAAGGTGGTCTTCATTCCCTTCGATGCCTCCGGTATGCCCCTGGGCGACATCGCCAATGGCGGGGGCTACTATGAGGACTTTGCCACCGGCTTCTCCGGAAAGGACCGCTTCGTGAATGTCTGGGAGTCCCGGTACAGGCCCTGCGGCGTGGCCGTCGGGCCGGACGGTTCGCTGTACGTGAGCGACACGGAGCGCGGCCGGGTGTGGAGAATCATCTATACGGGGGACCTGACTCCGCGCCCGGGCATCGCCGGCAGGCAGACGCCGACCTCGACCTACGTGCAGATCGGCGCGGACACACCGGGTGGGAAAATCTTCACCGCGGTCTGCGCGACCTGCCACATGCCGGACGGCAGCGGCGTCCCCGGCATGCAGCCCTCGCTGGCCCACAGCGGCGTGGTGGGCGGCAACTCCAGGCAACTCACCGACGTGATCCTGAAGGGACCCGCCGCCGTGCTCCCTGCCACACGCGAGAAATTCTCAAACTCGATGCCTGCCTTCGCCTCCGTATACAGCGACGAGGAGATCGCGAGCCTCGTCAATTACCTGCGGGTCAACTTCTTCCCTCTTTCTCCCCGGACGACCCCGCAGGAGGTCTCGGCCCGGCGTCACGCGATGTGAACCCCTTTGCCAGCACAAGCTTCCCCATCATGACCTGCAGAAATCGGATCCATCTTGCCGCGTTGCTACTGGTGTCCCTGGCCTCCCGGGATGCCTCCGCAGCATCGCTGGATTACGTGGACGTTTCCCCCGCGCAGCCCGTCATACCCCAGCGGGTCTTCCAGATCGATTCGTTCGGGGCGACGGCCGATGGGAAGACCCTGAATACCGGCGCCTTCAAGCGGGCGATGTCTGCGGTCGAGAAGGCGGGCGGGGGAATGCTCGTCGTTCCGGCGGGCGTCTACCTGACGGAGGCCTTCGATGTGTGCAGCGGCGTCAACCTGCACCTCGACGCCGGGGCGACGATCCTCTTCTCGCCCCGCGAGACGCTGCTCGACCACGACTACGAACTTCACCCGCTCCTGTTCGGGAAGAACGTGCATGACGTCACCATCTCCGGAGCGGGAACGATCAACGGGAGCGGCGAGGCCTGGTGGGGCGAGGCCAACGAGAGCTACAGGACCCGCTCCCCGCTGGCCCCGCGCCCGCTCATGGTCGTCTTCAGGAACTGCCAGCGCATCAGGGTCGAGGGGGTCACGCTCACACACTCGCCGACGTACAACCTCACGACGGACTTCTGCCAGGATGTGTCAGTCGTCGGAATCACGATCTACAACCCCGCGCTCGACAACGCCAAGGACGACGGCATCGACCCGCTCCGGGTCCAGCAGGCGCTGGTCAAGGAGTACGCGTACGACGCCCACAACACGGACGGCATCGATCCGGGCGG
This sequence comes from Opitutaceae bacterium, assembly GCA_035656555.1. Taxonomy (GTDB): domain Bacteria; phylum Verrucomicrobiota; class Verrucomicrobiia; order Opitutales; family Opitutaceae; genus Palsa-1447. Next base: position 10,323 of record DASRSJ010000270.1, read on the forward strand.
CTGCCAGAGGGTCCTCATAGACCATTGCCACATCGACACCGGGGACGACTGCATCGCCGTGAGCGGGGGCGAGCGCAAGGGGACGTTCACGAAGGATGTCCTCGTCACGGACTGCACCTTCGTGCACGGCCACGGCTGCTCGATTGGAAGCGGCACCAACGGCGGCGTGAGCAACATGAGGGTCCGCCGGTGCACGTTCGATGGCACGAAAGCCGGCATCCATCTCAAGTCCGCGCGCGACCGCGGGGGCGTGGTGGAGCATCTCGATTTCTCGGACCTCACCATGACCAATGTCGGCGAGGCGGTGCTGATCACCAGCTACTACGACCAGATCGACATCCACATTTACTACAGGCCGTACCTCAAGAAGTTCAGCATCGACCTGGCCAATGGCGGACACGACAAGGCGCAGCCGGTCACCGATACGACCCCCTATTGGAGGGACATCACCATCCGCAACGTGACGGCGACCTGCATATGGGAGGCCGGGATGGTGCTGGGTCTGCCCGAGGCGCCGGCCGACCACATCACCTTCGAGCACGTGCACATCCAGGCTCCCGAGGGATTTCGCATCAACTACGCCAATGACGTGACCTTGAGGGACATGGTGGTCCGGACTGAGAGGGGCCCTTCCCTCATTGTCGGCGACTCGGTGACCGGCCTGAAAAAGTGACCCGGGGCCTTACGGGCGCGCCACTCCTCAGGCTTGCCTAAACCCCGGCCCGAATCATCCGCCGTGACGAGCCCGCACTCGAGCCGCCGCCCTTCGGGGGCCATCAGGCTGCTGCCGCCGAGTGAGAAGGTGGTCGTGCTTGATGATGATCCCACGGGCACGCAGACGGTGCACGGGATCGACATCCTTTCCAGTTGGTCCGTCGAGACTCTGGTGGAGGCGCTCCGGGATCCGAGGCGATGTTTCTACATCCTGACGAACAGCCGAGCGCTGCCGGCACGGGAGGCTGCGTCCGTCACGCGCGAGGTCGCCGCAAATCTGGCCACGGCAAGCCGCGGGACGGGTGTCCCGTTTTCGGTCATCAGCCGAAGCGACTCGACGCTCCGGGGACACTTCACGGAGGAACTGGAAGCCATTGAGGCGGGCCTGGGCGTCACCTTCGACGCCAAGATCGTGATCCCTGCGTTCTTCGAGAGCGGCCGCGTGACGTCGAACAATGTCCACTACGCCGTAAACGCCGGCCGCCTTGTCCCGGTGGCCGACACGGAGTTCGCCCGGGACCGGACGTTCGGCTATGCCCACTCGGATCTCACCGAATGGATCGAGGAGAAAACGCTCGGGAGGCACCCGGCACATTCCGTGGCTTCCATCTCGATTGCCACGCTGCGCGGCCCGAACGGCGCGGACGCCGTCACGGCGCAGCTTCTTTCGATACCGAAGGGCGGTTTCCTTGTTGTTAACGCCATGGAATACTCGGACCTCGAGGTGTTCACCGAGGGTCTCGTGTCGGCCGAGGCCAAGGGGAAAAGATACCTCGCACGCAGCGCCGCAAGTTTCGTCCAGGTTCGCTCAGGACTTGAAGCCCGAGCGCTGCTTGCCCCAGCGGAGGTATCCGGCCCGCAGGCCGTGGGCGGCCTGATCGTCGTCGGCTCCTACGTGAAGAATTCCACCGAACAGCTGCTGTCGCTGCTCCAGCTCCCGAGCGTCGTGGGCATAGAGCTGTCCGTTGACCGATTGGCGGAGGAGTCGATGAGGGCCCGCGAAATCGCGAGGGCCGCGGAGGCGGCGACCGGCGCCATACGGTCCGGACTCCACGCGGTGGTGTTCACGAGCCGTGGGACATCCAGCACAATTGGGGAGCAGGGCGACCTGAAGAGCGGCCAGATCGTGTCCGCGGCGCTCGTGGCCGTGGTGAAATCGATTTCCGAGCGACCGCGCTTCCTGGTGTCCAAGGGCGGGATTACCTCCAGTGACATCGCGGTCCGCGGGCTGGGCATGAAGAAGGCCACCGTGCTGGGGCAGGTGTTGGCAGGGGTTCCCGTCTGGAAAATGGGGTCCGAAACAAGATACCCCGGGATGAACCTCGTCGTATGGCCGGGGAATGTCGGGCATCGGGACGGACTCAGGGACTTCGTGCGCAATGCCGAAACCCCCCTGAGAACCGCGGCAACGCCTCGCAGTGTCGTTGACTAGGGCTCAAAGCCCCTGATGTGGACGGCCGCCAGAGGGCCAAGGCCCAGGCATGGATACATTGAACAAGAATCTCTTTCCAATGGAGATTGGTTGCTGTAGCTCTCTGGTTCCCCCCGGTAACCCCTTGCCGTAGTCCCGCCTCGTTCCGCACCAGTCCCTGCCCTGCCATGCCCGACACCCCCGTTGACCCCTCCACCGAGCGCTTGGCCGTCCGCGAGAAGTTCTCGTACGGCCTCGGCGACCTCGCCTCGTGCCTCTACTGGACCTCGATCTCGAACTACCTGCTGTTCTTCTACACCGACATCTTCGGCATCACGGCCATATTCGCGGGCGCCATGCTGGGGTTCAGCCGGGTGTCCGACGCGTTCTTCGACCCGGTGATAGGCATGCTGTCGGACCGGACGAAGTCCAAGTGGGGCAAGTTCAGGCCCTACCTCCTCTACGGCTGCGTGCCCCTCGCCGTCGCCGGGTTCCTGACCTTCACGGTCCCGGGCTTCGGCGGGAACGGGAAGCTGATCTGGGCCGTCGTGACGTTCAACCTCCTGATGTTGATCTACACGACCGTGAACATCCCGTACACGGCGATGCTTGGCGTCATGTCGCCCAACCCCGCTGAGCGCACATCCCTCTCCTCGATCAAGTTCGTGGGCGCCTTCGCGGCCGGCATCATCGTCAACGCGACGCTGCTGCCCATGTCGCGCGTCGGCGGCTGGCTTGGCGCCACGACCGTGCAGCACGGCTGGCAGATGACGTTCATCATCTACGGCGTGGTCGCGATCGCCTGCTTCCTCGTCGTCTTCCTGAACACCAAGGAGCGCGTCCTCCCGCCCAAGGCGCAGAAGACGTCCCTCTCAAAGGACCTCGGGGATCTCGTGACGAACGTCCCGTGGATAGTGCTCCTCGTGGCCACGATCACGTTCATCCTTTTCGTCGCGCTCCGCGGCAATGCGACGGTCCATTACTTCAAGTACTACGTGGGCACCCGCACGCTCACGCTCCCCACCTGGCTTCCCGCCTCGATGGCCGGAACGCAGGAGTGGCACTGGGAGAGCCTGGTCTCGATGTTCGGCGTCAGCACCCAGGTGCTCTCGCTCCTCGGCGCCATGCTGGTCCCCTTCCTCGCCCGGCGCGTCGGCAGCAAGAACGCCTTCATCATCCTCTTCGTGGTCGCGATCTGCTCGACCTGCTCCTTCTACGTCCTAGGCCCCGACCAGGTCGGCCTCATGTTCGCCATCAATGCCGTGGGCTCCCTCTGCGGCGGCCCGCTTAGCCCGCTCATCATGGCGATGTACGCCGACACGGCGGACTACGCGGAGTGGAAGACAGGCCGGCGCGCCACGGGCCTCATCTTCTCGGCCTCCATCTTCGCGCAGAAGATCGGCTGGGGCGTCTCCGGAAGCTGCACGCTCCTCCTGATGGGTTTCCTGGGCTTCGTGGCCAACCAGGTCCAGACGCCGCGCTCCCTCCATGGGCTCGTCTCCCTCATGAGCATCTACCCCACCACCCTCGGCCTCCTCTCGCTCGCGATCATCATCTTCCTGTATCCGCTCAACGTGAAGAAGATGACCCAGGTCGCGATCGACCTGCGCAGCAGGCGCGCGGCCGACGCCGCCAGCTGACGACTTCCCTCGTCCCATTAATGGGACGAGGCGGTTTCGGTTCTGAGTATTTCGGAACCTCGCAGGCTTGTCTGGGTTATCGTCAAGCAGCTACACCATAATGACTAATGTCGTTTGAGCATGGCTGGCACGGGCCCTGCAAAGGTGAGGCCATGATCCACCTGAAAAGTGTCGAGCGCGTCTATCCCCTCAAAGGAGGCCCGTTCTATGCCCTTCGGAACGTCACCTTCGATATCCAGCAGGGTGAGTTCATCTCCATCATGGGCCCGTCCGGCTCGGGGAAGTCCACCCTCCTCAACATCCTCGGCCTCCACGACTCCGCGTGGGCCGGCGAGTTCAAGTTCGGCGAGGTGGACGTCCACAAGCTCTCCCAGAAGCAGAGGCTCGAGCTCCAGAAGAAGAACATCGGCTTCGTCTTCCAGAGCTATCACCTCCTGGACGACCTGACGGTCTACGAGAACCTCGAGATCCCCCTCTCCTACCGCGACATCCCGAAGGCCGAGCGCCAGACGATCGTCTGCGACACGCTCGACCGCTTCCACATCGTCGGGAAGAAGGACCTCTACCCAGCCCAGCTCTCCGGCGGCCAGCAGCAGCTGGTCGCGGTGGCCCGCGCCCTAGTCGCCAAGCCGCGCCTCATCCTGGCCGACGAGCCGACCGGCAACCTCCATTCCGACCAGGGACGCGAGATCATGGAGCTCTTCAGCAAGCTCAACAAGGAGGACGGCGTCACGATCGTCCAGGTGACCCATTCCGAGGCCAACGCCGCCTACGGCCACCGCGTACTGCGCCTGGCGGACGGACTCCTCCTAAAGTAAGCCATGCGCCTCCTTAAACCCATTCTCGGCCTCCTGGCTGCGACCGTCCTCTCGGCGGCCGCAACCGCGCAGGAGCCCGGTCCCACGCTCACGCTGGACGACGCCATCCGCCTCGCGCTCCAGAAGAACAAGCTGCTGAAGGCCGCCTCCTACCAACCGAAGATCTCGCGTGCGCTTCTGCTCGTCGCGCGCGGGCAGTTCGACCCGGCGTTCAACTTCACCCGGACCTACAGCAGCACCCAGTTCTCCTCGCAGCTCGGCCTTCCCGTCGTCGACAGCTCGAAGACGGACTTCTACAGCGCATCCTTCGGCGGGACGCTGCCGACCGGCACCGTCTACAGCCTCAACGCCAACACCCAGGAGGTGCGCGACACCTACAGCGGGGTCCAGCGGACGTTCGACACCTTCGGCGGCTTCGCGATCACGCAGCCGATCCTCCAGGGCTTCGGCTTCGGCTACAACCTCGAGCCCATCCGCGTGGCCAAGGCCAACCGCGCGATCTCCGACCAGCTCTACCGGGCCTCGGCGATCAACGAGGTAACCGCGACCATCATCGCCTACAGCAACCTCCAGCTCGCGCACGACCAGCTGGACTCCGCCCGCCGCGCCGAGTCGCTCGCCGCCTCGCTCGTCACCGAAAACGAGAAGGAATTCAAGATCGGCTTCATCTCCCAGAGCGACGTCATCCAGGCGCGCGCCAACGCGGCCACCTACCACGAGACGATCATCATCGCGGAGCGCGCCGTCCGCGACGCGCAGAACGGCCTGCGCGAGCTGATCGGGGATGACGCCTTCTTCGAGGACGAGCCCCTGTTCGCCCTCCCCTCCTACGAGCTCCCGGCAGTCACGATCGACCGCCACGCGGATCTCCTGACCGCCTACAAGATGAGGCCCGACTACCAGCAGGCGCGGCTCGGCATCGTGATCGACAAGGCGCGCGAGTCCTACACCGCCAACACCCTGCTGCCCACGGTGAACCTGAACGCCAACTATGGCTACGAGGGCGTCGGGAACACCTTCTACACCAGCCGCCAGGCTGTCCAGAATCACGAGAACCCTGCGCTCGAGGAGGGAATCACGGTCACGATCCCGCTCACGAACGCGGTCGGACGCGGCAACCTCAGGGCCGCGCGCCTCACCCGCGAGCAGGCCGAGGAGACCCTCAAGAGCACCGAGGCGGACATCGCCGTCATGGTCGCCGCCGCCGACGGGCAGATCGAGACCACGAGGAAGCGCGTCGCCGCCGACCAGAACGCCTACGACTTGGCGAAGCAGGCCCTGGACGCCGAGGAAAAGAAGAAGAAGGAGGGCCAAAGCTCGACCTTGTACGTTGTCCAGGAACAAGAGCAGGTCGCCCAGGCGCAGAATATCCTGTCCTACGCGCTCGCCGCGGAGCGCCAGGCCGTCGCCCAATACGACATGACGCTCGGCACGACGCTCGAGCGCTATCACGTCACGCTGGCGGACAACTGAGTCCCCTTTTGAAACTCGTCTCCCCTTCAACCCCGGCTAAGAACTAGGCATGTCCGGCAACCCCGCCCAACGCATCCTGATCGCCGACGACGATTCCGACATCATCGAGGCGCTGCGCCTGCTGCTAAAGAGCGAGGGTTACCAGATCGAGGCCGTGAAGTCACCGGCGGCGGCCGTGAAGGCCGTCGAGGCCCGCGACTACTCGCTCGCCCTCATCGACCTCAATTACGCGCGCGACACGACGAGCGGCAAGGAGGGCCTGGACCTCCTGAGCCGCCTGCAATCGCTCGACCCCACGCTCCCCGTCGTCATCATGACGGCCTGGGCGAATGTGGAGCTGGCCGTCGAGGCCATGCGCCGCGGAGCCCGCGACTTCATCGCCAAGCCCTGGGAGAACCTCCGGCTCCTCGCCATTGTCAGGAGCCAGATCGAGCTCGGCGGCACAGTCCGCGCCTACCGGCGCCTGGAGCAGGAGAACCAGCTTCGTCGCGGCAAGGGCGGCCCGGCGCTGATCGCCCAGTCGGCCGCCATGCGGCCCGTCCTGGAGCTGATCGCCCGCGTCGGCCCCTCCGACGCCAACGTCCTCATCACGGGCGAGAACGGCACCGGCAAGGGGCTGGTAGCCCAGGCGATCCACGCCGTCTCGGCCCGCGGGGCGAAGTCATTCATCTCGGTCAACATGGGCGGACTCCCCGAGGGCGTCTTCGAGAGCGAGCTCTTCGGCCACGTCCGCGGCGCCTTCACCGACGCCAAGGGCGACCGTGCCGGCCGCTTCGAGCTCGCCGAGGGCGGCACGCTCTTCATGGACGAGATCGGCAACATCCCCGGGGCTCAACAGGCCAAGATACTGCGGGCCCTGGAGCGCGGGGAGTTCGAGCGTGTGGGCTCGTCGCGCACGATACGCGCGGACGTGCGGCTCATCTCCGCAACGAATGCCGACATCGCGTCCGAGGTCGCGGCCGGCCGGTTCCGCCAGGACCTCCTCTTCCGCCTCAACACGATCCAGATCCACCTGCCGGCGCTTCGCGAGCGCCGCGACGACATCGATCTCCTGGCCCAGCACTTCCTGAAGCAGCACGTCATGCGCTACCGCAAGGGCATCACCGGCTTCGACCAGGAATCCGCCGCGGCCATGCGCACGTACGCCTGGCCTGGCAACGTGCGTGAGCTCAACCACGCGGTCGAGCGCGCCGTCCTGATGGCCCAGGGCAAGGTGATCCGCCTTTCCGACCTGGCGCTCAACGCGGCGGCCTCGGTCCCGAGGCTCGACGACATGAGCCTCGAGGAGGTCGAGGCCTTCCTGATCAAGAAGACCCTGTCGCGCTGCGACGGCAACGCCCGCAAGGCGGCCGAGCTCCTGGGCCTGAGCCGGAGCGCCTTCTACCGGCGGCTCGAGAAATACGGACTGTAGGTTTTCCCCGGACCCGGGCATGGTCTCCTGAATGGCCAAACGGGCGCCCACACTGACCCACGAGCAGGCGATCTTCGCCTATGCCCTGCTGGGCGGACTCCCCGCTGTCATCTTCACGGTCATCTGGCTCTGGTCGAGCGACCACGCGACGGACATGCGGGCGACTGTCCTCCTCCTTGTCCTCTCCTGCTGGGTCGGCTTCGCCACGGCGGCCAAGGAGCGCGTCATCCGCCCGCTTCAGACGATGTCGAATCTCCTCCTGGCCCTGCGCGAGGGGGACTTCTCCTTCCGGGCGCGCGGGGCGGAGCGCAGCGACCCCCTGGGCGACGTCCTGGCCGAGATCAACGGTCTGGGTGACATCCTCCAGACCCAGCGGCGCGGGGCCATGGAGGCCACGGCGCTCCTGACCACCGTCATCAAGGAGATCGATGTCGCCATCTTCGCCTTCGACTCCGAACAGGTGCTGCGCCTCGTCAATCCCGCCGGCCAGAAGCTCCTGGGCGAGCCCTCCGAGAGGCTCCTCGGGCGGGACGCGACTTCGATCGGGCTGGCCGAGAGCCTCGAGGGTGAGCCCAACCGGATGCTCAAGCCCGCTGCGTTCCCGAAGTCCCACGGCCGCTGGGGCATGAGGCGCACCACCTTCCGCGAGGACGGCCGCCCCCACCAGCTGGTGGTCTTCGGCGACCTGAGCCGCCCGCTGCGCGAGGAGCAACTGAGAGCCTGGCAGCGCCTGGTCCGCGTGCTCGGCCACGAGCTCAACAACTCGCTGGCACCGATCAAGTCGATCGCTACGACACTCGGCAGCTCCATGGAGCGCAAGCCCCGCCCGGACGACTGGGAGAGCGACATGCAGTCGGGCCTGGGCGTCATCGCCTCGCGCGCCGAGAGCCTCGAGCGATTCCTCCAGGGCTACAGCAAGCTCGCGAGGCTGCCTCCCCCGCAGATGGCATCGTGCGACCTGAACGCACTCCTCAAGCGGGCGGTTGCCCTGGAGCGGCGCCTGGGCGTCGAGGTGAGGCCCGGCCCGGCCATCGAGCTCATGGTCGACAGCGCGCAGATCGAGCAGGCCGTCATCAACCTCGTGAAGAACGCCGTCGAGGCCACGCTTGAGCAGAAGGCCGAAAAGGTCCGCATCTCCTGGCGCCGTTCCGGGGGAAGCATCGAGATCTGGGTCGAGGACAGCGGCGCCGGAATCGAGGAGACCTCCAACCTCTTCGTCCCGTTCTTCACGACAAAGCCCGAGGGCTCGGGCATCGGGCTCGTTCTCTGCCAGCAGATCGCCGAGAACCACGGCGGCTCTTTGGCGCTTTATAATAGGGACGACCGCTCGGGCTGCATCGCGATCATGCGGCTTCCCCTTCCGAAATAGGCCCCGGAGGGCATGTCCCGATATTGGGACGACGCTTTCCCGGTACCGGTGAATTCGTCTGGTTTAAGACGGTCCCTCCTATATTTTATGTCACTGCCTGCCAGTAGCTTATCACTTATCGAAATGACTGGCACAGGCCCTGCAAATAGGAGCGCAGATCATGGACATCCAGCGCCCCTCACAAGCTAAGGCCAAGCGGAAGAAACGCATCATCCTCATCGCCGCCGGCGTCGCCGTGCTGGTCGGGATCACGGTTGTGCTCGCGCGCCTGAAGCCCGCCGTGCCCACGGTCGACAAGAGCCTTGTCTGGATCGGCACGGTCAAGCGCGGCCCGATGGTGCGCCAGGTCCACGGGCCGGGCACGCTGGTCCCGATCGACATCCGCTGGATCGCAGCCCGCACCCAGGGCCGTGTCGACAAGATCATCCTCCTTCCAGGCGCCATCGTGGACCCGGAGAGCGTCGTCATGGTGCTCAGCAACCCCGACGTGAGCCAGGCGGCACTCGACGCGCAGTCGGCGCTCATCAGCGCCCAGGCCGACTA
>DASRSJ010000271.1:0-2978 GCA_035656555.1 Opitutaceae bacterium
GGGATGCCGTTCGCCCACGGCCAGAACTGGATCTGGGTGCAGTTCGGCCAAAAGGGATGACCCGATGCGGAGCGAGTCGCTGACGCACTACGAGATGGCGAGCGACCAGCTGAGGACGCGTTTGAAGCCGGTCCTCCACTAACCCGAAAGGCGGTATTTCGTGTCAACCGACCAAATGCAAACCCAACGGAAGAAGGAAGACGGCTTGGGTGTCCTCTACTTCCTCTGCAACATTCATGCGACCTGCATCACCCCGTTCATCCGCTCGGGGTTCGGCAAAAACGCGCTGGGGTGGAACGGCGTCCTCGCCTTCGCGCTGCTCTGGTACATGGCTTGTACCGAAAAGGGGATGGGCTGGTACTTCGCGGCGTGGTTCGTGGCCCTGATCTACCGCCGCCTCCAGACGTTCCGACTGCTCCGCCGCGGCGAGTTGATCCACACCCGTTATGCGGGCTACCCGTGGCTCGCCATGAAGTGCCCGTTCGTCCGGTCGGAGCACACGGCGGAGGTATTCGTCGAGCCGATGGGCTGCCTCTTCGTCGCCGTACTGCTCGCGCATTTCTCGCCCGGGATGGGTGGGTTCGTGCTGATCGGCGGGGCGGCCCTCTTCATCCGCACAGGGATCGAAGGGATGATCACCGACAAGCGAGTGGAGCAGATGCGTGACGCCGCGATCGAACAGGCGTGGTACTCGGAAGAGTACCGCAAACGTGGCTGAAGCCGTATCGCCCGTGTTCCGTTCCAACACTTCCGGAGGTGGCTCAGATGCCAGAGCAAGTCGACATCGCCGCGCAGCAGGACGCTATGGCAGCGCAGGTGGCCCAGCAGGCCAACGAGCAGGCCGAGGCACACTCCTACCAGCAGATGCTGGCGGAGGCCTCGTCCCAAGCACCGCCGGAGCCGGAACAGGCGATCGAGAGGTGACTCTTGGCCGAGGAGCGACCCGGCATCCTCCAACGGATGCTCGACAAACGGGCCGAGTGGGCGGCCGAGCAGCCTTCCCTCGGCGCGGAGCTGAAGGCAATGGCGCGGGAGGCGGTAAAGGACGTCCGGAGCACGGTTATGGAGACCTTCCTCGGCAGCCCGGAACTGGGCGGGGAGCCGGGGGCACCGCTGAACCCGACGCCGCAGATGGTGACGCAGGACTTGGGCACGGTCCACGGCACCTATCAAGACGTGCTCGACATGGCCGCCTCGCGTGGGGCGGTCGAATCACCAGAGAAAGGGAGAGAACGATGATCTTCGCGACCGCAGCTCAGTTCTTCGGCGATGGCATCCTGTGGATCATCCTGATCGGCGCCCTGATGGTCCACTTCGGCAAGAAGTACGCAGCCGCCAACCCGGACGTGAAGGATCACGCCAAGAAGGCCGCCTCGCACGTGGCGATGCGGCTGATTACCCGTCTTTTCAAGCACTGAGTCGTCGGAGAGATCGCCCACCCCACCCAACCAAGGAGCATCCCATGTGGTTCTTCGCAATCCTCGCCCTCATCGCAGAGGCCGTCGCCGTCGCGGCCACCACCGACAAGGACAGTGACGACCCGCCCACCGCCGCGAGCTAACCATCAGGGGGCGCGCCCGGCCCCTCTTTCTGGAACATCCCATGCCTTCGGACCAGAAACGACTGCAACAGGCGCTCGCCCACATCGAGCGCATCAAGGACTCCAAATTCCCGGCCATCGTCGGCGACGCGAAGGAGTATCGGATCGTGGACCGGCCGTGGCGCGACATGGTCGAGGATGCCAAGCTGACAATCCTTCAGGACTCTGTGGACTGGTCGGGCGTCTCAAATCGTGACCAGGCCCACATCCTCCTCGGTGAGGTTGACCCGGGGAAGATCTCGGACTTCCACAGGAACAGGCTGATCGCGATGGCGGTTGAGCCAAGGACGGAAGAGAAGGCCAGGGACAGCCGGGACGAGGGAATGGAACGGTGATGCCATGCCTGAACCATTGCTGACAAAGGGGGAGACCTGCGCGATCCTCCGCTGTTCGTCCCGGACACTCGACCGCTGGCGGTCGATGTGGAAGGCCCGCAAGATGAATCCGCTGGGCGAGGTCAAGATTAGGGGCCGCGCCCGGTTCCAGCGCGCGGCTGTCGAGAAGCTGTTCAGCACGCCGAAGTTGTGGTTGCAGGAGGCGTGAGAGCGTAGCAGTTGCGCGAGTGATCGGCCTCTGCTACGCTCCCTCCATTGCAACATGGAGGCTAAAGTATGCCTGAATCATCTCAGGGCGCAAGCCCTTGTTCGCCACATCTCGGCATCATCTCATTGCTCCGCGCTGCCAAGATCGATCTCTCCGACGAGAAACGGGCTCAGGACGACATCGCCGATGTTCTCACCCAGGCCGGTATTAGCTTCGGGCGCGAAGTGCGACTGTCTGCCGCCGACATAGTGGACTTTGCCGCTGGTGGCCTCGTGATCGAGGTGAAGCTGCATGGTGCCAGGAAGAAGAAGGTGTACCGTCAACTGTGCCGCTACGCCCGACACCCTTCCGTGTCGGCGCTCATGCTGGCGTCGAGCCTGAGCATGGGGCTCCCAGCCGTGATTGAGGGCAAGGATGTCTATTTCGTGAAGTTAGGCGAAGGTTGGCTATGAAGATCTACGGCAGCGTTTCGCTCTCTGGCGACCGAACTCAATGGATCGTCACCCGCGCCGAGCCGCATGTCTCGATTCGCATGAAGCAACTTTTCCCGAGCATTCCGAAGGCAGCAGTTCCACCGTACCGCCTTCCGCACAACCTCGTTACGGACACCGACCTCGGCTGGTTCATGGAACGCTACCCACTGGACATCTCCCCTGCGGATAAGCGGTCGCTTGCCCAAGGCCGGAAGTCGTTCCTGCAGCGTCAGGCCGAGATGGAGCGCATCCTGATGCCGGATTACGTGCCGGGCGGGTCTGCCGCCTTGCGAGAGGGACAGGAGCTTCGGCTGTACCAGTGGCAGGCCATCGAGGTTCTGCGTCGGCGCGGAAGCTTGCTG
>DASRSJ010000272.1:0-3612 GCA_035656555.1 Opitutaceae bacterium
GAACATGAAGTCCTGCCACACCAGGAGCCCGAGCTCGTCGCAGATGTCGTAGAACTCCTCGGACTCGTAGATGCCGCCGCCCCAGACTCGCACCATGTTCATGTTGGCGGCGGCCGCGGCCTCGAGGTCCCGCGCCGTGCGGGCGCGGTCGAGCGTCGTCACGAAGCTGTGGGCCGGGATCCAGTTGGCGCCCTTTGCGAAGATCGCCCGGCCATTCACCAGGAACTGGAAGGACTCGCCCCACTTGTCCTTGTGGCGGTCGAGCGTGATCGTTCGCAGGCCGATTTTTTTCTCCCATCGCCCCACGACGCCTCCGCCCGAGCTTACGACCTCCACCTCGAGCTGGTACAGGGGCTGTTCCCCCTGGCCGCTCGGCCACCAGAGTTTCGGGTTTGCGACCCGGATCGTTCTTCCCTCGCCCGTGGAGACCGTGTGCGAGCCGAGGGAGAGCCTCCAACGGCACCGGGAACCGGCGTCCCTTCGCGCGAGCTCCGGCTCCAGGTGAAGGGTGACGCTGCCGCCGCGGCGGTGTACCTGCGTCACCTCGACGCTTTCCAGGCGGTTGCCGCTCCAGGCCTCGAGCCTGATGTCGCGCCATATCCCGGCTGTCACCAGGCGCGGGCCCCAGTCCCAGCCAAACTGGCACTGTTCCTTGCGGATCCTTGTGCAGCCGCCGACCGGGTCGTTGATCTCGCGTGGCGTGTGGCTGGTCCTGTGTGTGCGTATGTACTCCATCGCGCTCCCAAAGCGGATTGAAAGTGTGTTCCGGCCCGGCACGAGGAGCGGCTTCACCTCCCAGCGGTGGCCGATGAACATGTTCTCGGTCCTCGCGACCTCGCGGCCGTTCAGGACGACGGTCGCCACCGTGTCCAGGCCGTCCGCCACGAGCTCGACGTGGCGCTCCGCGAGCAAGGCCGAGCCGGCCGCGAATTCCGTGCGGTACTCCCAGTCGCGCTCCTCGATCCACTGGAGGCCGAGCTCATTGGTACCCCAGAACGGATCAGGGATCGCCTTCGCCCGCATGAGGTCGGTGTGGACGCATCCCGGCACAGCCGCGGGCATCCATGAGGAGTCCGAGCAGTCGCGGAACGACCACGCGCAGGAGGCCAACGGCTGGGTCTTCATCCCCTTGTTACTTCACTCCCAGGAAGTTCGTGACCCAGCCGTAGATCGCGGCGGACTGCTCCGCCGTGTAGCTGTGCCCAAGCTCGAGCGTCAGCCCAAGGGTCTTCGGCGCCTTGATCACGTTGTAGGCCGCATAGGTCGAGGTCGGCGGGCACGTCTCGTCGTTGTAGCCCCAGTTGTAGTAGCCGGGCACCTTGATCCTCTTAGCGAAGTTCACGCTGTCGTAGTAGGTCGTGGTCTCGATCTTGGCCGGGGTCGCGTTCGGGTTGGCCTTGCCATCGGGCGAGGGCATGAAGGGATGCGGCCAGCCGCCGGCGCGGCCGTGGAGCTCAGCGGTGACGTCGCAGAAGGCCGGGTGCGTCGCGGAGAGGCCGGTCACCCGCGAGTCGAGGCCCGCGGTCACGATCGAGAGCTGCCCGCCCTGGCTTGCGCCCATGACGAGCAGGTTCTTGCCATCCCATCCGGGCAGCGACGTCAGGAAGTCGTTCGCCCGCACGCACCCAAGGTAGATGCGGTGGTAATAGTACTTTTCCTTGTCGTCGAAATTGAAGAGCGGATAGCCGTTCAAGGCGCCGGCGCCGAGCTCGTCGTATACTTCCTTCGCCATGTTGACCGGGATTCCATGGACGCCGATCTCAAGGACGATGACACCCTTGGCCGCGAGGTCGGGATCCCCAGTGTAGGGGCGCACGCCGGCGCCCGGCACCTTCAGGACGGCGGGGTAGTGCCCCGGCGCCCTGGGCTGGCAGAGGATGCCGTACATCCTCGCCGAGATCGGCCCCTTGGGCCCGAGGGTGCGGAAGCTCACATGGTAGACGTCGACGGACGAGGTGCAGGCCTCGGGCATCAGCGTCATGCGCGCGTCGATCGGCACCTTCTCGAGCTCCACCTTGGCGGCGGACCAGAAGGCATCGAAGTCAGCCGGCTCGGTCTGCGTGGGCTTGATGTCAGCCGGCGCATAGGCGGCCGTCGCAAGGCCGCGGTAGTTTATCCCGGCCACTTCGGTCGTCACAATGCACCGAAGGAATCCGGGCTCCGTCATCGTGCCCGCGTCGATCGGAAGGCCGGTTAGCGGCATTGGGACCGTCTTCTTTGCACCGGGGAACATGTCCGGTCCCGTCGTGTAGGTGACCGTGATGTTGTCGATCGGCTCGTTGTCGGCCGTGACGGTGACCATGAAATGCGCGGGCTCCCCGATCCTGTAGGTCCAGTCGCGGTGATCGGGGACGACGATCACGCGCACCGTCGCGGCGCGGAGGGTCGCGCCTGCGGGCAGCGGGGAGATGGGCGTGATGGCTGCCGGAGTGTCGGCGAACGAGGCCGGCGGAAACAGGGCCGCCAGGCCGAGGATAAGGATGCTCGTGAGTTTCATTTGGGGGGTTGGACTCCTGACCGCGGAGCGGGACACCGGGCGCGGCGTCCGCGAGGCTTCCCGGGGCACGATTCCTTGGCAAGGAATACCCGAGTGGTTTGACGGGGCGCGACGCCCATCCAATGTCACTTCATGAAGATCGACGCCGGATCACGGCTGCTTTTCATCGGCGACTCGGTGACCGACTGCGGCCGCGCGCGTCCCGTCGGTGTCGGGTCGCAGGGCACGCTCGGCAGCGGCTATGTTGCCGAGGTGGACGCGGCGCTGACCCGCATGGGCCTCGTGCCCTCCGTCGAGGTCCTGAACACCGGCATCGGGGGAAACACGGTCCGGGATCTTGCCCGGCGCTGGGACGCGGACGTGCTGGCCCACAATCCCGACTGGCTGACGGTCATGATCGGCATCAACGACGTGTGGCGGATGTTCGACTCGCGCGGTGTGGGAGCCGTGATACCCCACGAATTCCTGCGCACCTACGATACGTTCCTGGGTAAGGCACCTGCCGCCCTAAAGGGCCTCGTCCTCATGAGCCCATTCTATGTTCAGAAGAACCGCTCAGACCCGATGCGCACGCGCATGGACGAGTACGGGGCCATCGTTAAGGACATCGCTTCAAGGCGCGGCGCACTTTTCGTGGACGTTCAGGCCGCGTTGGACCGGGAAATGGAGACCCAGGCCTACATAGGCCTGGCTGCTGACCGGGTGCACCCGACCGAGCTCGGTCACTGGGTGCTTGCCCGTGGGTTCCTCGAGGCGGTCGGGGCTACTCCGCGGCCTCGCCCGTGACTACCGTGCCGCCGGTGACGTTGGCCTTCTCAAGGACCGCCTTGGTGATCTTCTCCGCTAGCTCCGGCTTCTCCCGGATCGTCTGCTTGGCGGCGTCGCGGCCCTGGCCGATCAGCTCGCCCTGGTAGGTGATCCACGCGCCCTTCTTCTCGAGGACCTTGTGCTCGAGGCCCAGGTCCAGCAGCGAGCCGGACGCGGAGATGCCCTCGTTGTACATGATGTCGAACTCCACCTCGGTGAATGGGGGGGCGACCTTGTTCTTCACGATCTTTATCTTTGTCCTGTTGCCGATGACCTTGCCCTCGGGGGTCTTGATCTGGTCCTTGCGG
>DASRSJ010000273.1:0-6762 GCA_035656555.1 Opitutaceae bacterium
AACTCGTACGATGGCCAACGCGACCCGACTGAGCTCAACAGACCTCGAGCAGGTGTCGGTCGCCGCCCAGTCCGAGCTGCTGGAGGCCTTCCGAGAGACGGTGGCCCTCGTCGACAGGAAAGGTGTCATTCTCGCCGTCAACGCGGCGTGGCGGCGGTTCGGAGCGTCCAACACCCCCGACGGCGCCTTCCCCGGCGTGGGGACCAATTACCTCGATGTCTGCGACAAGGCGGTCGGCGTGCACTCCGAGGAGGCACCAAACGTGGCGGCCGGCATCCGCTCCGTCCTCGCCGGCAAGTCCAAGGAGTTCGTGATCGAGTATCCCTGCCACTCACCGGGACGCCAGAACTGGTTCCGTCTGATCGTTTCCCCGATACGCACGGCGGAACTCCACTGCGCGCTCGTCATGCACGTGGACATCACGGTGCACAAGGTGAGCGCGATCCAGCTGAAGGAGTACCAGGTCCTGGTCGGAGCCGCCTCCAGGGTGAGCCGACTCGGTGCATGGCGCCTCGACTACCCCGGCCCCATCCTGACGTGGTCCGACGAGGTTCGGGCGATCTACGAGGTGCCGCTCAATTATTTCCCGACGGTTGCCGACGCCATCCCGTTCTACGCCCCGCGCTACCGGGACACGGTGAGGATCGCCGTCCGCTCATGCCTCGACGACGGGACGCCGTTCGACTTCAAGGCGCAGCTCGTGACGGCGAACGGCAGGCTCATTTGGGTGAGGGTCATGGGCGAGTGCGTGCGCGACGCCAATGGGCGGATCAATGCGCTCCAGGGTGCGATCCAGGACATCGACATCCTGGAGCGCGAGCATGCCGAGCTGGACAGCGTGACGAAGACCATGGCGCTTACCTTCGACAACATGTCGGAGGCGCTGACGCTCCTCGATAAGGAGTGGCGCATTGTCTACATGAACTCCGAGGCCGAGAAGCTCGGCAAGATGAAGCGCCAGGACGCGATTGGCCGGCTTCTCTGGGACGCTTATCCCGAGTCGAAGGGCAACTACGCGGACCAGCAGTATCACCTCGCGGTGCGCGAGGACCGCCCGGTCCGCTTCGAAGTCTTCTACGAGCCCCTCGACCACTGGTTCGAGGTGAACGCCGTTCCATCCGCGGAGGGTCTTGCCATCTTCTTTCGTCCCGTGACGGAAAGGAAGAGGACGGAGGAGATGCTGGCCCGCCAGGCCGAGCGCCTGCGTGCCTCCGAAGCGGAGTACCGTCTTCTCTTCGCCTCCAGTCCCCAGCCGATGTGGGTCATCGACAAGGATACCTTCAAGTTCCTCGCCGTGAACGCCGCGGCCATCAAGCACTACGGTTACAGCGAGAAGGAGTTCCTGGCCATGGGAGCACTCGACATACGGCCCCCGAGCGACGTCCCGCGTTTCCTGAAGCTGATGAGCAACCATGTGCAGCCGATCCGCACGGACATCCACGAACACAGGAAGAAGGACGGCACGAAGATCCTGGTAGAAGTGACGGCGAGCATGGTGACCTTTGCCGACAGGCCGGCCCGCATGGCGCTCATCCACGACGTGACGACCAAGGTGCAGGCCGAGCGGGAATCCAGGCGCGCCCAGCGACTGGAAAGCGTGGGCACTCTCGCGGGCGGACTGGCGCACGACATCAACAACCTCCTTTCCCCGATCAAGCTCGGCCTGGCGCTCGTGAAGGCGAAGACGGAGGACGCCGACACGCTCGAGGCGGTCGCAACCATGGAAGCCAACGCCAAGCGCGCCTCCGAGGTCGTCCAGCAGCTCCTCGCGTTCTCGCGGGGCAGCGAGAGCTTCCGCCTGGCGATCGTGGTCGACGACCTGATCAGCGAGGTCGCGGGCATCTGCAGGAACACGTTTCCGAAGAGCATCGTTATCGACACCCGCGTCCCGAGGGACCTCTGGCCGATCTTTGCGGACGCGACCCAGATCCACCAGGTGCTCCTGAACCTCTGCCTCAACGCCAGGGACGCGATGCCGAAGGGCGGACGCCTCGAGATCACGGCCGCACGGGCAAAAATCGACGAGCAATATGCGCTCATGCGCGGCTCGATCGCCCCCGGCACCTACATCCTTATAGAGGTGACGGACAACGGCGAGGGAATCGCCCCGGACGGCCTGGAGAGGATCTTCGAGCCGTTCTACACGACGAAGGCCGTCGGCCAGGGCAGCGGACTCGGACTCTCAAGCGCCCTCGGAATTGTCAGGAGCCACGAGGGCTACATCCACGTGGAGAGCAAGGTGGGCAAGGGCTCTAGGTTCCAGGTGTACCTTCCAGCCGTCCCGGGCGCCCTACCCGTGCCGCCGCGCGAGGAGGCTGCGGCGCCCCGGGGCCACGGCGAGCTCGTGCTCCTCGTTGATGACGAGGCGCCGATCCTAGAGATCACCTCGAAGGCCCTTCGGGCCTTCGGCTACAAGGTCGTCACGGCCGACGATGCCACGCGCGCGATCGGCGTCTTCGCGACACACATGGCCGAGGTGGCCGTCGTCATTACCGACATCATGATGCCGGGAATGGACGGCTACACACTGATCACGACTCTTCGGCGGATGCGCCCGTCGGTTCGAATCATCGCCTCGAGCGGGCAGAACGCCCCCAACAACAAGCAGAAGGCGCAGGATGTGGGGGCCATCGGTTTCCTGCCAAAGCCCTACTCGGCCGAGGACATGCTTCGCACGATCGCCGAGGCGCTGGGGCCAGCCCCGGTACGCTAGGATCCTCCGAAGAAGTCCCGGACGACGGAATCGACGTCGGAAGCCGGGAACTCCCGCTCGGTCCTGTCGCCCAGGTCCCGGAGCTTAACAACGCCCTTCGCGAGCTCGTCGGCGCCGTAGATCAGGGCAACCTTGGCACCGGACTCGGCCGCGGCCTTGAACTGCTTGCCGAAGGCCAGGTCCTTCATCGGATATTCCACCCGGTAGCCACCCGCCCGCAGGCTGTGGATGTCTGCGAACGCCGCCTTCCTCTCGGCGGGCCCGCCGATGACGCAGTAGATGTCCGGGGCGTTTGTGATGACCGGCGCCAGGCCGCGCTGCTCCAGGAGGAGGCCGAACGTCATGTCGCCGATGGCGAATCCCACCGCCGGAAGCGCTGGGCCGCCGAGCTTCTGCACCAAATCGTCATAGCGGCCGCCGCCCGCCAGCGCCCTCAGCTCGCCCTTGCGGTCGAAGGCCTCGAAGACGAAGCCCGTGTAGTACGCCAGTCCGCGCACGACGCCCAGGTCAACCTGGATGAAGTCGGAAAGGCCCATGGCCTCAAGGCCACTTAGGAGCTTGCGCCAGTCATCGAGACGCGAGGATCCGGCCTCGCCGAGAGCCTTTTCCAACTCGGGGAAGCTTCGGATGGCGAGAAATGAGAGCACCTTCTCCTTGAGGTCGGGAGCGATGGGACCGAATGCCGCCTCGTAAGGCCTGAAGGCGTCGTCGCCATTCCTTTCGTGTTTGTCGACGGCTCCCAGCATCGAGCGGATCCGGGCTTCGTCCAGGCCCAGGCCCGAGAGAAACTGCAGCCAGATCGTGCGGTCACTCAGCCTGACGAAGAAATCCTCGTGGGTGAGCCCGAAGGAGCGCATGCACTGCACAAGGAGGGCGATCAGCTCGATCTCGGCCTCCGGGCCGCTTTCGCCAAAGATGTCCGCATTCAGCTGCGAGAAGCAGCGGCCCCTTCCCTTCTGCATCCGCTCGTAGCGGTAGAAGTCCGCGATGCTGAACCACTTGATCGGGCGCTTGAGGGAGTTGGCCCTCGCGCCCACCAGACGGCAGACGCTGGGCGTCATCTCGGGTCGCAGCGCCACTTCGCGCTGACCCTTGTCCGTGAAATTGAAAAGCTGGCCCTCTATCTCGTCACCCGACTTTGCCTTGTAGAGCTCAAGGGGTTCCAGAACGGGCGTGTCGTATTCCTGGAAGCCGAACGCAGACGCTGTCTGCCTCCAGAGCCGGAAGATATGCGTCCGCTTGGCGAGGTCCTCGGGATAGAAGTCGCGAAACCCGGGAAGTGTCTGAAACGTGTCCATCAAGGACATACACGTTGGAAGACGCCCCGTTCAGGGCGACCCAAAAGTGTCCCTGACCTGCCGCCTCCTTAGGCGAGCGTGGTCAGGTCGAGCTTCTTGAGCTGCTGCTTGAGGATCTTGCCCGCCTTGAACTTAACGACTGCTCTCTGCGGAATGATGACTTCCGCCTCGGGCTTGTTGGGATTTCTGCCGACCCGCTGCTTGCGCACCTGGACTTCGAGAACTCCGAAATTACGCAACTCAACGTTGCGGCCTTCGGATAGCGCCTTTTGCACGATGTCGAGGGTCTGTTGGACCGTGTCGACAATCTGTTTCTGCGGGAATCCTGCCTTGCGGTAGATTTCCAACACGATCTCGCGTTTTGTGAGGTTCGTGGACATGAATTGTTCCTTTGGGTATATACTTTACTGAAGCGTCTTAAATTATTCGTCTGGGATGAATTGCGTCAATACTTATCACCATTGAAACGTGCCTGATCCAATTGCCGTAAATTCCATGTTTGGCAGGATTGCCCACCGCTATGACCTCGCCAATCGGGTTTTGAGCGGGGGAATTGACATATATTGGCGATTTCAGCTCGTGCAGGCCGTAAAAAGAACGAAGCCGACACAGGTGCTGGATCTTGCTACTGGCAGCGGAGATGTGGCCTTTGCCCTAAACAGGGCACTGCCCGCCGGCGTGAAGACGCTCGGAATGGACTTCTGCCAGCCGATGCTGGACGAGGCGGAACTAAAGAAGCCTTCCCTATCGAAATACCCGCTGGATCTCGATTTTCGCCAAGGTGACGGCCTCAACTTGCCGCTCGCGGATGCGAGGTTCAACGCCGTGACGATCGCGTTTGGCCTGCGCAACATGGCGGATCGGGCAAGGTGCCTTAAAGAGATGCACCGTGTGCTTCGCCCCGGCGGAAATCTCTTCATCCTGGAGTTCTCGCAGCCCTGGGGATGGGTGAAGCCGTTCTATTACTTCCACCTGCGAAAGCTCGCGCCGAAACTTGCAGGTCTCCTGACGGGAGACCAATCAGCCTATGAGTATCTCGGCGACTCCATCTCCACTTTCCCTGGGCGCGAGGCCCTGTCGCACGAAATTCGCGCCGCCGGTTTCACTGATGTCACGGCCCACGCGATGACGATGGGCGTCGTCGCGCTCCACGTCGGCCGGAAATCGGAAAGCGTCAGTTAAACGACTTGCCGCAGCCGCACGTCGAGTGCGCGTTCGGGTTCTTGATCTCGAACCCCTTGCCGTGCAACCCGTCGTCGAAATCAACGGTGGTGCCATCTAGCTGAACAAGGCTCTTGGGGTCCACCACGATGGCAACGCCCTCGCTGTCGAACGTCGCGTCATCGGGCTTCGCTTGGTCAAAGGACATGCCATACTGCAGGCCCGAGCACCCGCCGGTTTCGATGAACAACCTCAGGCGGTCAGCCGCCACATCGGCGCCGGCCTTCATTGTCCTTACCTGGTTCGCCGCCCTGGGCGTGAGTTGGATCATGACGTGAGATTAGGCCGTGGAAATATCCCTGTCAAACGGCCGAGTGGGCACAAGGGGAGGCCTGCAGCACAAATCGGGCCTAAAAACCGGAATGTGCTCTTGCAAGAGTCTGCGCCGGACGCTTCCATCTGCGGGCAGTGTCTTCGATCAGCCAAATTCTCAACGAGATCAACTACGAGATGGTCCGTAAGCTAGCCGAGGGCGGCATGGGCGTTGTGTATGAGGCGCACCAGCATGGCGCCGGGCAGTTCAGGAAGACGGTCGCCGTAAAGCTGATCCGCGAGGAGTACTCCGCGATCCCCGAATTCCAGAAGAATTTCATCGGCGAGGCGCGTCTCGTGGCCGACCTGATCCACACCAACATCGTCCAGACGTACCACCTCGGCCAGATCCGCGGCCAGTACTTCATGGTGATGGAGTACGTGGGCGGCCAGAACATCGAGCAGTTCATGGACAAGCACCGCCAGCAGAACAAGCAGGTGCCCGTGGATCTCGCGGCGTTCATCGTCTCGCGCATCGCGCGCGGGCTCACCTACGCCCACCAGAAGCGCGACAGGAGCGGCCACCACCTCAACATTGTCCACAGGGACATCGGCCCGAAGAACGTGCTGATCGGCTACGAGGGTGACGTGAAGCTGACGGATTTCGGAATAGCGAAGGCGCTGAACCTGATGTACAACGAGGAGGGCAAGGTGATCGCCGGCAAGGACGAGTACCTCTCCCCCGAGCAGGCCAGCTACGCCATCACGGACGCCCGGGCCGACCTCTTCCCGCTCGGTATCGTCCTCACCGAGATCCTTCTTGGTAAGAACCTTTTCAGGAACGTCGACCGCACCCAGTCGCGCAGGAACATCCTGACGATGCCGATCCCGAAGTTCTCGGACCTCAGGCCGGACATCGACCCGAAGCTCGAGGCGATTATCCAGAAGTCGCTCAGACGCGACCGCGACCAGCGCTACCAGTCGGCCGCTGAGATGCTGCACGCCCTTGAGGTCTATCTTTACAGCGACGGCTACGGACCCACCAACGAGAAGCTCGGAACCTACATCAGGGACCTTTTCGGAGTCCGCGACCTAGAACCCCCCGTCGCCCTTTCAGCACTACCCCGCCCGCCGGAACCATGAGGCATAACGTGCCTCGGAACCCATGAGCTCGGGTGGATTCAGCCAGGACCTTCGCCAAAGGCAGAGCCAGTCTCTGGTCCTGGCACCGCAGCTAAGACAGTCGCTCAAGATTCTGCAGGTCGCGGCACTGGATCT
>DASRSJ010000274.1:0-18472 GCA_035656555.1 Opitutaceae bacterium
ACATAACCCAAGGGATTCAAGGATCCAATCACTCCGACCCTAAAACGGCTATCGCATCGGTTCTTGCTGCCCTACGGGCAGGGACAAGGCACGCAATGAGGGCCGCGACTGCGATGATCACAGCGGACACCGCGAGTACAAACGGGGCTGTTGGGCTCATCTGAAAAAGCATCCTGGACAAAGCCAATCCAGCGAGGAGGATAAGAGGGCGATACCCCTGTGGGCCAAGATTCGTGTCACCGGACAAGGCCATTAATCGCGTCGTTTCCTTCCAGTTGGTTGCAGCTAGGAAGTGTCTCTAGTTTATCGCGTCAGCTTTTTCCGCAGCTCGATGAGCTCTGTTGCTTGAACGTGATTTATTTTTCTCATGTCCAGATATTCACGGACACTCTTGTCGCGATATCTGATCTCGCGCTCCTTTACCTCCCTCAATTCGGTAATTAGTGATTTCGTATTGTCGCCGCTAGACTTTCGGGCCGCGTCCGGTTTTCGAAGCAACGAATATGATTGATGACCAAAAAGGCCTCTGGGAGTTGTCACTAAAACCTCGAAGTGCGGACTAACGAGTGCCTCCCATGCCTTAGTCGTCAAGAATGTACCCATTGCCGCGCCGCCTTCCTCCGATCCTTTTCCGACGATGAATCTCTCCTGCAATGCAATATCTGTCAGCGCGCGATCGGCAATTTGCCCGGCAACGACCATCTCCGCGAAAAGCGTCTCGTCATGATATGTAAGAAGCGCGCGGCCATTGGGTCGAATTAGGCGATTGATTTCTTTAAGCCAAAGATCGATCGACGTATCTAAATGGGTAAATACCGAGATGGCGAAAACGAGATCAAAGGATGCGTCAGGAAGTGACGCAGTAGACGATACGAGACGTATTTTTTGGTCATCCAAAAGGAAACGGCAAGCGTCTAGCATCGCTACATCAATATCAAAACCAACAAGTTTAGAATAAGGCGCGCGGTCGCTTAGTGGTTTCAGAACCCGACCCAAACCACAGCCAAAATCAAGTATGTTGGGACACTCCCAAAGTTGTCCGATTTCTAATTCTAGTACTTCCACAACGCATCGCCCTATCCCGAGAAATGTCTGCACGTCTTTACTGCCGTTTACCTTGATTACTAAGTCGTCAGGAAGTTCGAGAAAGCGTTCAGAGAATGTCGCCATGTGATATGAACTTTAATGTATCTGGGAACTAGCCTTGACGGTAGAAAATGACAAGCGTTGGCGTCCCGTTCGTCGCACGCTGCCTCTCTCGCGATATCAAAACTGGGTATATTGAGAAAGTAGTTCGGGCCCGGAAACCAGAAATGAGATTTGCCGTGAAGAATGGTATTCAAATCCTGAAATTAAAAAGCGGATAGGTTTTCACGACAAACAATGGCGTCAATTCAAAGGCCCATGGGATGTCATTACAAAAATCCGGCGCATAGCGCAGAACATTCCGGAATTGGCTACTTACGGGCAACTCGAACTGTTAGGCACTCTTCGCTGCATAAATCGGAAGGGCCCAAGCAGCCGTCGACAGTCGCCTCGGCATGATTGGTTCTTGTCGCACGAAGTGCGCCCAAGCAACGAACAACAATTGTTTTGAAGAACAAGGTGGGCGCAATAGAAGTGCTGTGTGAATCGACCGGACTACGTAGCGACCTACGAAAAATCCATTCAGAGCATGATTTCACTCCACGGAGAAGCTCGCGCGATGGAGCTTATCGTGGGCGGCGATTCAGATGTGATCGGGATACTTGAGTTGAGCGTCCTGAGGACACTGGGCTTGGGGGAGCAAGACAGCCTTATCGACGTGGGATGTGGCAGCGGAAGGCTGGCCGTAAAGCTTGTCCCCTTCCTGAAGGGCAAACTCGTTGGAACCGACATACTGCCTTCTGTCGTTAACTATGCGCGCAAGATTTGCGCCCGCAGTGACTGGGCTTTCCACACGACGGAAGGATTCGGGATTCCTGCTCCCGACGCGTCCGCCGACTTCGTCTGCTTTTTCAGCGTCTTCACCCATCTCCTCTACGAGGACACGTATCGTTACCTCGCGGAAGCAAAACGGGTGCTCAAGCCGACCGGAAAGATCGTCTTTAGCTTTCTGGATTTCGAGGTGCCCTCCCACTGGACAGTATTCGAGAATACCCTGGCTGATTTGAATCCCGACAGGGTGCTCAATCAATTTCTCAGCAAGGAAGCGATCAAGGCATGGAGCAAACACCTCAATCTAGAGATTATCTCGTTACACGACGGGAATGAGATCTGGGTGAATCTGGTGAAGGATTTCGTCTACCAGGATGGTCGTGAGGCAAAGGGAACGGTGGAGTTTGGCCAATCGGTCTGCGTCCTCGGCAAAGCGAGTGCCTAGGATCCTGCTTTCCGTGGCAGGATCGCCATTTCACGACGGTCGACGCTGATGCGATTGATGCACCGCGCTGTCTGGATCCAGCGATCGCTGAATCACGAAACGGCGCCGCTCGCTTGAATGAGGGCAAAAAAAGGCCGGCGCCCCTTCGGAGAAGGAGAGCCGGCCTTGAGCAAAGACGATCAGAACATGAACGAGTTCGTCAGCTGCCACTCCTGGACGGGAGCGATGCGAGCCGCGGCCCAGGTATGGCCATCGGGTTCAACCGAGATCGGGATGAGGCCGTCCTTCTTCCCGACGTTGTAGACGTTGATCTGGATCTTCCAGTTCACCTTCTTCGAGACCTTGTGCTCGTAGCTGGCCCAGAGATCGATCGCGTCCTCGGAGGGGCCGTAGTAGGGCTTCGAGAGATCGAAGCTGGCCAGGTTCGCATTCGTCGGGTTGGCGATGACGGGATAGCCGATGACAACCTTGTCCTGCCACCGGTAGCCGCCACCGATGCCCAGGCCCTTGAGGGCGCCATGATCAAAGCTGTAGTTCGTGATCATGTTATAGCTCCACTGGCGGAGCTCCGGGGCCGACGTGCCCTGTTCGAGCTTCAGCAGGGTGTACTGACCGCGCCACGCGCTCCAGTCAGCGCGCAGCTCGTTCGCCGCGGAATAGTCGGAGTTGAATCGGATGAGGTCGCCCGCCGGGCCGGCCATCACGGTATCCATGTAGTTCACGAGTCCGTCCAGCGCCGCGCCGCCGACGTTGCTGATGGTCGCGTTGGTCTTGGCGGCGTTGAAGCCGATGCGCCAGTTACGGGTCGGGTTGGCCGTGAACTCAAACTCGTAGCCCTTCGACTCGGTGTCGTCGGTCACCGCGAAGCCCTGCAGCAGCGGGGCCGTGCGATAATCATAGACGCTCGCGGGGTTCGGGTTGGTCGGATTGGCCAGATACTGGCTCTTCGTTTCCAGGTCGGCAGACGTTGCGGGGCCCACGCCGTAGTTCCAGGCATTGAAGTAGCCCTTGGCCGCAAGCCAGTTCTGCATGTCGTTGATCGCCTGGATCGAGGCATCCTCGTGGGCCAGCGCCTGCGACGACGTTTCCAAGACTGCCCCTGGGGGAATCGCGGATCCCGTGGCTTGGCCTGACGCGACATCCCTTCCGTTCGAGTCGACATAGACTGGGTCCCAGCCATAGCGGGATCCCGTGTAGTTCGCCTGCGGCGCCTGCCCGGCCGTGCTCCAGGCATAGGCCGACATGTCGTAGAGCTTGATGTTGCGCCAGTTCAGCGCGTCACGGATCGTCCCGTAGATGCCGCTGTTGTCGAACCCGGGGACGGTCGTGCCAGCCTCAACGGTGTCGTACTTCGTGATGCGCAGCGAGAACCTGTTGTCCTTCGTGGCAAGAAGAACGCCGTACTCCTTGGTATTGCCCTTCGGGTTGTCGATCGGGTTGCCGTAGATGTCGCGGCGAACGTTCAGGACCTGGAAGTTGCCCGACTTGTCGTAGGTAAGGCTGATGTCGAACGGCAGGAAGTCGTGCTTCTCAAGCAGCTTGTTTAGGTGCACCACCAGGCCGCCCGAGGTCGAGTGATCCTTGAAGATCGCGTTTGCCGGGAAGGAATCCGGCAGCGTGTAGACGTTGGGCGATATGTTGAGTGCGCCCCGGGCTGTTGCTCCTGCAAGCGGCAGAGCCGTTGCGCCCTTGGTTTCAACTTCGTCGAAACGCCAGCCGAGGGTCGACACGATCGCGTCGTCCAAGAAGTAACCCTGCCAGGAACCTGACGTCGATTTCGTCTCGCGCAGGGTCTTCGCCGCTGATGTCAGGAGACTGTTGTCAGCTCCGTTGTTGTACCGCAACAGGTTGTCGGTGAAGTTGCTGTTCCAGCCGACATAGTTGGCGGGGTTCGACGCCTGGGTGAGCGCGGGATAGGCGGCGCCAGTGGCTGGGTTGATCGCCGGGGCGCCGTTGAAGAACGGCTGGAGGTTCGCCGGCACGGCCCAAGGGGCGCTCGGGAGGACCCCCGCAGCGCCGGCCCATGTCGAGGCGAACTGGTAGATATTCCCGTTCTGGAGCTGAACGTTGGACGTGATGCCAGGGATGTTGGCGTTGGATGCCGAGCTCGCATTGGCAAGGGAAGGTCCGAGGTAGATGACAGCCTCGGGCGGCAGGTTCTGGAAGCCGTCGGGATTACCCTGCAGCTTGTAGGCCGCGTAGGCCTCGGAATTGGCGACATCCTGCCAGCCGAGATTCTCGACGTAGTACTTCTCATCGCTGTAGACACCGTTGAAACGGCTCTTGCCGAAGATTTTCGTCATCAGGCTGTTCGGACCGAAGAAATCCGAGGCGCGAAGTTCGCCAAAGATCGAGCCACGCTCACTCTGGCGGTCGCTCTCATAGGAGCTGCCGCTTCCAGGTCCACCAGGGACAAACGCGCGGCCAAAGTTCGGATTCGAAACAGAGCCGTTGCTGGTGTTGTTGGGCCCGACGACGTAGTCCTGGAAGTTCTGCAGGATGTCGACGTTGAGCGTCGGATTGTTAACAAGGCTGTCGCCGCCATTCTTGTACTTCTGGCGGTCGTAGGTGGCATCAATGCCCACGCGGTCGTCCCAGAACGACTGCTGGAGGTCGATGTTGTAGGTGGTCCACTTCTCGAACTGGGACGCCGTCGGACCGTCGATCAGCGTGTCGTAAAAATTGTAGACCGACGAGTCAAGCAGCGAGCGGTTGCGGTATTGGCCGTACTGGGCATTGGGCAGGTGCGCGTTGACGGCGTACGAGCTGAAGTTCGTGAGGTCGGAGAAGACGTCCGCGTACTTCTGGCCGATGAGGCTGACGCCCGAACCCTGGGCGACGCCGGCAGAGGTGAGCGCGCCCGTGTTCACGTAGCCGCCGTAGATGCGCTGGTTCTGCCCGCTCGCGCCATCAATGAACCAGATCGGCTGCTGCTGGTTGCCATAACCGCCGAGCCAGGGGAAAAAAGACGAGGCCGATGAGCCGAGCACGTAGCCGTTAGGGACGGCAAGCTTGCCCAGACCACCGTTCTGGCTCGAGGTGTTAACCGGTGCGAACCAGGGCGTGATGCTGTCGTAGGGGGGAAGGCTACGCGGACGGTCGGCCTTGATGTCGCCGTTCTCGAACTTCAGCCGGATGCTGGTGTGGAAGGAGGGATCCTTGAAGAGCTTTGGGTCGAAGCGGAGCTCGCCCGAATAGCGCCTGTCGTTCTGCCACGCCTGCTTCTGCTCGTACTTCGTGTTGTCCCAGAGGCCGTCCAGGCGGATGGCCAGCATTCCGGGGATGAGCACCTGATTGATGTCCGCGCTGCTGCGCAGTGAGCCATACGAGCCCGTGCTCGCGTCGACCGAGCCGAAGTCCGAGAACTCCGCGCTGTGGATCGAGGCATTGATGATGCCGGCCGGGCTGCCTAGCCCGAAAAGGATCGCATTGGGTCCGCGCTGAATGTCGACGCGGTCGATGTTGTAGCTGTCCCACGGGATGTCCGAAATGAAGTAATCGCGCGCAAGATCAGCGGCAGCCAGGCCGCGGATGCGCTGGGTCGTCTCCGGGTCGCGCAGGTTGGCCGTCTCGTTGACGTTGGTGCCGTTGCCCTGGCCAAGGTAGGTGCCGAGCGTGCCGGCGACCTCGGCGTTGGTCGTGTACTGGAGGAGCTCGCCATTGTTGTGGGCGCCGATGTCCTGCAGGAACACCGGGGTGATGACCTGGATGGCGGAGGCGACATCCGCAAGGTTCGTGCGGATTCGGGTGCCGGCCAGCGTCTCGGTCGCCGCATAGCCGTTGTCCTTGTCTGCGGTGACCTCGAAGGGGGAGAGCTGGAATGCCTGGTCGTCCGACGCGGCGGCGGGACCGGTAACGGTGGTCGTCGTCACGACGGTGGAGTTCCGGGTGTCCGTCGGTGCGGGATTAGAGGGTGCGGGCGCTGTCTGCGCGCAGAGGCCTCGCCACGAGGCCGAGGTAATGAGTAAGCCTAGAACGAGCTTGGTCTTGGTGTTCATCTTGGAGTTAGGGTGCTGCTGGGGGTGTCCGGGTCGGCGCCGGGCCGTTGGCTGGATAGATTCCGGCCTTTTGCCGACTACTAAGAAAACTGCGGGTGATGGGCAGAGTTTGGATCGAGCGGAAGTTCGCAATTTCACTCTCGTTCTGACGTCAGAGTGTGCATCCCTCTGAAAGCTGACTGAGAAGACGCCCCAAATGCCTCGGAATTCCCGCAGGCGTTCTCTATATAGATGGGGCCGTCATCGAGGTCCCCGGACCCGGATAGGATCGATGACGGCCTATCCCCCCATGAAGACCCCTCATGCATTCCTGGCCCACGCCGTCGTTCCCCTGCTCCTGCTCTGCTGCGCCGCGCGCGGCGCGGAGACCGAAACCAAGCCGCTTCGGGAGCTCGTCCAGCGGCTTAAGGCCCTGGACTCAAAGGCGGATGCCTTCGGCGCGGCGTACCAGCCGATCCTCCGCGCCGCCCTGCCATGGTACGAGACGTGGGGTCACCGCGTCCCGGGACCCGTCGATGAGGGCATGATGACGCCGGACGACTACGCGGCGGCCCTCGCGGGCGCCCTTGAGTCGGGGCACAATTATTTCGCGGACAATCCCGCCTCGCTCTTCCCGCTCGTGTTCCGGAAGACCATGCCCGACGGCAGGACGTTCAACGCAAACTACTGGCTGAGCCTTCCGGAGGGATTCCCGAAAGCCGGCCAAATCTTCCCCCTTGTAATCGATCTCCACGGATCGGGATGGCTCGGCCACAAGATCTCGCTGCGCCCGGTCTCCGGCCCGGCTGGCCCGACGTTCTCCGTGACGCCCATCGACATGGAGGGACCGTGGCAGATCGATTTCCTTAACGCCTATCTGGACGAGCTCCTCACGATGCTGCCGATCGACCGCGACCGGATCTACGTCCAGGGCCACAGCCTCGGCGGCATGGCCACCTGGGAATGGGCGATGGACAATCCCGAGCGCTTCGCGGCCATCTCCCCGCGCGCCGGCATCGGCGAGCCCTACCGCGCCTCGCGCCTAAAGAACATACCGGTCTGGGCCATTCACGGGGAGAACGACGACGTCATTCCCTACGGCCTTGAGGAAACCATGGTGTCCGCGGTCTTGGCTCAGGGCGGCTCGGCTAGATTGGCTGTCCTAAAGGGCGTGCCGCACAACATGCCGGCCGACCTCGACCAGGGACAGGTCATCGAATGGTACCTGCGCCAGACACGCAGCCACCTCGCCGTGCCCGCCGACCCTAGGGACACGTTGGGCATAGACGCCTCCGGGTTCTCGCACTGGGAGGTCATTTCCGTGCCGGACGCGCTGGCCTGGAAGTCGCAGCCTGTGGCCGGAATGGCCTCCGAGAATCTCCGCGGAGCGGCGAAGGGCCTCCTCCAAAGGGCCCATGACCACGGACAGGCCGTGGATTCCCAGCTGATGTGGGAGATCGCTCCCGACACGAAAAGCTCCGTGCTTTGGCTCCCCGTTCCCAAGGTCCTCCATGCGGCTTCGCCGGACGTCTCGGCAATCCTGATTCCCGGCGCGCGGTATGTGCGCTACTACGGCAAGGGGCGAATCCAGGGCGCGCTCGACCACTTGCAGGCGATCCGGAAGGACCTTGCCGCCAGCGGGCGCACCACGACGGGAAGCCTCTGGTACACACCCCTCTCGCTCTGGCAGGACACACCCGGCGGGATCTACGAGTGCAGAGTCCGCACAAACTGAACCCGGAGGATCTACGGGCTCCCGCTAGTCTGCCTTGAGCCAGGGAGTCAGGTCCAGGGACCAGACATTGGCGTTGCCGTTGTCCCAAGTCTCCAGGCGCTCGAGATCCATGCGCGCCTGGTCCGCCGACCTCGGGAATTTAACCGGCACCGAGCGGTCGCTGCTGAAGTAGATCGTGTGGTGGTCTGACCCCAAGTGGGGCTCCTGGTCGTCGCTGAAACCCAGGACCTTGTCGCCCGTGTAATGGATTGGCGTCACGGGACCCCAGGATGATCCCTTCCTCAGGACGACAAATAGCCGATCCTTGTCGCAATCGGACGTCCGCCCGGAGCTGCAGAACACAAGGAACGAGCCGTCAGGTGAAATCTCCGGGTCCACGTCCCCGGTGGTGCCGTCGCTGAACGGCAGCGGCTGCGCGGGCTGGAAAACACCCTCGGAAAATTGCGACCTGTAGAGGCGCTTGCCACCCCTTGCGTCGATGGAGACGAAGTAGATGCTGCCGTCCGACGCCACGCTCGGCTTCCAGATGGAGTGCCCGATGTTCACGTTGTCGGGCAGACGCTCCGGATCGCTCCAACTCGGTCCCGTGCGCTTGACCCGCCAAAGGTTTGCCACGGCGTCGTGGGGATTCTTGTCGTCCGCCGACGGCGGCCGCACCGAAACGTACACGAGCGCAGAGCCGTCCGGATAAAACCCCGGGCTCGAGTCGGGCCAGCGGCCCGAGAAGGACGCCATTGCCGGCATCGACCAGCGCGCACCATCCCGGTGGGACTCGACAACGATGCTCCAGTTGGCCGCGCTGCGTGTCAGGCAGAGCGTGGCGCCGTCCGGAGTGAACGTCGGGGAGCCGTCGCTTGCGGCTCCGGAGATCACGCCGGGCGCGAAGATGACGGGCGACGGAAGCGGCGCGGCCGGCGCCGTTGCCGCTTGGGAGAACGCTCGTTGACCAAGAGAGACGACGGCGGCAAAAACAAGACGGCGGATCCAGTTCACGGTAATATCAGGGTATTGGGGCAGCCGGATTAGTCCGGGCAATCATCCTATCGCAACGTGGCTCCTGGACCGCGAGGCACAAAGAGCGGATTCACGCGGCGGGAGCCGCCTTCCGTCGCTGGGCCAGGTAGATGCTCGAGTTCCCGCTCACATAGTAGGCAAGGAAACAGGCGAGGGCGTAGTAGACGAGGTAGGGCGCCCCGAATAGCTCCAACCCCATGATCGTGCAGGCGACGGGCGTCTTGGCCGCCCCTGCGAACACGGCGATGAACCCCAGGCCGGCCAGGAGGTCCACCGGGACGTTGAAGAGGACGCCGAGCGTGTGGCCAAGCGTGGCCCCGATGAAGAAGAGGGGCGTCACTTCCCCACCCTTGAACCCCGCCGCGAGGGTGACGGCCGTGAAGAGGAGCTTCCACCACCAGCTGAAGACATTGGCCCCGCCGGGGCTGAAGGCCGCCACAATCGAGACCCCATGCGGGTCCGGCGAAACGACGCCGATGCCCAGGAAGTCGCGCGTGCCGACAAGCCACGTGAGGAGGATCACCAGGGCGGCGCCGAGCGCGGGCCGAAGCGGCGCATAGCCGATAGCCCGCTTGAACAGCCCTCCCAGCGCGTGGGTCAGCTCCGCGAAGAACTTGCCGGCGAGACCGAAGGCGATGCCTGCGACCACCGTCACGCCAAGGAGTCGCGGGGAAAGCGCCGCGAAACGCGCCGCGCCGTCCGCCAACGCGATGTGGTAGGCGGTATGATGGATGCCCCACGCGGAGCAGGTGGCATCCGCAACGATGCCGGAGACCAGGAGCGGTATGAGGGCGTCATACTGCACGGGGCCAACGAAGAGCACCTCCATGGCGAAGACGGCGCCCGTCAGCGGCGTCCCGAAGACCGAGCCGAAGCCGCCGGCCACGCCCGCAAGCAGGAGGATGCGTCGGTTTGCCGGCCCTATGCGGAACCACCGCGTGTATCCCGAGGCCAGGCTGCCGCCCATCTGGATCGCGGTTCCCTCACGGCCTGCCGAGCCGCCGAAGAGGTGTGTGACCAGCGTGCCGAGCAGGACCAGGGGCGCCATTCGTGTCGGGACCCCGCCGCCCGGCACGTGTATCTCCTCGAGGATCAGGTTGTTTCCGGCCTCGGCCTTCTTGCCAAACAGGTGGTAGAGGAAGCCGACGGCCACGCCGCCAAGTGGCAGGAAATAAAGCAGACCGGGATGCTCCCACCGCGCACGCGTGACCTTGTCGAGCGCCCACAGGAAGAATGCGCTGGCCGATCCCGCCATGACGGCGACAGGGATGACGAGGATGGACCAAAGCGCCAGCTGGCGCAGGCTGCCCAGGCTTCGGAAGGGGGCGAAGAGGCTCTTCATGGGAAACTTACGGGAAACGCGCGTCGGCATCCGCAGATGAAGAGTGATGCCCCCGGCTCACGGGGGCACGCACAATGGCTGTGACTATTATTTAGCGACATGATGGCTCCTTGTTGTAGGAGTCATCGGCCCCGGTCCTTACCTGGGCGGTTCACCTGCTAGGCAGGTCGGCAGAATCCATTGCCGGACTTCAAAATGTAAGACGGGCCCCCTGTCGCAATGAAAAAGCGGGGCCGCTGTTAGGCCGCGCGCCCTTGCGGGGAATTAATATTCGCCAAGCCCACCCCGGTTCGCACAAGGATTTCCAGGCGCCGAGCTCCGGTGCCCATGCGAGACACCCGCTTATTCCCACGATGTACAAGGCAAAGACAAAGCCGACGAAGACCGGTCCCAAGACCTATCTGGAAGCCATAGTCGACGACGTCCGGCGCAAGGACTGCAAAGATCTGGCCGCGCTCATGAAGCGCGTGACAGGCTGCTCGGCGAAGATGTGGGGCCCGAGCATCGTCGGGTTCGGGACCTATCACTTCAAGTACGAGAGCGGCCACGAGGGGGACAGCCCTGTGGCCGGATTTTCTTCCCGCAAGAGTGACATCACCATTTATCTCGCCGCAGGGCATTTGGCGAAAGCAGGCGCCCTCCTTGGCAAACTGGGCAAACACAAGGCCGGGAAGGGCTGCCTGTACCTGAAGCGCCTCTCGGACGTGGAAATGCCGGTCCTTGAGCGCCTGATCAAACAGTCCGTGGCCGACATCCGAAGCCGCTAGGCTCCGCCGGCCCTAGTGGCTCTGGACCGCGAGCTTGAAAGCAACGGACTCGCTCAGGACATCGTCTATCAGGGAGTCGGTGATCTCCAGGCCGCCGAGGGCACCCTTGCCTATCCACAGGTCATGGTGCGGCGAGGCGCCGAGGCCCGAGTGGGTGATGCGCACGTTCTCGAGCCTCGCTGCCGAAAGCGTGCCGTTCCCCTTCGCCGCGCCCGGGGCGACGACGGTGATGCCGCTGGAGAAACTGTCCTTGATGGACAGCCCGCTGATCGAGAGTCCCGAGATGCTGCGCCGGTCCATGCAGATCTGGACGGACCCGCGCCAGGCCCAGTCGTGGTCGTAGCCGCCGCAGCGCACGAGCTCGCAGTCGGCAACCCGCGTGGTCCCGCTGAAGTTGTTGTCGATGCCAAGCTTCTCGTCGGAAGTCGGGAAGGTGGTGCTG
Organism: Opitutaceae bacterium; assembly: GCA_035656555.1. Classification (GTDB taxonomy): domain Bacteria; phylum Verrucomicrobiota; class Verrucomicrobiia; order Opitutales; family Opitutaceae; genus Palsa-1447. The sequence continues at coordinate 11,640 of DASRSJ010000274.1, forward strand.
ACCAGGATGCCGCATCCCGCCGTCATGTCCGTGAAAAGGCAGTCCTCCACGCTGTTGCTCGCGCCCCCGTACACCGCGGCGCCGTTCGCGAGGAACGCAAGCTGGCCCGTGCACTTGCGTATGACATTGTTGCCCGTGGGCGGACCATTTCCGACGAAGCCCTGGTCGGAGGCGGCGGGCCAGATGGCGAAGCAGTCGTCGCCGGTGCCCCTGGCCGCGCAGTTCTCTATCGTCGTCCCGCTGGTGCCGACACAGAGGTTCACGCCGTCCGCGAGCGTGTCGCGGAAGCGGCATCCCTCGATCACGAGGTTGACGCCGTTGTAGATCCAGATGCCGACCTTCGTGTGCTCGATCCAAATCCGGGAAACCGAGGACTCCGAGCACCCTGCTCCGACGATGCCGTCGTTGGGCTCGCTGTCGTCGCGGTAATTGAGGCGGCCCATGATCGAGAAGTCGGCTAGGTGGATGTGGCTGCCCTTGAGCTTGAAGCGAACCCGGCGCGACGCGTCGGCGTACACGCCGGCATCGCCCACGAAGGTCGTGTGCCACATGCCGGCGCCCTGGACCGTGACAGAGGACGGCAGCAGGATCTCGCCCGTTATCTTGAAGTCCCCCGCGGGGACCCAGACAGGCTTGCCCTGGCCTTGCGCGGCCGCGACGGCTTTGCGAAGCGCGCTCGTGGAGTCGGCCACCCCTGTGGGGTCTCCGCCAAAGTCGACGAGGCTGAGGGAATCAGCGGGCGCAGCAAGCGCCGCAGGCGCATTCTCCAGGTCCACGAGGTCCAGGATGCAATACTCCGTGTTCGCGCCCGTGCTCTGCAGACGGACGACATCGCCCGCCGCGATGGCCAGGTCCTTGACCCGGACTTCATCGTAGAAATTGCGCGGCTTGCCCTTCGAAGGATCGTTGGAGAACGGATAGTTGCCGTAGAGCCTTGAGTAATGGGACGTGAGCTTCAGGTCCCTCACCCGACTTCCGTTGACGAAAAGGCCAAGTGTGGTGTCAACGCCCCCGCCCGCCGCGGGGTCGGGAAGACTGTAGCGCACCACGACCGCGTTGGCCCCGGCGCCGGCCGTGAACTCCACGTACTCGCCTGCGCCCGTGAGCTTGACGCATTCCTCCCCCGAGGACTCGGTCTCGACAAGGTAAGGGTCGTACCTGGGCCCCAGCGTCTCGCCTGTGCCGTGCATCGCCTCCGCCTCATAGGTCACCCAGGGCAGGTCGGCGCCGGCGCCCGAGAGCATCCGGCACGCGCATGCGCCAAGGACCACGGCGAGCCAGCGCCGTGCGAGCGTGGTTGCTGGGGCGAGAGTCGACATGGTTGCCTGGCCGGCCGGGACCTAGCTTGCGCGCTTGTACCGGACGGTGACCGGCACGCCGGGGCCGCACCTCACCGCTTTGCCCGCCACCTCGACCACGTGCACGCGCCTGTTCGACGGTGAGGGGGCTATGGTCACTGAGGTCTTGGAGATATCCATCCGGAAGCTGTCGCCCTTGTAGGCGAGGTGGAACTGAAGGCGCTTCCATTTTCCGCTGAGACGGGGGCTTATCGCGACCCTTTTCTCGTCGGCCTGGACCCCGCCGAAGCCAAGGACCGCGGTCATCCATGCCCCGCCGTTCGCGGCCGGGTGCGAGCCGCCCATGAAGACGCTGCCGACGTACACCTTGTACTTGGCCTCCAGGTCGATCTTGGCCGTCTTCAGGAAATAGTCGTAGGCGTACTCCAGGTTGCCGAACTCTGCGGCCACCATGGCATAGGCGCAGGCGCTGAGGCTCGAGCCATGCTCGGTGCGCGGCTCGTAGTACTCCCAGTTGGCCTTCTTGATCTGCGGCGAGAAACGCGTCCTGAAGAGGTTGAGCATCATGACGACGTCCGCCTGCTTGATGATCTTGGTCGGAACCGCGAGCCCCTGGCCGCCCCCGAGGTATTCGTTCGGGTGGAACATCTTTGCCTTGAGCTCCTCGACCGTGGACTCCTTCAGCCCGAAATAGCCGTCGAACTGCTCGATGAGCCCGGTCTTTGGGTCGGGCTTGGGCACGAAGAGCTTGCGGGCGGCCTCGCGGAACTTGGCGAGCTCCCTCGTGATCTTCAGTTTCTTCAGGAGCGCCCCGAGCACCTTCGGGTGCTTCCTGCGCAGGTGGCCCACCGTCTCGCTCGCGATTGTGAATGTCTCCCGCGCCACCATGTTGGTGAAGGCGTTGTTGTTCACCCGCTCGTGGTACTCGTCGGGCCCGGTGACATCCAGGATCTCGTAGCGGCGCTTGTCCTTCTTGTAGTAGGCGGCTGAGTAGTAGAACCGGGCGCACTCGAGGATCACCTCGGCGCCGCCCTCGAGCAGCAGCGAGTCGTCGCCCGTCAGGCGGAAGTAGCTCCACATGGCGATCGCCACGTCACCGCTGATGTGGACCTGCTTGTCCCGGAAATAGGTCCGCAGCTCGCGCCCGGTGAACGGGTCGCCGATGTTGAAGTACGTGCAGGCATCGTCGCCGCTGTCCTGGCTCTCCCAGGCATAGAACGCGCCGGCGTAGCCGAGGCCCTCGGTCCGCGCCTTGCGGCGGGCCCCGTCAAGCGTGCGTATCCTGTAGCGCAGCAGCTCGACCGCCTTCTCCGGGTGTGTGTGGAGAAAGAACGGGAACATGAACATCTCCGTGTCCCAGAATATGGCTCCCTTGTAGACCTGGCCCGAGAGGGCCCGCGCGGGGATGGAGTTGGCGCTCCCCTCGACGGGCGCGACCATGAGAAGCTGCAGGATGCTGTAGCGAAGCGCCAGCTGGGCCTCGTCGTCGCCGTCGATCCTGACGTCCCCCTTCGCCCACTTCTTCTCCCACTCGGTGGTGTGGACGGCGAGGCAAGCCTCGTAGCCGAGGGACATCGCCTGGCGGACCGTGGCGATCGCCACGGCGGCCACTTCCTTCGACGGCACATCATTGTCCGTGAACACCGCGAAGTACTTGTGGAAGGTGTACGACTTGCCCGCCTCGGCGACAAAGTAGAACTCGCGCAGGTTGCGGTTGCCCTTGCTTGCATAGCCCGCCTCTCCGAAGGCACAGTCCGTGGCCTCTGCCACCGCCACGCGCTTCGAAGCCTCGTGGGTCGATCCCTGGACAAGGAGCACGGAATCCCGGACCTCCGACGACACCCGCTCGAGGTGGGGACCGTTCAGGTCCCAGATGTTGTAATCGATTCCGGTCCGGATCGTGATCCTGGAGGTCTTGCCGCAGGTGACCGTGAACTGGATTGCTCCGAGATTCGGCGTGTGCGCGCTTAGGAACCGCGAGGACTTGATCGTGAGGGACGTGCTCTTGCTCTGGAACTCGGTCTCCCGCTCGAAGACCGCGTTCGCGAAGCGAAGCGTCTGGGTGTGTTTCTTCACCTTGTCGCCAAGGGCGGAGAGCTCGGCCCCGTCGATCGCAACCCGCGTGTAGCCGCCGTTCGGGGCGTTGACCGGCTCGCGCCAGGCCGAACCCACCCGGTCAAAAATACCGGCGACCGTGATCCCCACCAGCTGCTCCGGCCCGAACTCATCCAGCGTCCCACGGTAGCCCATGTAACCGTTGGATATCTGGTAGACGTTCCCGCGGCGCATTACGCCCTCCTTGCCCCCGTTGGGGTCGGTCGTGCTGATGGACCAAAGGTCTTTCATAAGGTGTGCGGGTCCACTTTCTCGTCCTTCACACGCAGCATGAGCGCCGCCGCGAGGATCATTGAGACGCCGCCGGCGACGATCGCGTCGATCGCATGACCGTGAAACACGGTCCGCACCATGAGCCCCAGCAGCGCCGCCGCGAGGATCTGGGGGATGACGATGAACAGGTTGAACATGCCCATGTAGACGCCCATCTTCCGGTACGGAACGATGTTGCTGAGGATGGCGTAAGGCATCGTCAGGAGACTCGCCCAGGCCAGGCCCAGCGCGGCCATCGAGACGAGAAGCATCTGCGGGTTCCTGAAAACGTACATCGAGCACAGCCCGAATCCGCCGATCACAAGACACACCACGTGAGTCGTCACGCGGCTTGTGCGCTTGGCCATGACGGGCAGCAGGAACGCAACGAGAGCCGCGACGCCGTTGTAGACCGCCATGAGGACACCGACCCAGTTGGCACCCTCGTTGTAGGCGGCGCTTCGGGGGTCTGTGCTTCCGAAGTGATAGCTGGTGACGGCGGCCGTGGCGTAGATGAAGAATGCGAAGAGCGCGAACCAGGTGAACATCTGCGCGAGCGCGAGCTGCTTCATCGTTCCCGGCATGCCGTTGAGGTCGTGGATCAACTCGGCGAGGCCGTGCTTCTTCCCCGCGTCAAATCTGCGGGCGGCCACTATCTCAAGGATTCCGTAGAAGCAGGCCCCGACAGAAAGGATGTAGAGGGCCTTGTCCCAGGCGAAATAGCGAATGACGCAGCTGGCCGCTATGCCGGCAGCGACAAGGGCCGCTCCCGCCTTTAAATATCGCTTCGAGTCCAGGAGGAAGGTCGGCTCAGCGGGGTCCTCGTCGCCCTCCTGCGCATGAAAGTCGGACTGCTCCTGCGGGGAATACTCCTTCACTGAAACAATGGTCCAGAGGACTGCGAGTAGGTAGACCACTCCGCCTATATAGAACGACCACTTCACGGACGCGGGCACCTGCCCCTCCGGTGCGGTGTTCGCGATGTGAAGGCAGTTGGTGAGCAGATACGGCATCAGGGAGCCGATGACCGAGCTCGCCCCGATGAAGAATGTCTGGACCGCAAAGCCGGTCGTGCGCTGCTCGTTCGGGAGCATGTCGCCGACAAACGCCCGCATGGGCTCCATCGTCACGTTGATCGAGGCGTCCATGATCCAGAGCATGCCCGCCGCGAACCACAGCACCGGAGAGTTGGGCATCACGATCAGGGCCAGCGAGGCCAGGATCGCGCCGACGAGGAAGTAAGGCTTCCTGCGCCCGAGCCGGTTCCAGGTCTTGTCGCTCATGTAGCCGATGATCGGCTGCACGACCATGCCGGACACGGGACCGGCTATCCAAAGGATCGGTATGTCATCAACCCTGGCGCCCAGGGTCTCGAAGATGCGGCTCACGTTCGCGTTCTGAAGGGCAAAGCCGAACTGGATGCCGACGTAGCCAAAGCTCATGTTCCAGAGCTGCCAAAAACTGAGGAGGGGTTTCTTGCGCATGGGGTGTTTCTATCGCCGGTGAATAAGTCACCGGGCGCTAGCACGCTTGGCCTGAACCAGCCTGTCGATTTCCTCAAGATTGGTCTCGGAGAGATCCTCCACCACGACGTCCGCCCCGTTGTTGCTGAGTTCCTTCGCGTTGTCCTCCCGGGCTATCCCGATGACGAGGGCGAAGCCCCCTTTTGCACCCGCCCGCACGCCGGTGACGGCGTCCTCGAACACGATCGCCCGGGAGCTTGTGACTCCGAGGTTCGAAGCCGCCGTGACAAATATGTCGGGCTCGGGCTTGCCCCTCAGTCCGAGTATGGCGGATTCGAGGCCATCGACGACCGTTCCGAAAAGGTGCCTCGTTCCGGTCTTTCCCAGGACCACGGCGGAGTTGTAGCTCGAGGTGGCCAGGCCGACCTTCACACCGCGCGCAAGGAGGTCGCGTATGAGCGACACCGTGCTTTCGAAGACATCGACGCCCTCCGTCTCGATGATTTGGTTGAATATCGCGTTCTTTCGGCCGCCGATGGCGCACACGGTCTCGGCGCCCATCCAGTCGTCGGGGTTTCCGCGCGGTATGCTGATCCCTCGCGACTGAAGGAATGCCTCGATTCCATCGTAGCGGGGCCTGCCGTCCAGGTAGCCGAGATAATCGTGATCGTGCGTGAACTCCACAAAAGGTTCCTGGTAATGCGCTGAGCGGAACTGGAGATACTCGTCAAAGACCCGCTTCCATGACTTCGAGTGGATGACGGCGGAGTTCGCCACCACGCCATCCATGTCGAAGATCGCCGCCTCGAAATGCAGCCCAGGGCCGCCGCCTAATCCGGTCGATCCCCTCTCGGGGGTCGCCGGTTGGCGGCTGTCCATGTTCTGTTCGGTCCGGTCATTCGCTGGGTCCACTTAATTGGTAGGAGATAACGTTGTTGAAAAGAGAAGGTGCGCGGCAGGCCGTACGTCATTTGAGCCCTGCCGCGCACCTTGATTGTCTGATGACTGGTACCATCCCCCCGGATGGCGCCTAACTCGTGATAGGAACGTGCCTGTAACCTATCCGAGAAATCCGAATCTTAGAAAAACTGTGAAGTTAAACGTCCCGGTTCGTCCGATGCCGCGCCTGGCTTGCATTCAGCCGGGCGCGACATTCGAGACGAGGAGATCAGAAGCTGAACACGTTCTTGACCGTGAACTTCTGCGTGGGCCCGATGCGGTAGAACGCCGGCTGGGCTACGCCATTGATCGGGGCCTGATAGCTGACCGGGATCAGGTAGTTACCCTTGCCGAGGTTTTCCACGTTGAGCTGGATGTTCCACATGATCTTGTCGGTGATCTTGTGGCGATAGCCCACCCATCCGTCGAAGTAGACTTCAGACCCGGCATATTCCGGCGCGCCAAGGTTCGGGAGGTACGGGGGGGGAGCCGACGGATCGCCGCTCGGGGGATATCCAATGACCTCACGGCCGGTGTAACGAATGCCGCCACCGATGTTGAAGCCCTTGAGGAAGCCATGATCGAAGTCATAGTTCGTCGTCACGTTGAAGCGCCACTTGGCGAGCTCCTCCTCCGCAACACCCTGCTGCTGCTGCAGCTGGGCGTAAGCGCCGCCTGCCGCGGGAAGACCGTTGTAGGCGATGTAGTAGGCCTGGGCGACGTCGGGAACGCTGGGGGCGATGTCCTGGCCCCAGAACCACTGCTG
>DASRSJ010000275.1:0-1912 GCA_035656555.1 Opitutaceae bacterium
GCCGCCGGGACCATCCGCTCGTCAAGGTAAACTGTGCCGCCATACCTCTGGGGTTGCTGGAGAGCGAGTTGTTCGGCCACGAGCGCGGCGCCTTCACGGGCGCCACGGAGCGCCGCGAAGGCCGCTTCGCGCTCGCGAACCACGGCACGCTGCTCTTGGACGAGGTGTCGGAGATCCCCGTCGGTCTCCAGGCGAAGCTGCTCCGCGTGCTCCAGGAGCGCGAGTTCGAGAGGGTGGGTGGTAATCGCACGATGAAGGTCAACGTGCGCATCATCGCGACGTCCAACCGCGATCTCCTGAGCTACGTGGAGAAGGGCGACTTCCGCCAGGACCTCTACTACCGCCTGAATGTATTCCCCGTCATCGTCCCCCCGCTGCGCGAGAGGGCCGAGGACATCCTGATGTTGGCCGACCACTTCGTGCGCCGCTTCGTCCGAAAGCACGGCATCAAGGTGACGGGTCTATCGGATTCCGCGCGCGCCGCCGTCCAGTCCTACCGCTGGCCGGGCAACGTGCGCGAGCTACAGAACACGATCGAGCGCGCGGTCATCATGTCCGAGCCCGGCAGGGCGCTGACGGCCGCCTCCCTTGGCCTCCCGGCGGACCTCAATTTCAGCGAGACGCTCGCGGTTGCCGAGGAGCTCCCCCCGGAGCCCTCCCGCGGCGACGGCCTGACGGCCGCGAACGGGGAAATCTTCAAGCTCGACCAGCTGGAGAAGCAGGCGATCCAGGCGGCTCTGCGCCAGACGGCGGGCAACCGCACGAAGGCGGCCGACGCCCTGGGGATCAGCATCCGGACCCTGAGGAACAAGCTCCAGGAGTACCGCGACGCGGGCGAGCCCATCGGGGCGGACTCCGGCCAGGACGCCTGAGGTGCGGGAACCGGGGATAAACCCGGGAAATCGCGGTTATTTTCGGATTTCACGCGGATTAGCAGGAATACCGGTTCAACCCGGAGTTGATTGGGCCGATAGAGCTGTGTTCACCGATTTCCGAACGCTCTATGCCCGTAATCAACGAAATCAGCGAGGCCAAGGTCCACAGCTTCATCAACCGAGCGATCGGTGACGTCTTCAAGACCATGATCAACGCCGATGCCGTGCTCGTTAAGGGCACGGAGGACGCGATGTCGGAGCCCTGGCCCCCGCTCTTCGGCGGATCTGAGTACGACAAGCCTCACGTTGTCGGCACGGTCGGGTTCATGGGCGACGTGAACGGCCTCATGTACCTCTACATCGACGTGCCCTTTGCGAAGGAGTGCACCTGCCGCCTGCTTGGCCTGTCGCCTGCGGAGCTCGAGGCCCAGAAGAGCGAGGAGTCGGTCAACGACGCCGTCGCGGAGCTCACGAACATGAGTGTCGGCGTCTTCAAGAACAGCCTCTGCGACGCCGGCTATCCCTGCAAGCTGACGATCCCCTCCATCCTTCGAGGCAGCTCCTTCCGCATCGTTCCGACGGGCAACGCCCGCCGCCACATCTACCACTTCGACTGCCTGGGCCACCGGGTCGTCGCGGACATCCTAATGAAATTCGGAGATTGAGCCGATAATACTCCCACCATGCGCCACAAGATCCTCACCGTGGACGATTCCAAGACCGTCCGCATCATCGTCCGCAAGGCCTTCAAGTCCTACGACTGCGAGATCTTTGAGGCCGGCAACGGAGTCGAGGGCCTCGCCCTCGCCGCGAAGGAGATGCCCGACCTGATCCTGCTCGACGTCACGATGCCCGTCATGGACGGAGTCGAGATGCTGACGAAGCTCAAGGCGGACCCGAACCTGAAGGGCATCCCCGTGATGATGCTGACCGCCGAGGGCGGCAGGGACAACGTGCTGAAGATCGCGAAGATCGGCGTGCGCGACTACATCGTTAAGCCCTTCAAGGAGGACGCGCTCCTCGAGAAGGCCGGCCGC
>DASRSJ010000276.1:0-8470 GCA_035656555.1 Opitutaceae bacterium
AGGTGACATAGTAGACCTTGCCAGTCGCGCTGTTGACCGCGATGCACTTTGGCAGTCCCGCGGAGACCGAGATGAGGGCTCCGTTGGTCGAGCCGTCGAGCTCCACGAAGGTGTTGAGGATGTCGCTGCCGAGGTAGATGCGGTCGGTGCTGATGTTAAGGGCAACGCCGAAAAGGCCCTGGCCCGCGGCGACGGACGTGAGGGCGTTGTTCGACCCGTCGATGACGCTCAGCGTCTGGGTGGGAGGAAAGAGAAGCGCCGTCGTGACGCACGCGACGTAGATCTTGTTCGTCGTCACGTCCACCGTGAGGCTGACCGGGAAGGTGCCGCTCGGCGTGCTGATGTTCGACGTCGCGTTGGTGGAGCCGTCGATCACGGTCACGCTGCCGGAGTAATTCGAGACGTAGATCTTGTTCGTAGTCGTGTTGACCGCGATGGAACAGGGCTTGGACTCCGCGGAGCCGAGCGTGATGGTCGACGTGGCATTCGTGGCCCCGTCGATCACGGTGATCGTGCTCGAGACCAGGCCCAGCCCGGAGTTGGCCACATAAATCTTGTTCGTCACGGTGTTCACCGCGATCGCCTGGGGGAGGGATCCCACGGTGATCGTGCTCGTTGCGTTGGTCGCCCCGTCGACGACGGTCACCTTTCCGAGGCCGGTGTCCGTCACATAGACCTTGTTCGTCACGGGATTGATCGCGACGACATCGGGGGTCAGTCCCACCGCCACCTCGGCCGTGATGCTCTGGCCTTGGGCCTGCGTGCCGAGAATTGCCGCACCGATGGATAGCGCTACGACAACGAGGAGGAGTTTTTTGTACTGCATGGCTGAGATTCTATCGTCGCCACGCAGGCTCTTGGACACCTGTGAGATAACCCCGCGCGGGTGGAAATTTACCCGGGGAACAGGGTAAAAATACCCGGCAGCGCGCTGGAAAGGCGCCAGCAGCCGTGCCGCTCATCTTGCTTTGGGACCCCCGCCGGCCATTCGGCTCTCGGCAGGGTTGAATTGTTATGGTGCCCAGGACAGGACTCGAACCTGCACGCCTTACGGCACACGCCCCTCAAACGTGTGTGTCTACCAATTCCACCACCTGGGCATCTCTAACAAAGGGAGGGTTAATCAGTGACAACGGCCCGGTGTTGTCCAGCCCTGAAATTGGGTTTTGACCCATCCCCTTACCTAGCCGAGCTTCCGGGCGGCCTTCCCCATGAACCTCGAGCCCATAAAAGCCGCGCTGCTGGCGTCCTACGAGACCGACTGGGGCATCAACCACCTGGACGGAGTGAACCTCCCGGCGCAGGACTCGGTTAACGAGATCGCCCGGGACTGCATGCATCTTTTTTTCCCGGGTTACTTCGAGGAGACACGCCTGGCAAAGAAGGACGTGCCGGACATCGTGGGGACGCTGCTGCTAAAGACGGGCGCCCGCCTCCAGGTCGAGCTTGAGAAGAGTTTCAAGTTCGCCAAGAACCCCGACCCGGCCGCGGCGGCCAGGAAGGTCACCGAAGAGGCTCTTGGGCGTCTGCCCGAGCTCAGGAAGGCCATTCGCACCGACGTCGAGGCCGCCTACCAGGGAGATCCCGCGGCCCTCAGCTACGAGGAGATCATCCTCGCCTACCCCTGCGTCCTCGCGATCTCGCTCCAGCGCTTCGCCCACGTCCTCTACCAGAACAAGGTGCCCCTCCTGCCCCGGATGATCACCGAGTTCGCAAAGGAGCGCACCGGCATCGACATCCACCCGGGCGCCTCGATCGGCACCCATTTCTTCATCGACCACGGCACGGGCGTCGTGATCGGCGAGACGGCGACGATCGGAAACCACGTGAAGCTTTACCAGGGCGTGACGCTTGGGGCGAAGTCCTTCGAGTTGGACGACAACGGCAACCCCGTCAAAAGCGTGAAGCGCCATCCCGACATCGGGGACAACGTGACGATCTACGCGCATGCGACAATCCTCGGGGGAGACACGCAGATCGGGGCCCACTCTGTCGTCGGCGGAAACGTGTGGCTCCTGGAGTCCGTCCCCGCGAACAGCATAGCCTACTTCAAGTCGGACGACATGATCATCCGCCCGAGGCAGAAGAAGGAGACGCTGGTTGGCTACGTCCAGGACTGGGTCATCTGACCCGGCGCGCGCCTAGCGCCTCTGCCTGTCGGAAAGGCCCCGTGCGAGGTCGGCGGCGAAGAATGGGCCGCGGTAGATCATCCCCGTGTAGACCTGCACCAGCGTGGCGCCCGCATCGAGTTTCTGCGCCGCGCCTTCCACGTCCGTGATTCCACCGACACCGATGATGGGCAGCTTCCCGGCCGTCATCTTGGAGATGTAGCTGATCATCTGAGTGGACTTTCTCAGCAGCGGGGCGCCGCTCAGGCCGCCCGTCTCGTTGACCGAGCCGAAGCGCCCGGGCCTGGCGAGGGTCGTGTTGGTGGCGATCAGTCCGTCCAGCCAATGGTCGGCGACGACGCCCAGCACCGCGTCGACCTGGGAATATTCCAGGTCCGGCGCGATCTTGAGGAGAATCGGCACGCGCGCCTTGTTCTTGGAGAGGGCCCTCTCGAGGTTCGCATGGGTGACCGCTATCAGGAGTTCGCGCAGCCGGGACTCGTCCTGGAGCTGGCGCAGACCCGGCGTGTTCGGGCTGGAGACATTCAGGACGATGTAGTCGGCATAGTCCGCCAGCCGCTTGAAGCTCGCCAGATAGTCCTCCGCAGCCGCGTCGATGTCGGCCAGCTTCGATTTGCCCAGATTCACGCCGAGGGGAATCCGGCGTTTTCCTGGCAGCGGGTGCCCGGAGAGGCGCTCGGCCACCGCCTCCGAGCCCTGGTTGTTGAAACCCAACCGGTTGATTACGGCTTCCTCCTCGGGGTACCGAAACATCCTTGGCCTGGCGTTTCCGGGCTGCGCCAGGGCTGTCACCGTGCCAATCTCCACGTGGCCGAAGCCAAGGGCCGCCGCGGCGGGCCACGCCCTGGCATTCTTGTCGAATCCTGCCGCGAGGCCGACTGCGTTCGGGAACGTCAGGCCAAAGGCCTCGACGGGCTTGAATAACGAGGGCGAGAGACGCGCCTGTGCCTCCAGGAGCCTGCAGGCCGGGGAAAACTTTCCCAGAAGAGCCATCGCATCCACCCCGAACTCATGCGCCCTTTCCGAGTCCATTCGGAATAGAAGAGGCCTCAGGAGTTTTTCGTAAATCGCGCCCATGTGACACCAGCGTGAAATCCGCCGATTAAAATGCAAGTGCAGCTGGTGAAACCCGCGATTGACCAATATGTTCCATAGGCCCACACACCAAAACCGGTAGGACAGCTTTTGTGCTTGTTATTTGCGACCCCCCTCGCACGCTGCGGCTAAAATTTGGCTCTTAATATCTAATCATGGCTAAGCCCACTTCCACTCTCGATTGGTGCATCGTCCGTCTCGGTGAGGACCACAACTGGTGGGTGAGCGAGACTAGCGACCCGGTGCGCTGGGACGTCGACGGCCTGAGCATCGTGGACCCGCGCCAAGTGGCACACCTGATCGAGCTGGTCGACGCACTCAGGGACTACGGCTTCCAGCAGGACACCTTCGAGGCCGCCTTCATTCCCTTCCGGATCGAAAAGGACCTTGGCGCCGGAAAGGTGCGCCTGAAGCGCGTGAAGGAGGCGATCTTCGAGACCGAGGAGAAGCTATTTGTCCTCCCCGACATCCTGGACGAGGAGAACGGGCCGTACGCCGACCTTCTTGACCACCTGACGCGCTGCCGCGTGAAGATGCTCAACGACCTCTTCAACTTTGAGAGCAAGCTGACGGTCGACGAGGTCGAGGACGAGATCCGCGAGGAGCAGAACACCCATTTCATCGAGGGCAAGGCGGTCCACACGTTCTCCGAGCTCTGCGCCATTCTGGACTTCATGCCCGACGGCATCGACTCCGACGACGAAGCGCCCTCCAAGGCGGCCGAGGAGGAGGACGACGATCTTCCCACGCTGGACGCTGAGGAGGAGGAGAAACTCAAGAACGACGAGTCACTCAAGTGGGACGAGGACGGCGATGACGAAGGTGATGACGAGAAGGGCGACGGCGAGAAGAAGGACGAGGACGAGAAGGAAGACGCGGGCGACGACGAGGCGGAGAAGCCCAAGCGCAAGTCGCGCGGCAAGCGCTGAGTCGCTGCTGCCGCATCATGAACCTCGCCCGAGCCGCGACGATCGCCCTCCTTGGATTCCTGGCAGGCTGCGCGGGCGCGTCCGACACGGCGGGGCACAACCCCGTCATCCCCTCGGCCGCGAACGCCTCTCAGCTTAGGCCCGGAGACAGCCTGACGGTCGCCATCATCGGCGTCCCGGACCCCTCCACCAATTCCGTGCAGGTGGATGACAAGGGCCTCATCACCCTCCCCTACATCGGGCCCCTGAGCGCGTCCGGCGAGACCACCGGCGGGCTGACCGCGAAGATCCGCGACGCCTACGTCGACAAGAAGATCTACACCACCGTCGACATCTCGGTGAACGTCACCGAGCGCTACGTCTACGTCGGCGGCGAGGTCGAGAAGCCCGGGCGCATCGTCTGGACGCAGGACCTGACCGCGGCGAAGGCCGTGCAGTCCGCCGGCGGCTTCACACTCTACGCCAAGAAGGACAAGGTGGGCGTGGTCAGGAACCAGGTTCTCTACGACGTCGACATCAAGCTCGCCCAGGCGAATCCCTCGCAGGATCCCAGGCTTGAGCCGGGCGACTCGATCGAGGTTCCCCGCTCCGCGTTCTAGCGCGCGAGCTCGGCCGCCATCTCCCGGGCAAAGTAGGTCAGGATCAAGTCCGCGCCCGCGCGCTTGATAGCGATCAGGGACTCTCTCCTGCACAGCGCGTAGTCGAGCCACCCGAAGCGAGCCGCGGCGTGGATCTGGGCGTACTCGCCCGAGACCTGGTAGGCCGCGATGGGCTTCCTCGTCTGGTGCCTCAGGTCCCGTATGATGTCCAGGTACAGGCCCGCGGGCTTCACCATGACGACATCGGCGCCTTCGGCGACATCGAGGGCCAGCTCGATGCCGGCCTCGCGGCGGTTGGCCGGGTTAAGCTGGTAGGTGCGCTTGTCGAGGCTCGCCGTGCCCGCCGCCTTGGCGCTGCCTACGGCCTCGCGAAAAGGCCCGTAGTAGGCCGAGGCATACTTGGCCGTGTAGGCCATGATCGCCGTGTCCTCAAAATCGGCCGCGTCGAGGGCCTTTCGAATCGCCCCCACCCGCCCGTCCATCATGTCGCTCGGCGCCACCATGTCCACGCCCGCCGCGGCGTGCAGGACCGCCATCCTGGCCAGGATCGAGACCGTGCGGTCGTTGTCGACGTCGCGGCCGTCGGCCGTCAGGACGCCGTCGTGGCCGTGGGTCGTGTAGGGATCCAGGGCGATGTCGGTCATGACCGTCATCGAAGGAACGGCCTTCTTGACGGCCCGGACCGCCCTGAGGATCAAGGCGTCCTCGCTCAGCGCGGCGCTCCCGTCCTCGTCCTTGAGCTTGCTGCCCAGCTTTGGGAATAGGGCGACGGCCAGGACGCCCAGCTTGGAAAGCGCGCGGCATTCCTTCACCAGTTCCGCGATATTGAGGCGGTGGACGCCGGGCATCGACTCGATGGCCTCGGGCCTGCCCTTGCCGTCCACGACGAAGATGGGGGCAATCAGGTCCTGGGGGCGAAGGACCGTGTCCTCGACCAGCGCCCTCAGGCCGGGCGTCCGGCGCAGGCGCCTGGGGCGCTGGACAAGATTGAGCTTGAATGAGTTGGGCATGTCTCGGTTGGCTCATGCACTGAAGCACGCCCCGCCGCCGCTCGCCACAAGATTTTGATGACAGGAGCCCGGCAGGATCAGCTTCCGCTCCGCCCCTATTTCCGGTAGGACCTACCCTCCCCTTTCCCTTTCACATGCCCATCAAGCTCTTTGAATCCATGACGCGCGAGATGCGCGAGCTCCGGCCGGAAGGCCAGGATGGCGTGTTCCGCTTCTACAACTGCGGACCCACGGTCTATGCGCCGGCCCACATCGGCAATTTCCGCACGTTCACGGTGAACGATGTCCTGAGGCGCCTCCTTGAGCTCGAGTTCCCGGGCAAGGTGAAGCACGTGCGCAACCTGACGGACGTCGATGACAGGACGATTGGCCAGGCACGCGCCGAGAAGCGCCCCCTGGCCGAGATCACAAGGAAGTGGACGACACTCTTCCATGCCGACTGCGAGGCTCTAAACTGCCTGAAGCCCCACGTGGAGCCGACGGCGACCGGGCACATTCCCGAGCAGGTCGACATGATCGACGTCCTCATGAAGAAGGGGAACGCCTACCGCGCCGCCGACGGGTCCGTCTATTTCAAGATAACGTCGTTCCCGGGTTACGGCTCGCTGTCGCGCATCAAGGAGCGGGAGCTCAAGGTGACGAACAGCGTCTTTGACGCCGACCACAAGGACGACGTCGGCGACTTCGCGCTCTGGAAGGCCTACAAGCCCGAGGATGACGGCGATGTCCGGTGGCCGGGGCCCGGCGGCGCCTCGGCGGGCAGGCCCGGCTGGCACATCGAGTGCAGCGCCATGATCAAGAAGCACCTCGGGGAGACGATCGACCTGCACACCGGCGGCGTCGACCTCCTGTTCCCGCACCACGAGAACGAGATTGCCCAGAGCCAGTGCTGCAACGGGGTGACCTTCTCGCGCCACTGGTACCATAGCGAGCACCTGCTGGTCGAGGGCACGACGATGAGCAAGAGCAAGGGCAACTACTACACCCTGGGCGACCTCGTGGCGAAGGGCTACACGCCGATGGCGGTGCGTTATGCGCTTCTCTCCGGTCATCCGAGGAAGCAGCTCAATTTCACGCTCGATTCGCTCCACGCGGCGGAAAGCGCGCTCAAGGCCCTGCGTCGCTTCGCGGCTGCTTTGCCGGTCGCCGGCAATGCTGCCCCGTCCGCGATGTTCGAGGGCGTCTTCGATGCCCTCAATGATGACCTGAACACCCCCGGCGCCTTTGGCGCACTCTTCACGGTCATCAACGCGAGCGACCCCTCGAAGGCGACGCCGGCCGACCGCGCAGCCCTGGAGCGCGTCCTGTACGCCCTGGGGATCAGCCTCGAGGAGGCCGCCGCCCAGGCCGTGCCCGCCGTGGTCGACGCCCTGGCCAAGAGCCGCTGGGAAGCCAAGAAGGCCAAGGACTTCGCCTCAGCCGACAAGCTCCGGGCCGAGATCACGGTCGCCGGCTGGTCCATGCTCGACAGCAAGGACGGGTACAAACTTGAGCCCCTGAGAAAAGCCTGACTTGGCATCCGGGCCCCCGCGCCCCAAGCTCCTCCCTCCCGTGATGACTCCCCTAGAAGAACTCCGCCACTCGGCGTCCCATGTGCTCGCGACGGCGATCCTGCGCCTGTATCCCGATGCCAAGCTGGACATCGGGCCGCCGACCGACACGGGCTTCTACTACGACATCGATCTCGATCACAAGCTGACGCCCGAGGACCTCGTGAAGATCGAGGCGGAGATGAAGAAGGTCGCCGACGAGAACCAGCCCTTCCTGCGCAAGGAGGTCTCCCGCGAGGAGGCGGCCGAGATCATCAGGTCAAGGGGCCAGGAGCGCTACAAGATGGGCCGCCTGGCGGACATCCCCGAGGGCGAGAAGATCTCATTCTACCAGAACGGCGAGTTCATGGACCTCTGCGCCGGCACGCACGTGCGCTACAGCTCCAAGCTGAAGGCGTTCAAGCTCCTCTCGATCGCGGGCGCCTACCACAGGGGCGACGAGAAGAACAAGCAGCTGCAGCGCATCTACGGGACGGCGTTCGCAACGAAGGACGAGCTGGCGGCTTACCTCGAGCAGGTCGAGCAGGCGAAGCACCGCGACCATAGGAAGCTCGGGCGGGACCTGAAGCTCTTCGTCATCGACGAGGACGTCGGCCAGGGCCTGATCCTCTGGACGCCGCACGGCTCCATCATCCGCCAGGAGCTGCAGACCTTCATCAGCGACGAGCTGCGCAAGCAGGGCTACTCCCAGGTCTTCACGCCGCACATCGGCAAGCTCGAGCTCTACAAGATCTCCGGTCACTTCCCCTACTACAAGGAGTCGCAGTTCACGCCCGTCGTGGAGAACGAGTCGCTCGCGAAGATCCTCCACGAGGGCTGCTCGTGCGCGGACATGGTCGTGCGCCTGGACGCCGTGTCGGCGCACCTGGCGGCGCAGGTGAACCAGAGGACGGGAGTCGAGACGATCACGCCCGACCGCGTGAAGCCGGACGACCAGCTACTGGACGGCTTCATGCTGAAGCCGATGAACTGCCCGCACCACATCAAGATCTACGCGTCGCAGCCCCATTCCTACCGCGACCTGCCCGTGCGTCTGGCGGAATTCGGCACCGTGTACCGCTGGGAGCAGTCGGGCGAGCTGACGGGCATGACGAGGGTCCGCGGCTTCACGCAGGACGACGCCCACCTCTTCTGCACGGAGGACCAGATCGCCCAGGA
>DASRSJ010000277.1:0-5845 GCA_035656555.1 Opitutaceae bacterium
TCCAGTGCGGAAGGAGCTGCGCGAACGGGTGCTCGATCCTCGCGGTGTTCCTCTGTCCCCATGTCGCCGAGCGCGGGTCGAGGCCCCTCTTTGAGTACGAGAGCGTGACGTCGTCTGCGGCGGCCAGGAGAAGCTCGTCCCAGGTGTGGAACGCAGGGTCGAGGAGATGGGCGGGGCGCGCCTGCACCAGGGCCTCGAGAGGCTGCTCGTAGTTGAGGCGGCTCCACGTGAAGCCCGCGTCCTGCTCGACGCACGGGGCAAAGATCGGGTCCAGGACGCGGTGCGCGACGGCGAGGCGGAAGTCGTGGACCACCCGGTAGCTGACGGACGAAATGTCGGCGCGTCCCTCCCAGGTCTGCGCAGCCTCAAGGAGCGCCGATCGCCCGGGCTTGGAGGCGCCGGCATCCGACTTGAGCGCCTCGACGAGCACGTCGTGCCAGTGGGCCATCATGAGCGCCCGGTCGTCGAGCTGTATGGCGAGGAGGTCCTTTGCCGCGATCGGGTGCCCCGAAGAGACGAGGGCCCCCAGGTCATCCTGGATTTGGTGGGCGCGCGCGGGCATGTCGTAGCCCGAGTCGCCGAGTGCGCGCAGCTGGTCGCCCCCGACCGTGCGGTTGTTGGCGGTCCAGATGAGGCCGTTCGCCGGGGACACGAGGGAGGGCACTTCCTTCGAGGTGAGGAAGCCGTCCCAGCGGCGGTCGCCGAAATCCCAGGTGACGGGAAGCCGTCCGTCGTAGCCGAGGCGCTTCGGCAACAAGCCCGCGACGGTCCAGCCAATCTGCCCCGTGGAATCGGCGACGACGAAGTTCTGTGCGGGTATTCCCATCCGGTGGGCGATTTCGATGGCCTGGGCCACGCTCGTGGCATCCTCGAGATCGACGATGCCGGGGTTCATCGCGGCCGGGTCGTCCGCCGTCCAGTGGTAGACGTAGAGCCTTCCCTTCGGCGCGTCGCCCACCACGGGCCCCCAGATCGTCCACTTGTAGGTCTCGACGTCTGGACTGGAGCCCCTGACGGCGATTGATTCCTCGCGCTCCTCGTACTTCAGGAGCTCGCCCTTCGGGCCGTGGTAGTCGGTGGGGGAGATGCTCGGGTTCACGACGATGATGTCGCCCGTCCCCGCATTTGAATTCGTGAAGCCCCACGCGATTTTGCCGGTGCTGCCGGCGATCATCATCGGCGCTCCCGGGATCATGAGGCCGGTCTCGACGTGACCGGGCCAGCGTAGCGACACCCGGTACCATATGTTCGGCACGGCCAGGTGCAGATGCATGTCCGTCGCGATCATCGCCCCGCCGCCCTCGACGAAACGGCCCGCCACAGCGAAGTTGTTCGAGCCCGGCGTCTCGCGGTCGCCCCACTCGGTCCCGCCGATGGAGGCCGTCGCGGGCGCGGGAGCCTCGACCTTGCGCAGGTCGATCTCGGACGGGGGTGGAAGCGGCGGGAGGGGTCCCGCGGTGCCGTCGAGTGCCGAGTCGGCGGGTGTGATCAGAGGCGCGAAGTAGGCGAGGCAGGAGGGCCCGAGCTCGTCGCGGATCGCGGCTAGGGTCCGCACGTAGCGGCCCGTGTCCTCCTGGAGATCCTGGGTCATCGCGAAGGAGATGAGGCCGCAGTCCTCGGGCAGCCAGGGACGGGGATCGCTGCGAAGGACAAGGTACTCCCAGGGTCTTCCGGCAAGCGCGGCCAGCCCGGCGTTGACGCCGGCTGTGTAGGCCTCGAGGAGCGCCCGCTGCTCGGGCGTCTCCCTTGCGAACACCTCGTGGGCGATCTTCCTGAAGCCGTGGACGCGGGCCTGGCGGTCGACGGGCAGGGCGACCTTGCCGAAGAGTTCGGACAACTCGCCGGCGCCCCTGCGGCGCAGGAGGTCCATCTGGAAGAAGCGATCCTGGGCGTTGACCCAGCCGGTGGCGCGGGCGACATCGATGCGGCTTGCCCCGGAGATTGTCACGACGCCCAGCGCGTCGCGCGAGATCGTGACCGGCGAGGAGAGCCCGGCGAGGGAGGTGCTCCCGTCGAGCCTGGGAAGGGAGGCGACCATGCGCCCTCGAAACCACACCGCGCCACAGGCGCCTAGGACCAGTACGCCGACCAGGACCGTGAAGCCGATGTCGAGCGAGCGCCTTACGAAGGAGGCGGCGCTCATAGGCCGAGCACCTCCCGCGCGCGCACCAAGATCGCCTCGGGCGTTGCGCCGACGTCGATCGCGAGGGCGCCGATGGGCTTCTCCAGTGTCTCGAACTGGGAGCGCAGCATGTCCTGGTGCATGAAGTGGCCAGCGCGCGTGCGCATGCGCTCGCTCAGGAGCTCGAAGCTTCCCGTCAGATGGACGAACCTCGCGGGCGCCGGGTCCGGCGCGAGGATCTGGCGGTAGGCCTCCCTGAGGGCCGAGCAGGCCACGACG
The DNA here is from genome assembly GCA_035656555.1 of Opitutaceae bacterium. GTDB lineage: Bacteria > Verrucomicrobiota > Verrucomicrobiia > Opitutales > Opitutaceae > Palsa-1447. The sequence continues at coordinate 2,402 of DASRSJ010000277.1, forward strand.
ACCCGCGCGCCTGCGGCCAAGGAGGCGTCGATGGCGGCCTTGACCGCCGCGAGCCACGGGGCGCGGTCCTCGTCGGTGAGGGGGGTGCCCGCGCTCATTTTCGCGACATTCGCGGGGGAATGGAGCGTGTCGGCCTCGATGAAGTCCCAGCCGAGCGCCTTCGAGAGCCCCTCGGCTACGGTGCTCTTGCCGCAGCCGGAGACGCCCATGACCACGATGACCGAGACCGGCGGCACCTCCCACGAGCGCGTCGCCCCGAGGGGCCGGCCCTCGTCCAGGTCGAACAGCTCGCAGATGGTCTCGGGCCTCTCGCCGCTAAGGCCGTACTTGCCGAAGTTGGCCTGGAGGGCCTCGCTTCGGTCATCGCGCCAACCGAGCTTGGAGAGGTACCTGTTCCAGATCGCGCACTCCTCGTCGCTGTGGGCGTGCCCCTTGCCCTCGGCCCAGCGCAGGATCTCCTCGTCGCAGCCGCCGTCGAGCGCGCGGTCCCGGAAGTCCTCGTAGGCAACGCCCAGGAAGCGGCAGCAGCGGTCGTCGAAGAAGAAGGGCTTTCCCTGGCCGAGGTTCGGGATGTAGTCGGCCGGCAGCTTCCCCTTTGCGTGCAGACGCACCTTGTCCAGCATCCGGCCGAAGTAGATTATCCTTCCCACCTTGGCGTGTGGGCTGCGTAGGCCGGTGACTCGGGGCATGGCTTAGTCGGCCCCCCTCAGTCCCTGAGGAGGTACACCGCGGTGCAGAGCGCCGCGAAGACGAACGTCGGCGCGATGACCCAGAGCGGGTTCACCGGGATGTGATAGTGGTTGAACAGCCAGACGACCGCGAAGCTCTTGGCGACGATCAGCACCCAGCAGATCGCAAGCACGCGCTCGGTGCGCCGGCTGCGCGCAGGGCGGTCGCTGACGCTGACCTCGCGCACGAAGCCGCGCTCGTAGTCGTCCGGCGGACGACGGCTGATGAGTCGTATCAGGTCTGCAAACATCGGTTAGCCCCGGGACACGTTGCTCCATTGTCCGTGCGGGTTCAACTCCCCGCCGCTTTTGCCGGCGTCTCGGGCAGGCGCCCTGCCAGTTCGGCCAGCCCGGCCAGATAGGCGGCGGTCCCGTTTGAGGCCAGCCTCTCCATGTCGCCCTCTGCCATCCGCCAGCGCCAGTTGCCTTGGGCCGAGCCGGGCGAGTTCAGGCGTGCGGACGAGCCGAGGCTGAGCAGATCCTGCATGGGCAGGACGGCGATCCGGCTCACGGCCCCATACGCCGTGCGTATGAAGTCCCAGGCGACCTCGGTGCCGCTCACGCGCAGGTAGCGCCGCACGTGGTCGCGCGTCTTCTCGTCGGTCTGGGCGTACCAGCCGATCGCGGTGTCGTTGTCGTGGGTGCCGGGATAGATGACTCCGTTGCCCCGCAGGTTGTGCGGCAGGTAGGGGTTCTTGGCATCCCCGCCGAATGCGAACTGCAGGACGGCCATTCCCGGCAAGCCAGTTTGCTCAAGAAGCTCCTCGACCGACGGAGTCAGCAGTCCCAGGTCCTCGGCGATGATGCGCGCGTTGGGGAAGGCGGCCTTGATCGAGCGGAAGAAACCGAGACCCGGGCCCGGGATCCACTCGCCCTTCTTCGCGTTCTCCGCCGGCAGCGGGATCCGCCAGTAGGCATCGAAGCCCCTGAAGTGGTCGATGCGCACGATGTCGCAGACGGTGAAGCTGGCCCCGAGGCGCTTCTTCCACCACGCGTAGCCGTCGGCGGCGTGGACGTCCCACCTGTAGAGCGGGTTGCCCCAGAGCTGGCCATCGCTTGAGAAGTAGTCGGGCGGCACCCCGGCGACCGCCACCGGGCGCCCGTCCTGGCCGAGCTCGAAGAGCTCGGGCTCAGCCCAGACGTCCGCGGAATCGGCCGCGACGAAGATCGGAATGTCGCCGATGATGCCGATCCCGCGCTTGGCGGCTTCGGCGCGGATGCGGCCCCACTGGGTGAAGAAGGCGTATTGGTAAAACTGATGCGCGCCGATCTCGTCCGCGAGTGGCGCCTTGGTCTTTGCGGCAAGCCCCTTGTAGGATCGGGCCGCGGCCGGCCAGTCCCACCACGCCTTGCCGCCAAAGCTGTCCTTCAGTGCTCGGTAGCAGGCGTAGGCATCGAGCCAGGAGGCCTGCGCCTTCTTGAACTCGGAGAAGCCCTCCGGACCGAGCGCCGGGAATCCCGCGGCCTTGTACCGGTTGTACGCGGAGCGCAGGAGCGGCCACTTCAGCTCATAGAGGGCGCCGAAGTCCACCTCTGCGGCCCCGACCTTGGCGAGGGGCGCGACCTCCTCCGCCGTCAGGAGCTTGCGCGCGACGAAGTCCTGCAGGTCGATCAGGTAAGGGTTGCCCGCAAACGCCGAGAAGCACTGGTAGGGTGAGTCGCCGTAGCCGGTGGGCCCGAGGGGGCACACCTGCCACCAGGACATGCCCGAGGCGTTGAGCAGGTCCAAAAACTTGATCGCCGAGCTGTCGAGGGTGCCGACACCCTGGTTTCCGGGCAGGCTTGTCGGATGCAGGAGGACGCCGGCCGAGCGATCCGAGAGCCAGTCGAACAGGATGTCACCCCCTGCGGGCTGTTGTGTCATTGAATTCATCTTGTCGGGGCCCCTGTCGGGGCGAAGCCCAAAAAGACCCTGTTATCATGTTCGGGTTTCGTTCGGGGCCGGTGGACAGGCGCGGTCCCCAAGGGTAGATTGCCCGACTTTCCGACGCAGGCACGTCAACGGCGCCCGTTGTGGAAAGGGCATAAAACAGGATTCCCCATGAAATTCTTACGCCTCCTGCCGATAGCTCTCGCAATGGCCGCCGGCCTCCACGCCGCCGCAGCCGCTCCCGTGAGGACCGAGGTGGTCTTCGACCACCCCGAGAACTTCACCGACGTAAAGGACAGCGACCTGCCAAGCGACCGCGGCAGGGACGACATTCTGGGAAGGATACGGACGTATCTCGTCAGCCGCTCGGCTTCGCTGCTGCCCGTGGGCGACTCTCTGAAGGTCACCTTCACCGATATCGACTTGGCCGGCGACTTCGAGCCCTGGCACGGGCCCCAGTGGAGCGACGTGAGGGTCGTGAAGGAGATTTATCCGCCCGCCTTCAAGTTCAGCTACGTCGTCAGCGATGCCTCGGGGAAGGTCGTAAAGCAGGGAACGGAGAACATCCGTGATCTCAATTTCCAGACCCGGGTGGTCCTGGATACCTCCGATTCCCTCCGGTATGAGAAGGACATTTTGGGCGAATGGGCGGGCTCAACCCTACGTGGCTTGAAGTAGTTCCGGGATTGGCGCCGGGGGCCTCCAGCGCTTTTATCTTGCAACTCAATAGTATCCACGCACTTTCTCAGCAATCGATAGAGATAAGGTTTTGGTGACAGCTTCTGGTGAGTCGTTGGCTGAGTGTTTTGCTCAAGTGATGATTTCGAAACCCGACGGTGGGAACGG
>DASRSJ010000278.1:0-12241 GCA_035656555.1 Opitutaceae bacterium
CTTCTCGCCGCGCGTCATCTCGGGTTCTCCCCCAGGGCGGCCCACTGGCCGTGCCGCTCGAGGCTTCGGCGGTAGCGCGTCCAGCTGCCCTCGAGCCTCTCCTGCGAGTACTCGAGAGCCTCCTCCGGCGTGGCATCGAGCAGCCTCACGCGGTCGAAGGACGAGATCACCTCGCGGTTGTACTCCATCCAGATCCCGATCTGCGGGACGCACACGGCGTGCGGGCTCGAGGCCAGGCGCCGGAACATCGCGATATGCGGGTGGGAATTGTGGTTTGTGAAGAAGGGGCTCCAGACCTTGAGCGGGGAAAGCTTCACCTGGAGGTAGTCGAGAAGCTCGGCCCCCTGCAGCTCGTCCCTCGACTGCGCTTTGGGATTCGTCGAATTGCAGTACTTGATGAACTCCCAGGCCTCCTTCGGGTGCTTGGCTCCCCTCGGGATCACGAGGACGTCAGCCTCCGCCATCGCGAAGTCCTTCACGCCCGGGACGGCCTCCGGCCAGGGCCCCACCCCGTAGTCCAGGCCCGGCTTAAATTGGCTGATGTAGTTGTCGTAGAAGCAGCCCTGGAAAACCATGGCGATCTTGCCCGTGAAGAACGGCGCCGAGGGGGACGCCCACGGGCCGAACTCGGAGGAGAAGAGCTTCACGTTGTCCAAGCCGTAGTCCTTCGTGAACTGCTGGATCCATGCATACGCGGCGACGTTCGCCTTGTTGGTCGCGAAGGTGACGTTGTGGCCGTCGTAGAGGCCGCCGCCAAACCAGTCGCAGAAGATCCAGGGCCACCAGCCCGGGTCCTGGGGAAGGAATCCCACCTGGGTGAGGCGCCCGGTCTTGGGATCGTGCTTTGTCAGGCGCTTCGCGTAGTCATTGAACTCCGCCAGCGTCGCCGGCGGCCTGTCAGGGTCCAGGCCCGCCTCGCGGAAAAGCGTCCGGTTCCAGTAGAGGGTCTCGACGACCGGCGTGCTGATGCCGGCGTAGACGTGGCCGCCGTGGGTGCAGATCCTGGCGTAGATCGGGTAGTAGCGGTCGAGCCACTGGGCGGTCGACATCCCCTCGGCCTGGATGAAGCCGTCCAGGGGTTCCAGGGCCTCGGCATCTGCGAAGGTCGCGATGTTCTGCTCATGGAGGCCGGCGATGTCCGGCGGGTCGCCACCGGCTGTCACGACCAGCGTCTTGCGGTCGATCTGACCCGTCTGGTCGTAGTAATCGATGACAATGCGGTCCTGGGAGGCGTTGAACTTGTCGATCACCGCCTGCATCGCGCGCTGCTCAAAGCCGTTCCACTTCTCCCAATAGGTGACGTGGACCGGGGCCGCGGCGGCCGGGAACGCAGCAAGCAGGAAGGCTGCGCAGAGTATGGGCTTGGGGCTCAAGCGGGGATGGGAGGCGCTCGGGAAAGGTGGGGGGGAACGACGCGAGCCGCAATCTGCACGGCGTCAGGGGCCGAAAGTCCACGCGTTTAATGGCAGATTTTCGACCAGATTCTTGAAAATCGTCCGGATCACCACAAACCTTTGGGCATGGAAGTTGAGATCCAAGTGCCTGACGAGGTGCCGGTGATGACGCTGCCGAACCTCTCTTTCTTTCCCCAGGCGCTCCTTCCGCTGCATATCTTCGAGCCCCGGTACCGCCAGATGCTCCGGGATGTCCTCCTGACGAACAGGATCTTCGCGGTGGCCTGCCTGGACGACCAGGCCCGGGACGAGAGCTTCGAGCCGCCCCACAAGGTGGCCTGCATCGGGCTCGTGCGCGCCTGCCAGAAGAACGACAACGGCACCTCGAACCTGCTGCTCCAGGGCCTCTGCCGCGTCTCGATCGAGTCGATCCTGGGCGACGACCCGTACCGCAGGATCCGCATCAAGGCGCTGACGAGCGAGCCCGGCGCCGCTCCCGGAGAGAATGCCAAGCTGCGCCAGCAGCTCTCGAGGCTCATCAAGCTTAAGCTCAAGCTCTCCCCCGGCTCCTCCGAGGGAATGACGGACCTTTTGAAGACCGTGGACGACCCGGAGATCTTTGCCGACATCGCGGCCTTCAACCTGTGCGACAACACGCCGGTGAAGCAGAAGCTCCTGGAGACGCTCGACGTGAACCAGCGCCTTCTCCTCCTCCTTCAGGTCATGAGGTCCGATATCGATGCCACCGTGCTGCACCTTCGCCTGCAGGGCGGCCTTCCCGACGAGAACATCTCACTGAACTGACGTTTTGTGACGCGACCAATTCGCCATTTTTTAGCAACAAATGGCGAAACAAGTGTGGGCAACGGGCGTCTTTGTGTTCAGGCAATATGTGGAATGACATGATTTCACCGGTATCCGAAAAAGATGTCTCTGGGAGGAAGACCAAGAGGGTGCTCTACGTCGACGACATGCGGGAGCTCCGGGAGGTGGCCCGTCTCGCCCTGACTAGGGCCGGGCACAAGGTTGACTGCGCTCCGGACGGCTCCGACGCCTTCGAAATGGTGAAGGCGAACCCCGCGGCCTACGACATCGTGATCTCGGACCACCACATGGGCGGGATGAACGGGCTCGAGCTCGTGATGAAGCTTCGCGAGATCCAGTACCCCGGCATGATCGCCATCGTGAGCTCGGAGCTCAACAGCGACGTCGAGGACGAGTACCGCCAGCTGGGCATCGAGCGGATCCTCAACAAGCCGGTCGAGCTCGCCCACCTGAGGGCCCTGGTGCTCGAGGCGAAGTAGAAAAACTTTCGGGCGAAAGCAGCCCACAAAAAAAGGCGGCCCCGCGAAGGGCCGCCTTTCTTGTGTCCGGAGCCTGGCGTCAGAACTTGTACGACGCGTCGACGAAGAACATCCGGCCGATGCCGCCGTTGTAGGCGCTGATGTCGGCCTTGGTGTTCTCAAGCGAGTACGGTGCCACCGGGGGCAGGTAGTTGAACGCGTTGTTGACGCCGACCCTCACCGTCAGGCCGTCCGTGTAGCGGCTCAGGTGCAGGTGCGAGAGGTCGTACGACGCGGCGAAGTCCCACTGGTTGTAGGAGGCCACCGGCAGCGGCGGCGCGGCGTTCGAGCCGCCCGAGCCGATGTCGGTGACGGTCGGCACGAAGGTGAAGCCCGCAAGGACCTCCACGCCGTGGTAGCCCCACTTCAGCGAAGTGTAGCTGCGGTAGCGGGGGGTCGTGCCGCCCTCGTTCTGCGCCACGGCCGCCACCTGGTCCACGTGACCCGCGTGCTGGTAGTAGTTCTCAGAGGGGAGCACCTGGAGCAGGTAGCTCGAGTAGGCGGTCAGCGCCTCGTCGACCTCGAAGCGTCCGATCGTCTTCGTGGGGACCACGTAGGTGACGGAGGCGTCGAAGCCCTTGATCGCGAGCGAGCTCAGGTTCCTGACTCCATCGATGATGAAGACACTCGCCAGCGGGCGGGAGCTGATCTGCCCCGCTGCGTTGCCGCTGGGTCCGGGTCCATTGATGCCGCCGAAGCGGATCTGCGCGGCGAACGGCGAGGCCGCGCCGAGGTTCTCGACGCTCTGCACGATCGTCGTTTCGTCGACGATGCCCACGATCTTGTGCTGGGTCGTGTCGAAGTAATCGCCCGAGATGCTCAGGTTGGGGACGTAGTTGGGCGTGTAGGTGAAGCCCGCCTCCCAGGTGGTGGCCGTGGAGGGCTGGAGGTTCGGGTTCGAGCCACCGGACGCCTGCATCTGGACATTGGTGTACTGGGTGCCGTTGGCGCCCGTGTAGGTCAGGTCGCTCGAGGAGCCCTGCGTCGTCGGCCCGTAAAGGGCGTAGAGCGGGGGCGCGATGAACGACTTGCCGGCACTGCCCCTGAGCGTCAGCTGGTCGTCGAAGGGCTGGTACTTGATGTCCAGCTTCGGGACGCGGGACGTGCCGACGGCGCCCGAGTACTGGTCGATGCGGCCGGCGGCGCCAAGCGCCAGGGCGTAGACGCCCGGGAGCGGGTGGCTCTTGTCGACGATCGGGATCTCGACCTCCGCGTAGTAGGACGTGATCTCGCGGTTCGCGTTGAACGGCAGGATCGTCGGGGAGTCGATCCAGAGGTTGTTCGCGGTGTTGATGTCAGGAATGGCCGTCAGGTTCTGGCGGCTGAACTGGGCGCCGGCGGCAAAGCGGACCATGCCGGCCGGCAGCTCGAAGAGAGCGCCTCGCAGGAGCGCGTCCACCGTGTTATTGGTGCTCGTGTAGTTGACGAACGCGGTGCCGGTAACGCCCGCGAGCGCGGCCGACGACTGCGTCAGCGCGAACGGGTTGATGGCGCCGCTCGAGAACGCGTTGATCAGGCTGTTCAGATCCAGCAGGCCCGCGTTGTTATAATGGTCCGTGTAGCGGTTCAGGTCGATCGCTGTCTCCCAGGACCAGTTCGCGTTGATCGTGCCGCGCAGTCCGCCGGCGAGCGTGAACGAGCTGTCCTCATCCAAGAAGAGGCGCGGGTTCTGCTGGAAGCGGTTGTGCACGAGGGCCGAGAAGCCGCCGCTGCCGTCCGTGAAGCCCTGGTCTAGGCTCGCCTGGGACAGGGGATTGGTCGGGGCGTTGACCGGGACGATCTCCTGGTCGCCCGGGGCCGGATAAACGCCGAAGTTGTAGAGGTCCGTGTTGGGCGTCGAGACGATCGGGAAGAGCGGCTGCGCATTCAGGCCGTACTGCGTGTTGACGTGCGAGTAGAGCAGGTAGCCGAAGCCCTCCAGGTTGTCGCCGAAGATCTTGTGCGACATGTTCAGGGTAACGCTCTCCCGCTTGATCGCCTCGATCAGGTACTGCTTCGCGGCGAGATTGAGCTGGGACTGGATGGACTTGAGCACGCCGGCGTCGTTGAAGCTGCCGAGGTCTTTGTAGATGCCCATGGCGACCAGCTGCTGGATCGAGTACTGCCCTCCGCCAGGGGGCGGGGACGAGCCGACCAGCTGGAACGCCTCATCGTAGCTGCTGGCGTTCCCGTAGATCTCGAGGATCCCGGGAAAGTAGGTCGTGGCGTAGAACGGATTCGTCTCCGGGCGCTGGTCCTGGAAGATCGGGTCGCTCTGCGTGTACTCAAAGGACGCCGTGATGGAGGTCGTCCCGTTGCTGACACCGCCGACAAGGGAGCCGGTGCGCTCGGAGTAGTGGCCCTTCTGGTCGCTGAAGCCGTAGTGGGCGTTAGCCTCCCAGCCGTTGTAGTCCTTCTTGAGGAGCACATTGATGACGCCGCCCAGCGCATCGGCGCCGTAGATGGCGGACGAGCCGTCGCTCAGGACCTCGATCTTGTCGATGGCCGCGATCGGGATCGTGTTCAGGTCGACAAACTCGTTGCCTCCCGAGCTGTCCACCGGGTCGTAGGCCATCCGGCGGCCGTTCACGAGGACCAGGGTCGGCAGGTTGTGCAGGAGCACCTGGGAGCCGCCGTTGTTGGTGCCGCCCGTGGTGGACGCGTTCTCGCTTCCGAGGCCGGAGATGGACGGCGAGATCTTGCGAAGCACATCGAGGACGTTGGTCTCGACGCCGCTGTTCTCGATGTCGCTCGGCGAAAGCACCGCGACGGGGATCGAGAGCGCCTCGCCGGCGTTCTGGATGTTGGAGCCGGTGACGACGAACTTCTCCATCACCTGGGTGTTGTTCTGGTCTGAGTCGGCCGCCGGGGCGGTCTGGGCCTGCAGGGAGAAGGCCGAGCCCGCGCCGATGACAGCGGCGGTGACGGCCTTGAGTTTGCGCAATGTATCCATGTTTGTGACAGACTTGGTTTGCTTGAAGCCGCCCCAGTGCCTGGGGCTGTGTTTGCTTGGGGGCGATCCAGCCGATCCGCCGCCGCCCACGTGGATACTTCTGCGACGAACGGCGGGGAAAATACCACGAACCCACGGGAATTCGGGACGGAAAAATTGAACGCCGCGACTCGTCGCGCCCGACCTGTTGCCCATCCCGCCGCGGTCGCGGAGCGTGATGAACGGCTGCGCTAGCGGCCAAACGCGGCCGTTTGCGACGAACAGGTTTCAGTCTGAAGGCGGGGTTCCCGCCGCCCCGCAAGGCTCATTTCCGCCCGTATGGGCTGGAAATGGAGCCGGCTGTCGGGATTGAACCGACGACCCTCGGTTTACGATACCGATGCTCTACCACTGAGCTAAGCCGGCCGAAGAGGGGTGAGTCCACCATTCGGAAAAGGGCCTGTCAAGAACGCGCACCCGCGCGAATTCCCTCTCATACGGCCGATCCATTCCACTCAAGACTATGAATGGAAACTACGCCAATCTAGATGCGCCACAGCCCGTTACAAACGGTCTGTCCCCGAGCACCTTTATGACCCGGAGGGCGTGGAACGACTTTGCTAAGTTCACGCCGCGATTGAGAAAGTGGCGCACCAGGCTAAACTTTTGGAGTGAGCACGGCCTTTCTGAAAGAAGCCACCTTGGAACAGGAGGCGGTAATACCGCGCCCTGTTTCGCTTCTGCCTCCCGGAGCCAGGAATTACGTGACGCCCCAGGGGATCAATTCGCTTCGTGCCGAGCTGAAGCGGCTGGTTGAGGAAGAGGGTCCGGCGCTCTCAGCGCTCGCGCCTGAGGATCCCGATACGAAAAGACTGCGGCAGATCCTAAGCCGGCGCATCGAGTATGTGAGTGAGAGCCTCCGGACGGCTGAGACCCCCGCGGTGCCGACCGGCGGTGACCGCGTTGAGTTTGGATCTACCGTCACCATCCGTGATCCGCAGAACGCCGAATCGACCTATCGGTTGGTCGGCGTGGATGAAGCCGACGCCGGCGAGAACAGAATCAGCTGGCGCGCCCCGATCGCCAAGGCGCTGTGGCACGCGCGTGTGGGCGACCGGGTCCCGTTTGTGCGCCCGTCGGGCCGCACGGAGCTGGAGATTGTGGCGATCGCCTACGAGGCGGCGGGCCAGAATCCCTAGCGCTAAATCTCAAACCAGGCGCTGCCCGCGCACGGGGGGAACGTCTTGCCCGCTCGGCTAAACAAGCCTATGAAACTCAGGAAACGGCAAACCCCCATGCCGCTGGTTTTAACCCCGTGTATCGCATCCCCGATATCCCACCATGAAAAGACTACTCCTGCTCCTTGCGCCGTTCGTTCTTCTCGCCGGATCGCTGTCCGCAGCGATGGACCCCGTGCTCGATGCGGTGCGAAGCGCCGATGACGCCCGCGTTGCGGCGACCGTCGCGGCGAGCAAGGAGCAGCTCTCCGCCGTGTTCTCCGATGATCTCGTCTACACGCACTCCAGCGGCGCGGTGAATGACAAGGCCGCGCTCATCGGCGCCATCGTGAGCGGAAAGACCCAGTACTTCTCGTTCGACTACGAGAGCCGCGACTTCGTGGCGATTACCCCGAACATCGTCCTCATGCGGGGCCGATGCACGATCCATTCGGCAAACTCCGGGCAGAAGGTGGACAATTACCTGGCCTACCTCGGCGTGTGGCGGCTGGAGAACGGCGCCTGGAGGTTCGTGGCATGGCAGTCCTGCCATCTGCCGCCGGCGAAGCACTAAGGATTTCCGGACAGCGGCGCGGTCAAGCCGCGGCGCTCGTCGTGCAGGAGCGCGGTGTCGAGTCCGTCCAGAACCAGCACACCCTGGATGGACGACACGCGGCTGCGCTCGGACCATTGCCAGGTGATGACGCCCTTCGGGTCGAACTCGACAAGCTGGACGCCTGAGCTGCCATGGCCGGCTCCGTGCCCCTGCCAGTTGGCGACTACGACGTCGCCACCGGGCAGCAGCTGGAAGGTGCCGTAGAAGAAGGGATGGACCGTGGCCGGCACGTCCCCCGCCCCGCCGAAGCGGCGAACGATCGTACCGTCCGGGGCAAATTCCACCATGAAGGCGCCGTAGCCTGCCGAGGCCAGCGTGTCTCCGGTCGCGAGCCGGATCGCCTTCCACGCGTGCCGGAATCCGTCGGCCTTCGCCGTCCAGACCAGGGCGCCCTTGCCGTCTCCTTCGGCGATGTGGTCATTCATGCCGAAGAGGAACGTGCCGCGGTCCGTCTGGCGCATGAGCCGCACGTAGTCGCCCGGATAGGTGGTCAGGGCGACCTGCTCCTGCCTGGCATTCAGCTCGGCGACGAAGATGCCGGCCGCCTTTCCCTCAACCGCGTAAGCGACCAGGGTGTCGCCATTCTCAAGGCGGCGCGCCGACGAGACATTTGAGAAGCTGGCGACATCGATGAGGCGCTTCCCGGTCGTGAGGTCGAACTCCGAGTAGCCCTTGTCATGGCTCAGGAGCAGGCGTCCCGCGCCGACCAGCTGGAGGTCACGCGGCCTCGGGTGGCCAATAGGCACCAACCAGTCATGGCCGTTGCCGGACTGGTCCACGCGCAGCAAATTCCCAAGACCCTCGTCGATCGCGATGAAGTCGTGATGGACGGGCTCAGCAGCGAGGCAGGGAAGCGCGATGCAGAGAGGCAGAAAAGCCGCCAGGCGATGAAGGGGTGATCGCATGAGACAGAAAGGAGCCGGTCAGAAGGGACGCTGCATTGAGGCCGGGTTCTCGCCCGCCCGGAGCGAGATGTCCGCACCTTCCTGGCCGAGCTCAAGGCACTCGAAGAAGTTGCGGACACTCTGCCCCAGCCTGTCGTTGCCGAGGTTGCCCGACTCGATCTGGTCCACGAGAAGCCGGCCGGCCTTCGCCGCGTGCTCCCTTAGCCGCAGTCCCGCGGGACCGGAAGGGTTCTCGTCCAATTCCATGCAGGGATCGAGCATCTCGATGATCCCGACCGCGATCCTCTGGGCCGCGATCAGAGCCTCCGTGGGCGGATCAAGCTCCGGCAGGTGGATGAGTATCCTGCGGGCCACGCGGCCCGCATGCGGCAGATTGAGGGCCACCTTGAAGAAGGGTCGTCCGGCGGGGACTTGCGACTCGCTGCTCATGTCCCGGTTCAGGCGGCCTGCGCGTGGCGCCGCTGCACGACCATCGGCATGCCCCAGCGCGGGCGAAGCGTCATGCGGCCCAGCGGCTCGACGACGGTGCCGGGCTTTAGCCGGAGCCTGAAATTCCTGGCGGTCATCGCGAAGAGCATCGTGGCCTCGAGGAGGCCCAGATGCTTTCCGAGGCAGACGCGCGGGCCGGTGCCGAAGGGAATATACGCGAAGCGCTCTATCTTCTCCGCGTTCTCCGGCAGGAAGCGCTCGGGCCTGAACTCCTGCGGATCCGTCCAGTAGAGCTTGTGGCGGTGGAGCACCCAGGACGCCACGGTGACGAAGGAACCCTTCGGTACCTTGTGGCCGCAGACCACGTCGTCCTCGAGGGCCTGGCGAGAGAAGATGTGGACCGGGGGAAAGAGCCTCAGCGTCTCGTCGATGACAGCGCGGCAGTAGGTCAGTTTCTCCATGTCCGTATAGACGGCGTCGCGGTCCCCGAAGACGCGGTCGACCTCCTCGTGCACCTTGGCCTCCACCGCGGGGTGCCGGTCCAGGAGGTAGAAGGCCCAGGAAAGCGTGATGGCGGTAGTCTCGTGGCCCGCAAGGAAGATCGATGCCACCTCGTCCCGCACGAGCTCGCGCGACATCGGCTGGCCCTGGTCGTCCCGGAAGGACAGCAACATGCTCAGCATGTCGTCGGACGCCTCGACGCCGCGCTTGCTGCCGGTGTCGATGATGTCGAGGAGCACGGAATCGAATTTCTCGACGGCCTTGCGCCCGCTGCGCCGGCCGGGCCTCGGGAACCAGTCCGGCAGGCCCACGAGCTCGGCCACGTGCACGCGGCCCGCGCTCGCCTGGTAGTCCTTGAAGGCCTCGTAGAGCGTCCATCCCTTCTCTCCCAGCTTGTAGCCGAACATGATCTGGGAGATGACCTCGGCCGTGAGGATCGTGAACGGTTCGTTCACGTCGACCTCGAAGGGTTCCGAGCCCCTGGCCTTCCAGGACTCGATCGCCTCCTTGCCGGCCTCGATCACGATCCTTGCGTAGTCGACCATCCGGCTGTGCGCGACGGCCGGCGTCATGATCTTCCTCTGGCGGTTCCAGAGCTCGCCCTCGCTGACGAAGAGGCCGCTGCCGAGGAGCGGCGTCAGCGTCGCGGAGTTCGACGGGCTCTTCCTGTAGTTGCGCGAATTGGTAACGAAGACGTGCTGCACGCCCGCCGGGCAGTTCACGATAAAGAGCTTCTGACCCAGGATGTTCTCCACGATGAATTCACGGCGGTAGAACGAGATCGGCCACGCGGCCACCATGTTGTCGCGCGCAAGGCTCAGCGCGCGCAGGGTGCCGATGGTGTCGCTGATGAATTGACGCATTCGCAGAGGGTTTCGCCGTGGTGCGCGGTTGACGCTGCCCCCGCCCGCCGGTTGTGATTGCCGAGCGTAGGACGCGCCGCCCGACGGTCGAGCGCAGACTGCTCAACCCTTGGCCCAATGAAATCCCTGCCCCTCACGCCGCTCGAGGTCTACCTCTTCGAGGACGACTCTGCGGCCTACCCGGGATGGCAGACCATGAGAATGCGCTGGAAGGGGAAACTGCAGAGACCGGAGATCGAGAAGGCGTGGTCCGAGACGACGAGCCAGCACCCGCTCCTGAACGCGCAGGTGCGCCGCGGCCTCCTCGGCCGGCTTTACTGGCAGCTCGACGCGACCTCCCCGACCATCCACTGGAGCCGCAGGCGCGACGACAGCGAGTGGCCGCAGTGGCTGCCGCTCGACATCGAGCGGGGCACCGGGGTGCGCCTCTACGTGATCGAGGACGACGAGCGGGCGGACCTGGTCTTCAGCGTCCACCACGCCGTGTGCGACGGTCTCTCGATAAACGATTTCGCGGAGGACATGATGCTGCGCTACGCGAAGGCGCTCGGCGACCCGGTTGAGCCGAAGGCGAAGCCCGCCGACGGGCTCCTGGAGATACGCGGGCGCATGGGCGGAAGCCTCCTGGAGCGCCTCTGGCTCCCGCTGCTGCAGACGGCGGGCATCATCGCGGAGTCCAAGCTCCTGCGCCGCACCGTGGCTCCGATCGTCCCCCATGTGCCCGAGCCGGAGTCGAGTCCGAGGCCACCGCAGTGGCCCGCGCTTGTGAGCCGCGAGTGGACGCCCGCCGAGACGGCGGCGATACGGGACGTCGCCAAGCAGTTGAAGGCCGGATTGCCCGAGATGCTGATGCGCGACCTGCAGGCCACCGTGGGGGCCTGGCGCCTTGCCCAGGGCATCAACGCGCCCGACGAGTGGATCCGCCTGAGCTGCGCCGTCAGCTTGAGGAGGAAGGTCAAGGGCACCTGGCCCGCGGCCAACATGTTCGGGATAGCCATCATCGACCGCTCGGCGAAGCAGCTCGCGAACCGCGAGCGCCTGCTGCGCCGCGCGAAGGAGGACATGAAGCTGATCCACGACTGGCACTTCGGCTACTCGTTCTGGATGCTGCTAAGGCTCAGGCGCTGGTGGCCCGGCGGCATCCGGGAGTATGCCAAGCGCCCCGTCACGCGCATGACGCTCGTCATGTCGTTCCTCGGGAAGGTCTACCCCAGGACGACGCTCATCAAGAGGCACGGGCTTATCTCCGTTCCCGGAGCCGTCATGGAGCAGATGTACGGCCTGGCTCCAATGAGGCCGGGAACCGCGGCCTGCGTGGACATGGCGATCGTTAACGGGAATTTCGTAGCCTTCCTGCACTACGACCCGCGCTTCATCACGGACGAGAAGGCCCACGCCTTCATGGACGAGTTCGCGGTCCAGCTCTCCAAGTCCGTCGCGGGCTCTTAAAAAAGCGTGATCCCCACAAGCCAACTGGACTACGTCCTTCCCGCGGATCAGATCGCGCAGACGCCGGCCGACCGCCGTGACGGATCGAGGCTCATGGTGGTCGACCGCGCCACACGGACCATCGAGCACCGCAGGTTCGACGAGCTGCCGCTCTTCCTTAAGTCCGGCGACATCCTCCTCAGGAACAACGCATCGGTCCTGCCGGCGCGGCTCCACGGCCACCGCTCAACGGGTGGGAAGGTGGAGTGCCTGCTCCTTCGCCGGTTCACGGACGGAAAGCCCGGCGTCGAGACCTGGGAGTGCCTGGTAAAGCCCGGCCGGCGGATGCAGCCTGGCGCCACCTTCGAGGCCGCAGGCGGATCCCTGAGAGGCACGATTGTCGCCGTGAAGGGCGACGGCCCGGTGACCGTGGAATTTGAGTCGCTCTCCGCCGAGACGGTGGTCGACGCGGCGAACCGCACCGGCGACGTCCCCCTGCCTCCCTATATAGAGAGGGCCGACTCCTCGCGCCGCGCGGCGGACCTCGAGCGATACCAGACCGTCTACGCCGACCGCGGCCGCCAGGTGGCCGCCGCGGCACCCACGGCCGGGCTCCATTTCACGCCGGCCCTCC
>DASRSJ010000279.1:0-18150 GCA_035656555.1 Opitutaceae bacterium
CCGAGGGATGCGCGCATGAAGTCGCGCCTGTGGATCATTTTGTCGGACATTGAAAGGGGCTCCTTATTTGGCGGGCTTGAGGATGAAGGCGTCTACGGCGAGGCGGACTCCGACCGAGAGCGGATTCTTGCCCGTGACCACAAAGGATACGGGAAGCGTTCCTCCCTTGGCTTCGAAGGTTCCGAGCGTCACCTCCCGCGGGGTCATGGCGGGAGCGTAGAGGTCAAGCACGTCGCCGGCAGGTGCGCCGCCGACCGAAACGTGCACCGTGCCGATGTCCGGGCCCGACGCGAGGCGTGCCACGACGACGTATTTGCCACTCGCGGCGCAGGGCACGGCGAGGTCCATCCGGGCCCCGGCCTGGCCCGGGTCCCAGAAGAGGCACGCCCTTCCGGACCACGCCTCCCCGTACTCCCAGTTGCCCATGTCCTGGATCCACATTCCGCCCGCGCTGACCTTGGCCGAGTCCTTCAGCGTCTCGGCCTCCACGGCGCCCGGGATCACAAAGGATGTCATGGGCGGCATGTTGGAGGGCAGGAGGTCCGCCGGGAGCGGGTGGGGCGCCGGCGAGGGACCCGCCATGTAATAGCAGGCCACGGACGAATAGTCAGCAGTCACGTGGTTGCCCGTGCCGTGCTCGATCGTGAAGCGGATCGACTTCCTGAACGGGATGGCATCCTCGATGTGCCAGCGGTAGGCGGAGACGCGGGAGCGGGTTTCATCCTTGATTATGACGCCGTGGTACGGCGCCGAGTAGATGCCCCGGTCGAAGTACCACCCGGAGGAGAAGTAGTCCTCCGTGCCCGTTCCCTCGATGGACGGCGTTGTCTCGCCGTCGATGTAGGCCATCTCGTTTCCCTCGAGGAAGCCAAGGGCCTTGCCGGCCATGAAGAGGGCGGTGCCGACATAGTGGCCTGTGCCCTGCGTATCGAGGATCGTGTAGTTCTTCCCGGTGGTCGTCGGGTTCTCGCGGCGGAACTGCGCGTGGAACTCACGCGTGTCAGCGGGCATCGAATCCAGGGCCGTGTAATCTATATTATAGTAGAAGGCGTCGATCCGCGTGCCCGAGCCGTTGGTCAAAGTCCAGCGAGCCGACTTGTGGAACGGCATCGGCCAGTAGCAGTTGTAGCCTCCGGAGGTTTCGTCGAGGGGCATCGAGATGAAGTCCTTCTGCTCGCCGAAGCCGACGCCGAAGAAGGCGCCGATCGGGCACTCGACGCTGGGATTAGCGTCGTCGTCCCAGTACATCCTAATGATTGCCTGGCTAAGGACGCCGATGTCCTCCCTTGGGGCGATCGTCACCCAGAAGCGGTGGACGACGCCGGTGCCCTGGTGGGTGAAGAGGGTCAGTGTCTGCCCCGGCTCAACCCGGCGCGCGTCGCCGTTCATGTGCTTCCTGTCCCACGAACCCTCGTGCATTGCGCGCCCCTCGCGGGGCTCGGCGATGCCGGAGAGGGGGGAGGAGTACGCAAGCCCCTGCGCGGGGAGCCGCTGGGCGAGCGAGAGGGCGGCGGCCGCCGCCAGCATGAGGACGCGACTGTGCCGGGCCGCTCGGCCGATCGATGGGGGTGTCATCGGGACCACTTTATCCGGGGTCCCGACGGGGAATCCAAGCTAAACCTAGGGCGTGACCGCCATGTGGTACTCGTAGGTGCCGTCGACGAACTTGCCGTTGTCGACCGCGGGGACGAAGAGGCAGCCTCTTTGGAAGCCGTCGGCGAACTTCTTCTCCATGTCGGGGGCGAGTTCGCCCGGCTTCATGTTGACCGAGGTGATGGTGCCGTCGGCCTTCACGTGGAAGGTCGCGTCGACATTGTAGATCTTCATCTTGCGAAGCACCGCGTCGCGGAGCGGGTTGCCCATGAGGAGCGGGTCGCTGTGGCCGCTCGCGAAGGCCACGGGCTGGACGTTCGTGTAGTAGTAATCGCGGGCCTTCCAGTCGCGGATGTCCTTGTCCTCGACGTGGACCAGCATGCCGTTCACCTGGTCGAAGATCGTCTTGATCTGCTCCTCGTTGCTTGCGTCAGGCCCGAAGAGCGGGATGCCGTCGCGGGTCATGACCACGATGCCGTAGAGGTTCGTCGGGATGAGGCGCTTGAGGGTTCGCATCTCCACCTCCGTCGCGAACTCCGTGTACATCCAGTCGCCGTGCGTGTTGACCGCCAGGTCCATGTGGTCGCCGATCTCCTCACCGACGCCGAAGATCACGCCCTGAATCGTCTCCGGGTGGTCGTGCATCATCTTGGCGTACAGGTCGGGCGTCTCATTGCGCAGCATCTTCCAGGTCATGTTCTTGTCGTTCGTCGTGAAGAAGATCATGTAGAGCTCGGGCTCGACGCGGCCCTTCTCGCTGTCCTTCTCGAGGTCGTAGCCCTTGTAGTGCATGAGCCTGCCGTAGAGCTCCGCGCTGATGTTGCTCTTTGCGTCCTTCCAGTCCGAGGCCCGCTCGGGTTTGTCCTTCAGGCCCTGGTAGAAGCGGATGCAGTCCTCTTTGGAGAGGGCGTTTAGAGGGATCAGGGTGCCGGTGTCGAAGAGGGCCCAGGGTCCGAGGATCTGGGAGGGCATGGCCTCGAAGGTGTTACCTTTGGGGTCCTTCCATTCCTCGTTCTTGGCTTGGGCGGTCGCGGCAAGGCCGAGACTGGCAACTGCGAGTGCGATCCATAGCGTGGCGCGGGGGGGCAGCAGGGGGGTCGTCATATGGGGGTAGGGACCCAGAGGTTGGGCCCATCTAGTCGTTCCGCCAAGAGACAATTTCTGGCGATTCCCGTTCCCCTGCCTGGCAAGACCGCCCGGTGCGCTCAGGCCGACACAGCCATCAGCGAGGGATGGATGAGCTTGTGGACCTCCTCAAGGAGGGCCTGCACCTTGAACGGCTTGTAGAGGAACGCGCCCGTGTAGGGCTTCAGGCTTCCCACACGGCCGGCACTCGCCAGCCCGCTCATGGTCAGCACCTTGACCCGGGGATTCAGGTTTTGGACGACGCGCGTCAGCGCCACGCCGTCCATGTGCGGGATGGCGAGGTCCGTCACGACGACGCTGATCTCGTTCCTGCGTGTGGCGAAGAGGGCCACGGCCTCCGTGCCATCACCGGCCGTCAGGACCCGGTACCCGTTCCGGGTCAGCATGGCCGAGGTCATCTCGCGGATCTGCGGCTCGTCATCGACGACCATCACAAGTTCTCCGTTGCCGCGCTTCACGCTCGGCCTGCCCTGCGCGCTCGTCACGGGCTGCACCTGCTCCTCCGCCGCGGGAAGGTAAATGCGGAAGGTGGTGCCCGAGCCGAGCTGGGTCTTCAGGGTCACGAAGCCGTTGTGGCTGGAGACGATGCCGCGCACGGTCGAGAGGCCAAGGCCCGTTCCCTTGCAGCCCTTGGTGGTGAAGAAAGGATCCCAGATTTTCGCGAGCGAGTCCTGCGAGATGCCCGTGCCGGTGTCCTCGACATAGATGACCGTCCAGGGGCCGGGCCTCCCGCCCTCGATCTTGCCCGCGCTCACCTGGTCCAGCAGGCAGTTTTCCGCGCCGACCGTCAGCGTGCCGCCGGCCGCCATCGCGTCCCTCGCGTTCACGCAGAGGTTCAGCAGGATCTGGTGGATCTGCGTCGGGTCGGCCATGATCGGCCAGAGATTCGTCGGGATCTCCGGTATTACAGTGACGCTCTTCGGGAATGTGCCCTTTGCCAGCGTGACGGACTCGTTGAGCAGGTCCGCGACATGGAGGCGCTGCTGCACGGTCCCCGCGCCGTGGGCGAACGAGAGGATCTGGCGAACCAGCTCGACGCCCCGCTCGGCGCTCTTCTCAAGCGAGTTGATGAGGCGAAGGTTCTCCGGGGTCGTCGCGTGCTCCTTCAGGAGCGGGGCCGCGACGATGATGGGGGAGAGCACGTTGTTCAGGTCGTGGGCGATGCCCGAGGCGAGCATTCCGATGCTCTCAAGGCGCTGCGCACGCTGGGACTGGTCGTCGGTGCGCTGGGCTGGAGCCTCCGCGGGTTCCTGGCGCCAGGTTTGCGTCGATTGGTCCCAGAGAAGAGTGGCGCTCATGTCGGATCTCCTTTCGGCGCACCCCATGCCGGCGCATGGGTGCGCGAAGCACCATGCCGGCAGGCGGGCGATGGGCCGTAGTTTTCCATGTAGGCAATCTGCTCACGGACGTCGCTATCCTCGAACTCCTTAACTACGTCTTTTTACGTAATTCTCCGGTAATTGCCCAAGCACTAGGAGGTTGCCAGAAGCGTGCTTGAGATTTGGGGGAATATTTCCCATTTTTCTGATGTGAAGATCGTAATCGTCGAAGACCATCTGATGATCCGTGACGTTATACGAAAGGTCTGCAGTTCAGAATTTGGATACACGGTGGTTGGCGAGACGGACTCCGGCGTTCAGGCGGTGGACCTCATCCTGAAGCACAGGCCCGACGCGGTGATCCTCGACCTCTCGCTGCCCGACATGGACGGCTTCAACGTCGCGGACCGGGTGCTCAAGGTAATGCCGAGCCTGCGGATCCTCATGCTGTCCTCGCACTGCGACGACTACACGCTCTTCCGCGTGGAGAAGTCCGGCGTCCACGGCTTCATCGACAAGAACTCCAACACGGTTGAAATCCTGCGCGACGCGCTGAAGGCCATCTCCGAGGGCCGCATCTACTTCTCGCAGGCTTTCCAGGCGGCGCGCATGGCCCGCCGCTCCGACCCGCGCTCGTTCATCAAGGTCCTTTCGGACTGGGAGCGCGCGATACTGTCCCTAATCGGCCAGGGACTCAGCGACGAGGAAATCGGCGAGCGCCTGAACCTCTCGCCGAGGACGGTTCAGACCCACCGCAGCAACATACTGCGCAAGCTTGACCTCAAGGGCACGCCCAAGCTGATCGCGTTCGCCGTCGAGAACGGCTTCACGCAGGTCCAGTCGAGGCACGGATCGATTCCAGTTTATACCTGAAGTCCGCGTACTCGGCCTCAAACTTGGCGTAGAGGCTGAGTATCCTCTCATGCGTGGCGGACTTCGAGGTGCGCTGGATCTCGAGGGCTATTTTGCTCAGCGGGTCGTACTTCACCATGCTGCAGTGGGAGAGCAGCCGGTGGGCCGCCCTCTGTACATCGTCGGGATCGCCCACATCAACGATTGATCGGGCCGCGATGCGGTCCGCGTCGAAGGAGGCGAGGAAGCGGTCGATCTGCCCGGCCAGTCCGTCAGGGGCCTCGGAGGCCAGGAAGGAGAGCATCTCAAGGTCGATCTCGCTCCGCTTCTCCGGCGCGGGAGCCGGCGGCTCGATGGCGACGGATCCCGATGCCCTGAGCGAGCCCTCGAGTTCGCGAAGCGCCGCGGCGATCTTCGCCGGGGTTATGGGCTTGGAGATAAAGGCGTCCATGCCCGCCTGAAGGCACGCCTCCTTGTTGAAGTCGGAGGAGTGCGCCGTGGTCGCGATGATGAACGTCCTCCTTGTCGATGGCTCCAGCGCGCGGTACCGCGACGCGACCTCCGTGCCGATCAGCCCGGGAAGGTTCCAGTCGAGGAACGCGACGTCGTAGTAGGTCTCCTGGAGGCGCGCCAGCGCCGCATGGCCGTCATTGACGGCGTCGGACTGTATGTTGAGTCGCCGCAGTACGGCCTGCATCGCGGCCACGTTGTAGTCGATGTCCTCTACAATCAGCGCCTTGAGCGGGACCGCTCCCGCGTGGAGGGCTTCCGATGCCGGGGAGGCGGTGTCTACGAGGAGGAAGGGTATCTCGGCCCAGAAGGTGGAGCCGCTGCCAGGCTTCGAGTCCACGCCGACCCTTCCGCCCATCTTGCCCGCGAGGAGCTTGCAGACGGCGAGTCCGAGGCCCGTCCCTCGGATGTTGCCGGCCCGCGCGGACTCGAGCCGGTTGAACTTTGTGAAGAGCGTGCCAGCCTCCGTGGCCGTCATGCCGGCGCCCTGGTCCCTTACAAAGAAGCGCAGGCGGTCGTGGAAGCCCTGCGTGGCCCCGATCTCGATGTCCTTGCCGTTTCCGAACTTCAGCGCGTTCGTCAGGTAATTGAGGAGGATCTGCTGCACCCTGGCGGAGTCGCCCACGACCTGGGTGGGAAGCTTGTCGGCAAAGGAGATCGTTATGGCGCAGCCCGCGGTCTTCGCATTCTCGGCGACCATCGAGACGCACTGGTCCAGCAGGATCCTGGGCGAGAACGGCGCGGACCTTAGTTCAACCTTGCCCGCCTCGATCTTCGAGAAATCCAGGACATCGTCGACGAGCGTGGCCAGCAGGGTCGCGCAGCTGTTGATCGAGTCGGCGATGTAGCGCTGGCGCTTGTCGAGCTGGGTCTCCTCGAATGCCAGCGAGAGCCCGAGGATGCCGGAGATCGGGTTCCTGATCTCGTGGCTCATGTTCGCGAGGAACTCCGACTTCGCCTCGTTGGCCTTTTCCAGCTGCTCCGTCTTTTTCCTGACGAGCGTCTCAAGACGGGCGTTCTGCCGGCGCAGGTATGCGAGGCGCCAGCGGAAGCCGCCGAACACGAGGGCGCAGGCCAGGGCGGCAAACGACAGGATAGCTGTAATTGTCCGGTACCAGGGAGGCAGGACGGTAAAGGCCCATGTTGCCGCCTGCCCGGGCATGCCGGCGGCGTTGACCACCCGTACCGAGAATTCGTACTGGCCGTTTGACAGGCGAGGCAGGCTCAGGTGGTCGTCCATGCTGGGCTGGGACCAGCCGTCCGGGCCGCCCGAGAGCCGTGTCTCGTAACGAAATGTTTCGCGGCCCCCGAATTGCATGGCGGAGTAGCTGAACGTGACCCCGTTGTGTCCGGCCCCGAGTATCTCATCCGAGCGAACATTGGAGCGCAGGACCGGCGCGTCGGGGACCTCGGAGGGCCGCAGCACCCTGGGGTCCAGGCGCAACAGTCCTTCGCCGCCCCCAACCCACACAACGCCAGCATTGTCCACGTACAGGGCCTGCACCTGGCCGATCTGGGACAGCCCCGGCGTCATGTAGTTCTGCCAGCCGGCAGCGCCCGCCGGGTCGATCGACAGGCGTCCGATCAGCGGCGTGCGCGGACCGTCGGGAAACGGGCTTTCATAAGCGACCCACACCGATCCCTCGGGATCACGGTTGGAGACGGCGAGGGCCGTCGTACGCGGGACGATGGATATCAAGTCATTCGGGCCGTCGGTGTTGCTGTAGATTTCCACGCCTTTCGGCGTGAAGACGCCGACGGCGTCCCGAATGAGGGCCACCGCGATGCGCCCCGAGTCCGTAAGTCCGTCCGGCGACGCAACGCGCATGATCGGGCCGGCCTTGCCGAAGGCGTCCTTGATCAGGAAAGCCCCGCGGGTCTGGGTCCCGATCCAGAGATTGCCCCCGGTGTCCTCCACCATCGACTGGGGGCTGTCGGGAATGGTGGCCAGCAGCTCATCGAGCATGGGCTTCTCGTCCCGGTGGGTTAGCCGTCGGATTTCGCTCTCCGTTCCAATTGCGAATGTCTCGGGATGCGCCGCGGATTCGCGCACCTGAAGGATGTCCGTCTTAAAGGGAAAAAAACTCTCGAAATGGTCGCCCTTTGAGCGATCCAGCCGCTTGAACCCACCAGCCATGAGTGAACCGTTGGCAGTCAGCTCCAGGTCGATGTATGTCCCAGGAAGATCGCGGACGGGCGAGAATTGCGAAGGGCTAACCCCTGTAGGCAGGGCAAAGACGCCGTCGTCGGTCCCCACCAGTATCGAGCCAGCATGTTGGGCGATGCTGCGGCTTGGCTTCCCCGCAAGCCCCTCCTTCGAGTCGAATAGCGACGCGCCGGAATTGACCTCCAGCCTGCAGATCCCGGTTCCGGACGTCGTCCACAATGCGCCGTCCTTCGAGAAGAGGAGCGAGTAGATCTGGTGGGTGGGAAGACCATCCTCGACACCTATGGTGCGAATCAGCCGGCCTGCGCGGTTGTAGACTCCAATACCGGAGTAGAGGGTTCCGACGTACACGTTCCCGTCGGGCGAGCTGGCAGCGCAGGTGACAACGCCTTTCTTGAGGAACCCCGAGTCCTCAGGCGCGAGCTCAGTCCAGCTTCCATCGTCGTAGCGGAAAAACCCGTCAGTCGTCGCCATGGTCCAACCGGTGCCGGCGCGGGCAGCCCACACAATCCCCAAGCCTTTGACGGCCGTCTGGGGAATCTCGAGATGGATGCCGCCAAGTCCCACCGACCAAAGCCCTGTCGGCAAATGGGTGAAGAAGATAGAGCCCTCGCTTTGGGTTGCCATCAGGCGCCGCCCTCCGGCCATAGGGAAGACCTTCATGCTCACGCCGTCGTAGACGATCACGGCGTGGGACGTCATAAAAACGGCGCCGTCGTCCAGGGCAAAGACGTGCCAGGTATCCTCGAATTCGCGCGCGTTTGCCGGCAGCAGGCCCACCAGCGAGTGGTAGGCCGAGAGGCCCTTTGATGTGCGATCGAAGTAGCCCAGTTCGTTCACCGCTCCGGCCCACAGGCGTCCGTTCTTCCCGACTGTTATGGCGCGCACGGCGTAGCTCCCCGGCAGCGGATATCTTGCCCAGTTCGTCCCGTCGAACGACACCACGTCGTCACAGCCGAAGTACATCACTCCATTCTCGTCCTGTGCGCTTCCCCAGATTTCGCGGCCGCTGCCTGTGTCCCGCGAGGTGAAGACGTCCGTGCTGAGCCGGCCCTCCTGGGCGCGAACGCTCCTCGGCGAGGCGCAGAGCGCGCAGGCTGCAGCGGCGAGGATTATGAAAAATCGGTTAAAGCGCACGGGTTCTCGCGATTTTGCAGGGGTTCGATCTGAGGCGCCGCGATTTATTACAGAAAAAGACGTAAGCAAGCTCGTCAAAATAGGCGATCTGTAGATTCGGCGGCGGGCACCGAAATGGCGAAACATTACCGCCGATGAAAAAAATCAATCGTATCGCCCTCGGAACCCTCTCCAGCCTGCTCTTGTCAGCCGGCATGACCAAAACAGCGGAGCGCCTTGATCCGCTTTCAAGCTCCAACGGCTGCAGCAACGCGGACCGTGAGTCGGCGATGCATCCCTCGATGAGCTGCATCGGGCCTTGCAACTACCAGCCCGAGTAATTCCTTCGGCACCCTTAAAGGCACCTCCGCCATGATCAGCGTAGCAGGATACCGCTACCGCAACGTCCTCGAGCCCGAGGGCGGTCCGGTAAGCCGCGTGGTGGTGCGGGAATTCCCGGTCTATGGTCGCCAGATGTTCCAGGCCAACGCGTGGCTCTCCCCGAAGATTGTAACGAAGCGCAAGAGGTTTGCCCTCTACAGCGACGCGGACGGCACGGGCACGGCCCATTCCCCGATGGTGGCCCGCTACATGGCCATCTCGGAGTCCATGGAGAGGTGGGCCTACCGCGCGAAGCTGCGGGCCGACGACCGGGAGCTGTACGGCTTCGACATCGACGAATCCACCAACGGCATGGCCGCATTCCCGGGCTTGTTCAGCTCGGAGGCCCGCAGGCGCGCCCTCATGGAAGCGGTCGAGCGAACGAGCATCATCGCCTGGTGGGAGGGAGCCATCGACGGAGAGGTGAGGGCCACCGAGTGGCCGGGCATCAGCGCGCTCGTTTTGCCAAGCCCGATCGGGGTCGGCGTGACGGTGGTCGCCTTTCGCGAGGCCTATCCGGGATGCTTCGCCTACGGCCAGGGCGCCGCGGTCGACTACTTCGGCGCCTGTGAGAGGGCGGTGATGGAACTCGCGAGGAACGAGTATGTGCTCGGCCTAAGGCGCGTGTCCCATGGCCTTGCCGCCGACGAGGCGCCGAGCGACCTCTTCGAGAGGCGGTGCCTGTTCTTCTCGCAGCCGGAGGGCCACGCGATGTTCCTGGAAAGGCTCCACAGGAAGGTTGGCGGCCCGCGCTTCTCCGCGCCGATCGTGTGCGACACGGAGATCGAGGGGCCCTGGTCGGAGTATGCCTCGGTGTGGCGCGTGCTGGTCAAGCCGGCCACGACGGAATTCCTGGTGGATTCGGAACGATACTTCTTCTGGTAAGTGGGCGGGCGCCCGAGTGCGCCCACTGGGACGGAGC
Organism: Opitutaceae bacterium; assembly: GCA_035656555.1. Classification (GTDB taxonomy): domain Bacteria; phylum Verrucomicrobiota; class Verrucomicrobiia; order Opitutales; family Opitutaceae; genus Palsa-1447. The sequence continues at coordinate 10,007 of DASRSJ010000279.1, forward strand.
GTTGCAATCGGGTTGTTTTGTTGCGACGTCCAAGGCCGCATTCAACCGATGCCGCCCGATCCAACGACCCCGGACAAGACGCTGCCCCGGCTCCTCGCATGGGCGATGCCGGCCGTCCTCCTTGCCGCGACCTTTGCGGCGTATTTTCCGGCGCTTCGCGGCACCATGGTGTGGGACGACGACTCGCATGTCACCGCACCGTGGCTTCGAGGCCTCTCCGGCCTGCGCCGCATCTGGCTCGAGCTTGGCGCGACGCAGCAGTACTACCCGGTCCTCCACAGCGCGTTCTGGTTTGAGCACCGGATGTGGGGCGACTCCGTCCTTGGCTACCATGCCGCGAACGTCGTCCTCCATGTCCTGGGCGCCTGTCTCTTTGCCCATGTCCTTGCGCGCATCCGGCCGGGCGCGGAGGCGGGCCGGCTCCCAGGCCGCGGCGACTGGCTTGCCGCCGCAATCTTCGCTCTTCATCCGGTGTGCGCGGAGTCGGTCGCATGGATCTCGGAGCAGAAGAACACGCTCTCCCTCGTCTTCTACCTCCTCTCCGCCCTCGCTTACCTGCGGTTTGACCGGGGCCGCGGCCTCGGCTGCTACGCCGTGGCGTTCGGCCTGTTTGTCCTCGCGCTCCTGAGCAAGTCGGTGACGGGGACCCTGCCGGCGGCTCTGCTCCTTGTCCTCGTCTGGCGCCGAGGCGGGATTTCGTGGCGAAGGGACGTCGTGCCGCTCCTGCCCTTTTTCGCGGCGGGCTTGGCCTTCGGCCTCCTTACCGCGTGGGTGGAGCGCAACTTCATCGGGGCCCGCGGCGGGTCGTACGATCTTGGGTTCGCCGAGCGTCTCTTCCTGGCCGGCAGGGTGGTGTGGTTCTACCTCGGGAAACTTCTGTGGCCGTTTGACCTCTCGTTCATATATGAGCGCTGGCACGTGGCGGCGACCGCGGCATGGAGCGTTGGGCTGGCCGGCGTCGCCGCCTTGGCGGCCGTCCTCTGGACACTGCGAAGGCGCGCCGCGGCCCCGCTTGTCGGATTCCTGTTCTTCGTCGGTTCGCTCTTCCCGGCACTCGGCTTCTTCAATGTCTACCCGTTCATCTTTTCCTACGTGGCCGACCACTGGCAGTACCTGCCCTCGCTTGGGATCTTCGCCCTCGCGGGCGGCGGGCTCTCCCGCGCCTCGAGGACGCTCGGGCTTCCGGCCGCGGTGTTCGGCGCCCTTTGCGTTGCGCTCCTGGGATTGCTGCTGGGCCTGACCCGCCGGCAGGCAGCCCTCTACCGGGACGTGCCGACGCTCTATTCGGACACGATTGCAAAGAACCCGGACTGCTGGATGGCCCATGGCAACCTAGGCGTCTACCTGATGGACCAAGGCTCGACGGACCTGGCGATCGCTCATTTCAAGGAGGCTGTCCGGATCAGGCCGGACTATGCCGACGCCCACAACAACCTGGGCAACGCCCTGTCCCGCACGCCGGGCGGCGCAGCGGAGGCGATCGCGCAGTTCAGGGAGGCGATCCGGCTGAATCCCGCCATGGACGAGGCCCACGCAAACCTGGCCCTGGCGCTTGTCCATGAGCCCGGCAGCTTCAACGAGGGTGTCGCCGAGTTCAGGCTAGCCCTGAAGGGTCGGGAGGCGGACCCGCGAATGGCGCGGGTCCATGCCGACCTGGGCATGGCGCTGGCCCAGGCCCGCGATGGACTTGCCGACGCCGTCAAGGAGGAGAGGCTGGCCCTCGCGCTCGATCCCGGTCTTGGCGCGGCCCACTACGATCTCGGTGTCGCGCTCGGCCGCCAGGGGCATACCGCCGACGCCGTGGTGGAATACCGGTCCGCGATGCTGCTGGGAGTCGACACGGCGCAGCTTCACAACGGCCTCGGCTCCGCGCTCATGCGGGATGGGGAAAGCGGCGAGGCCTCGCGGGAGTTCGCAAGTGCGGTGGCCCTTGCGCCTTCGTCCGCAGCGCTCCGGAACAACCTGGGAATCGCGCTCATGCAGCTCGGGCGCCTCGACGAGGCCATGGCGAGCCTGCGCGAGGCCGTGCGTCTTTCCCCGAAATACCCGGATGCCCACTATAACCTCGCCCTCGCACTGCGCCGCTCCGGGCGCAAGGCCGAGGCGCAGGCCGAATTCGCGGCGTCCGGGCGCCCGCAGAGCTGACCGTCCGACCCATTTGGGCGTTGCCCGGGCGTCGCGCGCCCAATTTGGTTGGGCTGCCGTCCGCTCCCCCGGGAAAGGCTCCACTCCAACCCATGACCCACGGCCTTCGCGCGCTGTTCGTCACGCTCATCATCGTCGCGGTCGCATGGACCACGAGGGAGGTCACGTCATTCGGATTTCTGCCGCTCGTGGACGACGACGTGAACATCTTCTACAATCCCCACATGGGATCGCCGGACGCCGCCGGGCTGCGGTGGATGTTCACGGACATGGGCTACGTGCACCGCTACATGCCGCTTGGGTGGCTTGGATTCTCGCTGGTGTACTCGTTCTCGGGGCTCGATCCCTCGGGTTACCACGCGGCGGGAATCGCCCTCCACTGTGCGAACGCCCTCCTCGTCTTCGCGGTCCTGGGGCGCCTCCTGGCCCGCTTCGCCTCGGACGCACCTGAGCGGCGCAGGTTGATCGCGGCGGGCCTTGCCGCGCTTCTCTGGGCGCTGCATCCCCTCAGGGTCGAGACAACCGCGTGGTGCTCTGGGCTTCTTTACGCGCAGTCGGCATTCTTTGCGCTCCTCTGTGTTCTATTCCGGCTGGCTGAGCTTGAGGCCCGAATCCGCCCGGACGGACGGAAGGCGCCGCTCCTTCTCGCGTGCGGTCTTGTCGCCTTCGCAGCCTCGGTCCTCACATACCCGGTCGCGCTGTTCCTTCCGTTCGCGATGATCCTCCTAGACCGGGCATGGGTGGCTCATGCGCCGCAGGCGCGAAGGCCCGTATTCCTCGGTAGCGGCGCCTTCTGCACCGTTGCCGCCGTGGGCCTCGGCTTGACGGTGGCGGCGCGGGGCACGGCGTTGGTGTCCTGGCTCAAGGCGCCGACCCTTGAGCAGTTCGGGCCCCTCGATCGCCTTCTCCAGGGAGCCTATGTGGCCGCCGTCTATCTCTGGAGAACCTGCTGGACCGGCGACCTGCGCTGGATGCCTCTCACCCTCTTTGACGCGGGCGCAATCGGTATCCTTGGCTGGGTAGCCCTGGCCCTCCTGGCCGCCATTACCTGGGTTGCATGGAGCAAGAGGAGGACGGCCCCGTTCCTTTCGGCGTGTTGGGTCTCCTTCCTCGTGCTCGTGATCCCGAACCTCGGCTTCTCGGAGCATCCCCACACGATCGCGGACCGTTATCTCTACTTCACGGGGATCACCTTCTGTGCGGCCGCCGCGATGGTCCTCGCAAAGGTCCGATCGGGGGTACTGCCGGCAGCCTGCGCCGTTGGGGTTGCGGCCTGCGCGCTTGTCAGTGTGCGCGAGGCGCGCGTCTGGCGAAGCACAGAGGCCTTCCAGGCGAGCATGCTGCAGAATCCGGATCCCGACTTGGCGCACATCACGGCCGCCCGGGCCGGCAAGCTTCGCTTTCTTGAGGGCGATGTCCGCGGTGGCCGGCAGATCGTGGCGCGGGAGCTTAAGGCCGCCCCATCGATCGGCGGCGTGGTCCTCACGTGGCGCCAGGTGGCTCCTGCCGTTGATCCGGTTCGTGAGGTTGCGGCGCGCCCGCTCCAGGAATGGCCGGCGGCGCCATTTGCGGTCGCGCACACTCAGATCGCGCGGCAGCAGCTCCAGGAGGGGAGGGCGGCCGACGCCCTGCTTCACCTTGACGCGGCTCTCGCCATTTCGCCTGATTTCACGGAGGCGCGCTTTCGCAGGGGAGTGCTCCTTGCGTCCTACGGTGATCCGGAGGGTGCCCTCCATGACTGGCTCGCCGTCAGGTCCTCCGGAAAGCCGTCCGAGAAGCAGACCGCCTACCTTGGCACTTGCCTCGAGAAAGCCTATGCCGCGAGAAGCGATGAGCGATCGCACCTCATGCAAAGGCTCGTGCACGGCTAGTTGGTCCGGGAAAACGTCGGTGAAACTCTGAGGGACGGCGCCGCGGCGGGCTGCCGTTTGGGAGTATCGTGAAATGTGCCGGGTGCCTTGGTTGAAATCCTCACGCACCGTTCCCGGATTTGGTTGAAGGGCACCCGTTTTCAGCTGGAGAGGCGGTGGTTCACAGGCACCAAACCTTCGCTAATATTTTAAGGCTAACGGGTTAAAACGGAGGCGGGAGCGGTGGCATCGCGGATGCAAAAAACCTTCACCGACGAAATCCCTTGGGTCTCGCGGGAAAATGAAGCCCCGGTATTCCGCCGTTCCCTTAGACCCGCTCATCGCGCCCCGCCCGCGCGCACCCGTCGGCACGCATTTACCCGAATGCCTTTCAAATTTCGCCAGGGTATGAGCGGCCAGGCGACAATCCCGCGCCCGAACTCCTTCCTTTCCCTCGGCCTCGCGTCCTTGATCGTCGTTACGGCGATCTGCGTCGCCTACTGGAACAGCTTTGGCGGGGCGCTGGTGTTTGACGATGCCACGGCGATCACCGGAAATGCCTCGATCCGCACCTTGTGGCCGCCAGGCGCGGCGCTTTCCCCGCCACCGGGCACGACGGTCGCCGGCCGTCCCGTCGCGAACCTCTCGTTCGCCGTGAACCGCGCCCTGACCGGGCAGGCATTGTGGGGCTACCACGCCGGCAATCTCCTCATCCACATCGTCAACGCACTTCTCATCCTGGGGATCGTGAGGCGAACATTGCTCAAGGCCGACGGCACCAGGATCCCTGCGAGGGACAGCCTGCCGGTCGCGCTCGCCGCGGCGCTCCTCTGGGGCCTGCACCCGGTGGCCACCGAGGCGGTCACCTACGTGGCGCAGCGGGTTGAGTCCCTGATGGCACTCTTCGTCCTTCTTTCGCTCTACGGCTTCGTTCGCTCGACGAGCTCGGGACGCAGGGGCCTCTGGCTTTGCGTCTCGTCCCTGTCGTGCCTTCTGGGTGCCGGATCAAAGGAAGTCGCGGCGGTCGCACCGGCGCTCATCCTTGTTTACGACGCGCTCTTCGTCTCGGGATCCGTTCGCGGGGCCTTCCGATCCCAAAAGATATACTATCTCTCCCTCGCGGCGGGCTGGCTCCTTTTGCTCGTGCTTGGGGCGAGCTCGGGCTGGAGCCGCGCGGGCTCGGCGGGTTTCGGCCAGGGCGCACCCGCGGCTGCCTACTGGCTAACCCAGGTGCAGGCGCTCTGCCTCTACCTGCGCCTGGCGCTGTGGCCGAGCCCGCTCGTATTCGATTACGGGACATACCTGACGGCGCCGAGCGTCGGCTTGATTCCGGATTTTGTCATTCTCGCGGTGCTGGTCGCTGCGACGGCAATCGCGATTCTGAAACGCCGCCCGCTCGGCTATGCCGGCGCCTGGTTCTTTGTCCTCCTCCTGCCTACGACACTGGTCCCCGTGGCCGCCCAGACCATGGCCGAGCACCGGACCTACCTGCCGCTTGCGGCCATCGTCCTCTGTCTTGTCCTCGGCCTCCACCGGCTTCTCGGTTCGGGGCGGCGGTTTTGGGCGCCGGTTGGCGTGCTCGCTCTGATGTTCGCAGCCCTGACGGCGAAACGAAATTCGGTCTATGGGAGCGATGTGAGCCTGTGGAGTGCGACAGTGCGTGACTGGCCCAACAATCCGCGGGCCCACTGCTCGCTGGGCGAGGCACTCTCGAGGCAGCCAGGCGGCCTGCCGCAAGCCATCGACGAGTTTCGCGAGGCAATACGCCTCCACGAGAACTATGCGGATGCCCACGCCGACCTCGGCCTGGCCCTGCGGCAGACTCCTGGTGAACTCGCCGCGGCGATAGGGGAATTTGAGCGCGCGATCGAAATTCGCCCAAGCTCGCCCGAGGCCCACAACGACCTCGGCCTTACCCTCGGACAGGTGGGCAGGGCTCAGGACGCGAGGCGCGAGCTTGAGCGCGCGCTTGCCCTGCAGCCGGATTATCCCAACGCCGAGTGTAACCTCGGGATCGTCCTCCTCGGCATGGGGGAGGGGAGCCTGGCCGAAGCGCATCTCGAGAACGCCGCCAAACTCGATTCCTCAAATGCTCGGGCTCGTTTCTTTCTGGCTGGCGCATTCGCCGCGGAGCACAGAATGGATGAGGCGGAGCGAATGCTCCGGGAGGTCATTGGCCTGAGGCCCGACTTCGCCGAGGCGCACAGCACACTCGGCATGGTGCTGTTCAGGTCGGGGAACACGAGCGAGGGCCTGGCGGAGATCGACAGGGCGATTCGGCTCGAGCCGGATCTCGTGCAGGCTCACCTGCTGCGCGCCGCGGCGGTCATGCAGATGGGACGCACCGCGGACGCGAGGCGTGAGTTCCAGCGCGTGCTCCAGCTGCAGGCAGGAAACCCGACGGCCGCCCACATGCTGAGGGCCCTCGACGCTTCCCGCTGATGCCACTTTCGGCGGCGCCGCACCAACCGGTTCGTCGTAGCGGCCGGGATTCGTGATCAGCGTCCAACTTTGGGGAAGAGGGAACGCGCGCTCGCGCGGGACCTCGATGCCTCGGAGCGGATCCGCGACGCGCCATTCGCAAATTGTGAACAAATAGTCCGGTTTTCACTGCGGTTTATCTTGACCGGTGTGGGTTAAAATGGGTTGAAATGGGGTAAGGTGGGGCGAATCCTGCCTTTCCTTCCCCTTGGCGACTCCCGGCAAAGCATTTTTCACAGGCCTTTTCAGGCACACCCTCGACGACAAAAGCCGGGTGACGATCCCGTCGGCTTGGCGCGCGGCGCATGCGGACGGGGACGTGTTCCTGGCAACGCCGCATCCGGACGGCTACGTCGCGGTCCTTCCCCCTTCGGAGGTCGAGAAGCTCCACGCCAAGATCGCCCAGCTGGCGCTCAGCGACGGCGCGGGACAGGACTTCGCGTCGCGCTTCTTCGCCCAGACTCAGTCTTTCAGCTTCGACAAGCAGGGTCGCGTCGGCCTGTCGGCCGATTTGCTGGAGCACGCCGGGATCGCGAAAGACGCGGTCCTCGTGGGCTCCCTCACAAAGTTCAACATGTATTCGCCGTCCCGGTGGCAGAAGGTCGAGGCGCGCACATCGGGCGAGAACTTCGGCGACATCATGCGCCGCCTCGGAATCTGAGCATGAACCACTCGGCAAAAATGTCTTCCTCGCGGGCTTTGTTCAAAAAGGCCGCTTCGATCGCAGTGTCCCACACCTTCCCGGCCTGGGTCGACTCAACGGAATTTGGCGTCCTCCACTCAAGCGCGGTGCCGCGCATCCGCGACAGCCTGGTGCTCAGGCTGGTCGCCGGCAGGCGCCAGGAGCGGAGCGGATCGTTCATCCATGCCACTGGCGCTCCCTGATTTCGCGTCCGCGAGCATGATCCCCGGACACCAGCCTGTCCTCCTCGGCGAGGTCATGGGATTCCTTTCCCCGGTGGCTGGCGGGCGTTACCTCGACTGCACGTTCGGCGGAGGCGGCCACACGCGCGCCATCCTCGAGGCGGCGGACGGAGTGGAAGTGGTTGCCCTCGACCGCGATCCGGAGGCCAGGGAACGCGCGGAGCGCCTGGCGTCCGAGTTTTCCGGCCGTTTCACCCTCATCGACCAGAACTTTGGCCGACTGGCGGATATCGCCGACCAAGCCTCAACGGGCTTCGACGGCGTCCTATTCGACTTCGGCCTCTCCTCCTTCCAGATCGACGACTCCAGCCGCGGGTTCTCGTTCCGCTCGGACGCCCCGGCGGACATGAGGATGGACCCGCGCTCGGGAGTGCCGGCCTCGCAGTGGCTCGAGACGGCCACCGAGGAGATGCTCTCGCGCGCCATCCGTGACTTCGGCGAGGAAACCCACTGGCGCCGGATCGTCCGCGCCGTGATCGCGGCCCGCGGCACGGGCGCCCTCGGCCGCACCGCCACCCTGGCCACCCTGATCAGCGACGCCATCCCGACCCGCGACAGGATGACCTCGCGCGTCCATCCGGCCACGCGCTCCTTCCAGGGCATCCGCATCGCAGTGAACGACGAGCTGGGCGCCATCGACCGGGCCCTGCCGGCGGCCTTCGGCTTCCTTCGCCCGTCGGGCGTCCTCTGCGCGATAAGCTTCCATTCCCTCGAGGACAGGCCCGTGAAGCAGTTCTTCCGCAA
>DASRSJ010000280.1:0-10966 GCA_035656555.1 Opitutaceae bacterium
TTTGCGAACGCCACCGGGTCGATCTCCTGGCAGAGAGCGAAGTCATGCTCGAGGATCCGCGCGAGCTCGACGTTGCGCTCCTCCGAGTGCGAGAGGATGTTGAGCTCGAAGTTGAGTCTCATCGAGCGGTAGTCGAGGTTCGCCGATCCGACCATCGTCCAGCTGTCGTCCGAGAGCATGACCTTGGCATGGTTGATCCCGACCGAGTACTCGAAGATCCGCACGCCCGCGGCGAGGAGCTGTCCGTAGTAGGATCGGCCCACGTCCACCAAAAGGGGATGGTCATTTTTCTCCGATATGAGAAGCCGCACGTCGACGCCGCGGATGGCCGCCAGCTCGAGGGCCGAGAGGATGATGTCGTCGGGCACGAAGTATCCCGTGGCGATCCAGACCCGCTTCGTGGCGTCGTTGAGGAGGCTGACGATCGTCTTGGATATCGGCTCGTTGCGCCGGTCGGGACCGCCCAGGACAACCTGGACGGGATGCTGTGCGCGCCCGGAAAACCTAGGGAAGTACGTTTCCGCGGAGATCTTCTCGCCGGTCGCGAAGAACCAGTCGTCCGCGAAGACGTCCTGGAGCTCGTTCACTACCGCGCCCTCCGTCTCCACCTGAACGTCCCGCCAGTGGCCGAGGACCTCGTCGAGGCCCTCGTACTCGCGGCCGATGTTCATGCCGCCCACGAACGCGACCGATCCGTCGATGATCTGCAGCTTGCGGTGGTTCCTCAGGTTCAGGAAGAAGCGGTTGCGCTTCGGGTCGAGGCTCTGGAACCAGGAGAACTGGCCGCCCGCGGCGCGCAGGTCCTTTAGCGCGGCCTCGTTGAAGCCGTGGGATCCGACGCCGTCCAAGAGGAGGCGGACCACGACGCCGCGTTTGGCTGCCTCTGTGAGAAGGAGGAGGAACCGGATGCCGGTCTCGTCGGGGTGCCAGATGTAGAACTCCAAATGAATGTGGTGCATCGCCCCCGCGATGCGCCGGGACAGGGCCTCGTAGAAATCCTCCGAGTCGCGGAGGATTCTCAGGTTGGCAGCGGAGGAGGAGGGCAGGTGGTTGACACGCGAGAGGAGCTGCAGGAACTGGCGGTCGCGGGGATGCATGTGCCTCATGAGGGCGGTCGTGGCCTCGTCCGTCGTCCCCGGCTCATGGCCGTGCCGGCTCTTCCTGGCGGAGTAGAGGGTGCGACGGCGCAGTCGCCGCCGCTTAAGCCGGTCCGTGCCGATCGCGAGGTAGACTGAGGCCCCCAGGAAGGGGATAAACACGATTGCCCAGAGCCAAGCCAGCGTCGCGGAGGGGCGTTTCTTGAGCAGCAGGAGGTGCGGAATGAACGCCCACGTGGCAAAATAGCAGAGGAGTAGGGCGATTTTCATTCGGGGGACGCCCGGGAAGGGGCGGCTCGCCCATGCGATCCGCCCAAAGCGCTGGCTCCAGTTGCCTAGACCCGCACCGAGGGGTCCCGGTTCAGGCATTCTGCATGCTTTAATCCCAAAAGCACGAGTTCAGGAACCAGCTCATCGAAAATCTTCTCCTCCTCGAGCATCCGGGCGAACCCGCCGGTGCCGACCACCCGGGGCCTCACGCCCGCGAAAACCTCGTTGGTGAGCCCGGCGACGATGTGCCGGATCGCCCCGCTGTGGCCATGGTAGAGGCCGGATTGGATGCTTTCCACGGTGGAGCGTCCCAGAATGGTGTCGGGCTTGGTGATCTCCACACGGGGAAGCTTCGCGGTGCGGCTCGCGAGGGTTTCGGCCGAGACGCCAACACCCGGCAGGATCACCCCGCCCAGATAGTCGCCGGTCGAGGTGATGACGTCGAACGTCGTCGCCGTCCCGCAGTCGACGACGATCAGGTTCTGGGCCGGATGCCTCTGCGAGGCTGCGACGGCGCCCGCGATGCGGTCCGCGCCGACCTCGAGCGGGTTCCTGTAGCGGACCTTCAGGCCCGTCTTGACGCCGGCCTGAAGGATGAACGGCTCCCTCTCAAAGTACTGCTTGCTCGCACCGCGGACCGGATGGAGCGCAGCGGGAACGACCGAGCAGATCGCCACGCGGTCCATGGACCGCGGGTCGACCCGGTTCTCGCGAAGGACGGACACCAGGAAAATCCCCACTTCGTCCGTCGAGCCGAGAGGCTGGGTGGACTTGCGGAACTGGCAGAGGAGCCTGTCGCCGTCAAAGACGCCGCCGTGGATCTGGGTGTTGCCGATATCGAGACAGAGGAGCATGGGAGATCAGGTGAAGATGGGCTTGGCGCCCAGGGGTTCAGTGAGAAGCGACTGGATTGCTTCCGCCAGGTCGGTGCGTGTCGCGCAGGGGATCACGGTGCCCTCCCGCGAGTGGACGGCCGAGGGAAAGGCTTCGGGGCCGGACTGCTGCGTGGCATCGTTATGGACGACGAAGTCCGCACCCGAGTGATCGAAAAGCGACGCGACCGCATCCGCGGCCTCGCCGGGCCCGGCGCCGTTCGTCAGCTTGAACGCCACGACCGTCAGGTCCGCGTTCGCGCTCTGCCGGCGCAGGCCGTCGACAAGCTTGGGGTTCGCCCGCAGCTGGATAAGCGGCGCCGAGTGGGACCCTAGTTTCGCGGCGAAAGGGGACGTCTTCCCGTCCGCGGTCACGGAGGCCACGGAGAAATCGCCGACCGCGGCCGCGTGGACCACGGCGTCAAACTTCTCCGCGCCGAGAAGCCGGCCGAGCGAGGATTCCAGGTCCGAAAACGACTCGAACGTCTCGTCCCGGCATGCATCCGCCTGGACGGAATTTCCAGCCCGCAGGTGGACAACGTCGTGACCCGAGCGGGCGAGGCGGGAGGCTATGAGCGCCCCCGTGCGGCCCGTGCTCCGGTTCGAGATCACCCGCACGCCGTCGATCGGCTCCGACGTGCCGCCGCTCGTGACGAGGACCTTGAGCCGTCGGGAGGGGCGCGCGAGGCAGGCTTCGACAAAGGCGGCGATCTGGGCGGGCTCGGCCAGGCGGCCATCGCCGGTTTCGCCGCACGCGGTGCGGCCCTCGCCGACCGGTATGAGCCTCACCCCCCAGCGGCCGAGTTTCTCGACCGCGTCCTGGGTCGCCGGATGCTGCCACATTGCTGGGTTCATGGCCGGCGCCACGAGGAAGGGCTTCGAGCGGTCGTGCGCGAGATAGAGGGCCCCGACCAGGTCGTCCGCGAGGCCGGCCGCAAACTTGTTGAGCGTGTTGGCCGTGCACGGGCATACGACGACGGCGTCGGCCCAGCGTGTCAGCTGGATGTGCTCAAGCGCCGCACCCTCCTCGAAAAGGTCCGTCAGCACCCTCTGGCCCGTGAGGCCCTCCAGTGTCGCGGCGCCGACAAACCGGAGCGCGGAGGCGGAGGCCACGGCGCGGACGCTGTGGCCGGCCTGCACGAGGCGCGAGATCGCGTCGCACGCCTTGTACGCGGCGATGGAGCCCGTCAGGACGAAGGCGATTTTAGACCCGGACATTGTCGATGAGCCTTACGTCCTCGAGGCGAACTGCTCCGAGTCTCACGCCGTCGTGGTCTTCGACGTAGTCGACCTTGAAGCCGGCCTCGGCGAGGGCGGCGCTTGCCGCGGCCGGGTCGGGGGAGCCGCGAAGGATGCGCGGGAAGGAGGCCGCCTTCTCGCGCGCCGCCGGCGACAGCCTGCGGTTGCGTGAACTCAGCGCCAGGCCGTCCGGGTCGCGCACCGTGGGACACGCGATGATCTCGGTCGGCAGGAAGAGGGCGCGGGCCATGCCGTCGACGAGCTGCAGCTGCTGGCGGTCCTTCTCCCCGAAATAGGCGCGGTGGGGCCGCACGAGGTTCAGCAGCTTGAGGACCACGGTGAGCACGCCCTCGAAGTGCCCCGGCCGCTGCGCCCCCTCCAGGCGGGTGCTCTGCACGTACTCGGTCATCCGGTAGCGGTAGTCGTCGGCATAGATATCCCTGGGCTCGGGGACCAGCACGTCGTCGACCAGGTCGCCCACGAGCTCCAGGTCGGCGTTGAGCGTCCTGGGATATTTCTTCAGGTCACCCGGGTCCTCGAACTGCGTCGGGTTGACGAAGACGCTCAGGACCACGCGGTCGTTCTCGGCCCGTGCGCGCTCAAGGAGAGCGCGGTGGCCGCTGTGGAGGGCGCCCATGGTCGGCACAAAGCCCACGGTGAGGCCCTCCTTCTCGATCCGGGCGCGCTCGGCGCGCCACTCGTCCAGGCGCGAGAAGATGGTCGGCATCCTAGAAGGCCTCCGTCTTTGCGGGAAACTCCCCGCTGCGCACCGCGGAGGCGAAACCCTCCGCGCCGTCCCTGAAGACGGCCGCGCCCTCGGCGAAGCGCCGCGAGAAGCGCGGCTTGAAGTCGGGGTTCAGCCCCAGGAGATCCTGGAGCACGAGGACCTGGCCGTCGCAGTTGGAGCCCGCGCCGATGCCGATCGTCGGTATGGCCAGCTTGGCCGTCACCTCGGAGGCCAAAGCGTGGGGGATGCACTCAAGCACGAGCGAGAAGATGCCAGCCTGCTCGAGCGCCGCGGCATCCTCAAGGAGCTGTCCGGCCTCCTCGGGCGCCTTTGCCTGGACCTTGAAGCCCCCGAAGCCGCGGACCCACTGGGGGGTGAGGCCCAGGTGGCCCATGACGGGTATCCCGGACTCCACCAGGTGGCGTATAACGTGAAGGTGGCCCTGCGCTCCCTCGATCTTGACCGCGTGAGCACCGGCGCGCAGGAGGCCTGCGGCGCAGTCGAGCGCGTGGTTCTCGCCCTTCCTGGCCGCGAGGAACGGCATGTCCGCGACGACGAACTTGCCGCCGGCTCCGCGGACGACCGCCCGCGTGTGCATCTCCATGATCTCGGGCGTGGCCCCCAGGGTGTCATTCTCGCCGTGAACGACCATCATGGCGCTGTCGCCCACAAGGAGGCAATCGACGGGTGAGTCGGCGAGGAGGCGCGCGCTCCAGGCGTCATAGGCCGTGACCATGACGATCTTGGTCCCGGACCGCTTCGCGGCGGCGAAGCCGTCGACGTTGCGGATGAGGGGTCCCGTGCGGGACTCGGGGGATTTTAGGGCTGTCACACCGCCTCCGCAGTTTCCCTAGGATGGGCAACCTGCGGACCGGCGAGGGTGGACGAGGGTGCTTTTCGCATGGCGATAAAGCCTGAAGGTCCGAAGGGCATGGGTGTTGTACTTGAGTGTCCGGTCGCGATCTTGTTCGCGCTAGACCCCTGACGGATCGCCCATAATGGGCGGCGGCGCAACTTTAAACCGATCAGCTGCCGGGCGGCGCGGCCTCGTACTTCGGCCAGTTGCGAAGGAGCTCGTGGGCCACGGCGGAGCTGCTCCTGTAGGCGGCCTCGAGGGACGCGTCCGTGCCGAGCGACTCGTCGCCCATCGTAGCCGCGACGTCGACGCCCGGCGGGGGCATGCAGTAGTTGCTCGCCGAGCGCATGACGAGGACCCGGTTGATATCCAGGTATCCCTTGGCCGCCATCCGGGTAAGGGTGCCCATGTAGTTCTGGGCCTCCATGGAAGTGGTGGCGAAGGTGCCCTTGCCGCCGGTCCAGGCCTGGACCCAGTCGCGGGCCCACTGCGTGCGCCTTGGGCCGTGCCAGTAGCGGACGGAACCCAGCGCATCGCCGATCATGACCTGGGGAGCCAGCTGGGCTTTCGGGAAGCCGGTATACCGGGCCCTCCAGGCCTTGAGGGCGGGCGAGTCCGGTAGCTCGACGCCCTTGGAGACATCGTAGGCCCAGTGCACGAGCCTCTTGTTGAGCGGGTAGACCATGGTGTACTGGAGCGTCGCGCCTCCCCAGCCGCCATTGGTCGCGCCTGCGGCGGTCGGAAGGACGCCGGGCTTGTTGGTGCCGATCGCAAAGAGCCCGTACGGCCAACCTTGGGGATCCTCATGCTCGTCGATCTCCCTCATCGCGTCGCCGTCCACGACGTTCTCGGCCCAGACCGCGCTGCCCATGGGCCCGAACGCGGGGTCGATCCCCGCGATGCCGTTCACGATCCAGTAGGTGTGGCTGAGGTCGAGCTGGGGATCCAGGCAGAGCGCCATCACCAGCTCGCTCTCCGGGACCGGCGTCATGCCCTTGTCTCGCGTGTTTCCGCCGACCTCGGCGTACAGGCCTTCGGCATTGTGGAGGAGGACATGGTCGGCGCCCGGGACAGTGATCTTTTCGGTGAGCTTCTCGCGCTCGACCCAGAATTGTAACTCGCCCGGGGCATCGCCGGTGTCGTCGCCGACCTCGAAGCCGGCGAGCGCGATCACCTTGATCGGGATACGGTCGGCTGCGCGTCCAGCCGAGGCGAGGACGACAACGGCTGCGGCCAGGGCGGCGAGGCTGCGGGTTCTCATGGGCCGGATAATAGCAGACGGGGTGCCACGGACGGGGAGCATTTCACTCGCCTCGCCGTCGGGCCCTCGGCTCTAGTAGGGGCCACAACCCTTGAAACGATTCAGCAGCGAGGCGCGCACCCTTCAGTGGATTGACCGGCGGATCGGAGCGCCGATCTGCTTCCTGCTGACCCTGTTCCGGAGGGCCGGCGCTCTGTTAGGGAACGAGGAGCCTGGTCCGGTCCGCAGCATCCTCTTCCTCAAGCTCGCCGAGCAGGGATCCACCGTGCTCGCGCACGGGGCCGTCGCCAGGGCCGTGGCCAAGGTCGGCCGCGAAAACGTCCATTTCCTGGTCTTCGAGGAGAACCGCTTCATCGTGGACGTGATCGGGCTCGTGCCGCCCGGCAACGTCCACACCGTCAGGACCGGGTCGGCCTGGGCCATGGCGACGAGCGCCGTCGGGGTGATCCGCGAGCTCAAGCGCCGGAGGATCGACGCCTGCGTCGACATGGAGTTCTTCGCGCGCTTCTCCGCGGCCATCGCCTACGTGACCGGCATCCCCATCCGGGTCGGGTTCCACGTCTTCTTCGGCGAGGGGCCGTACCGGGGCGACCTGATGACGCACAGGCTTCTCTACAACCCGCACCTGCACACGAGCCGCGCGTTCACGAGCCTCGTCATGGCGCTCGACTCCGACCCGGCGGATTTTCCCACCTTCGGGGTCGTGCCCCCGCAGAGCCCGCCGCTCCCGGCTTTCGTGCCAGCACCGGGCGAGGTGGCCGAGGTGGCTGCCATCCTGGCAAAGGCGGGCGTGCCGGGCGGCGCCCGCCTCGTCATCCTGAACGCGAACGCGAGCGACCTCCTGCCGCTTCGCAAGTGGGACTCTGCGAACTACGAGGCGCTCGCCAGGCGGCTCGTCGCGGAATTCCCCGAGGTGCACGTGGGCTTCACCGGCTCGCGGGAGGAGGCGCCGCGCATCGAGCAGATCGTCTCAGCGGTGGGCTCGGACCGGAGCGTGTGTTTGGCCGGCAAGACCACGCTCAGGCAGCTCCTGGTCCTCTTCGGCCTGGCCGAGGTGCTGGTCACGAACGACAGCGGCCCGGCCCACTTCGCGGCGCTGACGACGATCGACGTCGTGGCGCTCTTCGGGCCGGAGACGCCGCTTCTCTTCTCGGCGCCGGGGCCGCGCAGCCACTCCCTCTGGGCCGGCATCGCCTGCAGCCCCTGCATCAACGCGTTCAACAACCGCCAGACGGCGTGCCGCGACAACGTCTGCATGAAGACGATCACGGTCGGGCAGGTGCTCGACAAGGTCCGCGGGATCTACGCCTCCCGGGTCCGCGCCGCCTAGATGGCGCCGCGGACGCGGAACGAGACCGCGTGGAGGGAAGGCAGCTTCTCGGGAATGTCGATCACGAGACCGGACTGGTCCTGCTTCCAGGTAATGGTGCCGTCGTGGCCGACCAGCTCGACGCTGGTGATGCGGCCGACCCTCAGCTCCGTGTCCATCGCAAGGGACCGGATCGTGGTGCGGAACCGGGGCTGGCCCATGACGAACACGTAGAGCGTGTCCGCCTTGGTCGTGAAGCGAACGTCCGTGGCGTCGAAGGCGCGCCTCTGGGACTCGTTGAAGGCCTTCTCGCTCTGGTCCGTCTTCTGGACGGTCACGCCCTCTCCAAACTTCTTCCAGGGGCGGGAGCCGTGGATGCCCTCGCTGTTGACGGCCATCCACTCGGTGATGCCGGCGACGACCTCGAGTTCCTCGGGGTCGGGCATGCCGCTGGCGGGCAGCGGGACGTTGAGCATCAGGTTTCCGTTCTTGCTGACGATGTCCACCAGCATGTCGACGACGACCTTCGGGGTCTTGTAGGTCTTGCCGCGCTTGTAGTGCCAGTCGCCGATGCAGGTGTCGGTCTGCCACGGGCGGGGGAGGATGTCGTCAAGGACGCCGCGCTCGCGGTCGAGGACGCAGAGGCCGCTCGCGCTGTCGAGGTCGCGCTTTGAGAAGTAGATGGCCTCGTTCTTGCCGCCGTTGCGCCTGATGCTCGTGTTGTAGAGGTGCGAGACGATGGAGTAGCCGTACTCCTGGAAGGGCAGGGAGCCGTCCGAATAGAGCAGGTCGGGCTCGTGCTGGTCGATCAGGTCCGTGATGCGGTCGTGCCAGTGGCGCTTCCACCAGTTTGGGATCTGGTCCTCGTTCCAGGGCAGGTCGCCCGACCATACCTCGTCGGAGTCGACGTAGAGGTCCTTCGTCTCGGGGGCGGCGCCGTCATAGGGCACGCCGGCCAGCGGCCCGGTCTTGTCGCTTCCGTGGGAGACGGAGTACCACTTGTAGGTGATCCAGAGGTGTTCGCTGATCGCGAACTTGAGTCCCGCATCGCGGACGGCCTTCCTCCACGCGCCGACGATGTCGATCTTCGGCCCCATGCTGGCCGCGTTCCAGCGGTTGTGCTTGGAGTTCCAGAGGTCGAAGTTGTCGTGGTGGACCCCCATGGTCATGAAGTACCTAGCGCCCGCCTTCTTGTAGAGGCCGATCAGGTAGGCGGGGTCGAATTTCTCCGCCTTCCAGAGCGGGATCGTGTCCTTCATCCCGAACTTGGAGGGATGGCCGTAGTGCTCGACGTGGTAGTTGTACTGGTCGGTGCCCTGTTGGTACATGAGCCGAGCGTACCAGTCGCCGAACTCGACGGCGGACTGCGGGCCCCAGTGGGCCCACATGCCGAACTTCGCGTCCCTGAACCACTCCGGGACCTGGTAGGTCTGCAGCGAGGCGCGGGTCCCCTTGAAGGGGCCGTCCTCCGGCTCGATGCCGGGGGGCATGCGCGAGGACGCGTCGAACTGGGGCGCGAACTCCTGCGTCGCCCCGCGAAGACCGATTGCCGGGAGAGCCCCGGCCATGAGACCCAAAGCCTGCCTGCGCGTGAACTTCATGGGAATCAGGCTCAGGAGCCGGGCTTGAGGCGGTAGAGGGCGACGTCGTGGGAATCCAGCATCGCGACGTGCGGGTCGTTTTGCGTCGCCTCGGCCTTGGCGGACCAGACGTTCGTGACGTCGTAGTACTGCTCGGTGAGGAACGTGAGCTCCTTCATGTCGAGCGTCAGCTTCGCGGGCTTGTCGCCCGTGTTGAGCACCGCGACCGCCCACTCCTTGTTGGCGAGCTGCTTCGCCCAGATCTCCTTGTCGGGGTCGACCCTGAAGCGGAAGCCCTCGTGGCCGGCGCTGTCCTGGTCGATCGCGATCACGTCCTTGTTGGTGAGGATGGCGCGGATGTCGGGGGACATCGAGCGCACGTCATTGCCCGCGATGAGCGGGGAGGCGATCATGCACCACATGCTGAAGTGCCCGCGCGACTCCGCGAGCGTCAGGCCCTTGGCGCCGACCTCGAGCATGTCGGCGTCGTTCCAGTGGCCGGGGCCGGCGTACTTGTCCAGGCCCACGTTCATGTCCAGGAGGGTCTTCCAGCCGTGCTCCCACTTGTTCTTGCCGCTCGCGACGTAGCCTGGGCCGATGTCGCCCGTGGTGCGCCAGAGGTGGCCGACGTCGGCCGCCCAGAGCCAGGGCTGGTTCTGACCCCACTCGCAGAGGCTGAAGACGATGGGCCTGCCCGTGGCCTTGAGCGCGTCGCTCATGATGCGGTAGGTCTCGGGGCCGTTCGCCGTGCCGTGGTCGCACCAGTCGTACTTGAGGTAGTCGATGCCGCAGGAGGCGTAGTAGCGCGCGTCCTGGAACTCGTGGCCGCGGCCGCCGGGGTACCCGCCGCAGGTCGTCCTGCCCGCGCAGTTGTACATGCCGAACTTGAATCCCTTTGAGTGGAGGTAGTCGCCCAAGGCCTTCATGCCGCTCGGGAACTTGACCGGGTCGGCGACCAGGTTGCCGTCGGCGTCGCGCTCCTTCTTCAACCAGCAGTCGTCGACCACGATGTAGATGTAGCCCGCGTCTCGCATGCCGTTGGCCACCATCGCATCGGCTGTCTGCTTCACGAGGGTCTCGTTGCAGTCGCCCGCGAAGGTGTTCCAGGTGTTCCAGCCCATCGGGGGCGTGAGGGCCAGGCCCTCAAATTTTTCGGCCCGGGCCACGGAGGCCGCGAGAAGTGTGCACGCAACGAGACAGGTCAGTCTTTTCATCGGGGGATGAGGGGGTGAGGTTCTGCCCCATGCGGGGCGGGAAGGGGAAGTAAACTCTGGCCGGGCTATGACCTAAGTCCAGCCCGGGCTTCCCTACTGGGGCAATTTAGCCTGCACCAGCTTGCTGACGGCCCCGAAGTCGATGAGCCCGGCGTCGGGGCGCTTCTTGAGCGCGCCGATCACCTTGCCCATGTCCTTCCTTGTCGCCGCCCCGGACTCCTTTATCGCCTCGGCGACGATCGCATCGAGCTGAGCCGGGTCCATGGCTTTGGGCAGGTACTTCTCCAGCAGCTTGATCTCGGCTACGTTCGCCGCGATCAGGTCGGTCCTGCCGCCCTTCTCAAACTCGAGATTCGCGTCGGACAGGTTCTTGACGCCCTTCTTCAGCGTCGTGACGACAAGGGCGTCGTCGATCGGCTTGGACTGGTCCATCGAGGCGCGCTGCACGGTGGCGTCCGCCGTCCGCAGCGACGTGGCCGTCGCGGAGTCGCGGGCCTTCATTGCGGTGACGATGTCGGCGCGAAGCTGCTCGTAGAGGGTG
>DASRSJ010000281.1:0-8217 GCA_035656555.1 Opitutaceae bacterium
GACGCGACCTCGGTGCGTCGCGGGTGGCCATCTGGGACTTCGACGCCCACCACGGTAACGGGACCGAGGACATCCTGCGCGGCCGCGAAGGATTCCTCTTTTGCTCGGTCCATCAGTCCCCCTGCTACCCAGGGACGGGGCTTCGTACCTCGGACAACTGCCACAACTGGCCCATCCCCCCCGATGCTCCCCGCCCAATCCACATGGACGCCCTTCGCCAGTCCCTGGACACTATCACGGCCTTCAAGCCCGATCTCGTCCTGGTCTCGGCCGGATTCGACGCCTACGCGGCCGACCCGATAACCGAGATGACCCTTGAGGCTGAGGACTTTGGAACTCTCGGGACTTGGCTTGGACAGAGCGGCCTGCCGGCCGCCGCAGTGCTGGAAGGCGGATATAGTCCGGACCTTCCCAGGCTCGTCGCGGCCTTTCTGCGGTCGTGGGAGGATGCCCGAAGCTTTTAAGATTCGCCCTGATTGTCCGGCCTATCCACGCTTTCCTAGATTGAGATGATTTCCCGTTTTCTGCCGCATCCCGTCCGCCGACTCCTCGGCGTGAAGACCCAGCATCCCCGCATCTCGGGATTCACGCTGATTGACCAGCCCGGCCAGATCGAGCCCCTCCTGGCGGCAATCGACCAGGACAGCGAGGTGGTGATGGATACCGAGGCCGACAACATGTACCGCTTCAGGGTCAGGGTCTGCCTCCTGCAGTTTTACGTCTGCGGCGAAGTGTTCCTGGTCGACGCCCTGGCACCGATGGACCTGAGCCCCCTCTGGGCGAGGCTCTCGAAGAAGCACCTGGTGATGCACGGCAGCGACTTCGACCTGCGCCTCCTGAGCGATTTCTGCCAGTTCCGCGCGAAGAGCCTCTTCGACACCATGCTCGCGGCCCAGCTGCTCGGCCGCAGCCGCATCGGCCTGGCATCCCTGATCGAGGACAACTTTGGCGTGAAGCTGGACAAGGACGGACAGAAGGCGAACTGGTCCAAGCGTCCGATCACCCAGAAGCTCCTCGATTACGCCGCCCTCGACGTCTGGTACCTGCCGGCTCTCAGGGACATCCTCACCCGCGAGTTGAAGCGCCTTGGGCGCACCGAGTGGATGGAGCAGCAATGCCAGGCCCAGATCGAGGCGGGCGTCACGGGCTTCTCCCCGCCTGACGAGAACGACTGGAGGATCGGCAAGTCCGAGCGCCTCCGCGCCAAGGGCCAGGGGGTGCTTCACTCCGTCTGGCACTGGCGCCAGGAGCAGGCCCAGCGCCTCGACACGCCCCCCTTCAAGGTCTGCTCGAACGAGTTCCTTGTGAGGCTCGCAACCGCGGCCGATGAGGGAGCCTCGGAAGAGGCGCTCTTGGCGGAGGTAAACCTTGGAAAGAGGCACCAGCGCCTCATCGGCTCCCTGGCCGCTGCGATCCGCGCCGGCATCGAGCGCGACCCCCGCACGCTTCCCCGCAGACCCGGCCGCGACCCGAACCACCAGCCCCTGACGCAGGCCGAGATCGCTCTCCTTGACCGCATCAAGGAGGAGCGCGACAAGATCGCCGCGAAGATCGAGATCGAGCCGACGCTGATCGCCAACAGGGCGCAGCTCTCGCAGATCGCGCGCATGCCCGAAAAGCTGGGCGATATCCTTCTTCCGTGGCAGGCGTCGCTCCTCTCCGAGGCGCCATCGCTCAAAGCGTGAATGCAAACATCGCCCGGCATCTCGACGGGATGGCCGCAGCGCAGCCCGACACGATCGCCCTGAAGATCCCGCGCGGGAGGACTTCGGCGGGCGCCATTGATTATCTCTCGCTCACCTTCGCCGAGCTGCAGGCGGAGACCAATGGCTGGTGCGCGAAGATGAAGGCGGCGGGAATCCTGCGCGGCGACAGGACGCTCGTCATGGTCAAGCCGGGCCTGCCTCTCATCGCTTCGGCTTTCGCGCTCTTCAAGCTCGGCGCCGTCCCGGTCATCATCGATCCGGGGATGGGCCTCTCCAATTTCCTCTCGTGCGTGAGGCGCACGAAGCCCAGGGCGATGGTGGGGATACCGCTGGCGCAGGTTCTCTCGTACGTCTTCCGCAAGACCTTCAGCTGGGTCATGGTTCGCGTGCCCGCCAGCTCGTCCCCGACATCGAGGGTCCAGCCGACGACGGCCGAGATAGAGGCCGCCACGGCAGAGCCGGGCGACCTTGCGGCAATCCTCTTCACGTCAGGATCCACCGGCGCCCCAAAGGGCGTCTGCTACGAGCACGGTATGTTCGCCGCGCAGGTGGAGCTAATCAGGGACACATACGGGATCCAGCCGGGCGAGATTGACCTTCCGATGCTCCCCATCTTCGCCCTCTTCAACCCGGCCCTCGGGATGACGAGCATCATCCCGGAGATCGACCCGCGCCATCCCGCGAAGGCGGACCCCAGGAAGATCGTGCAGGCGATCCAGCAGGAGAAGGTGACGAACTCCTTCGGCTCGCCGACCCTGTGGCGCAAGGTCGCCGCCCATTGCGAGGCGAACAAGATCCAGCTGCCCACCATGAAGCGGGTGCTTTGCGCCGGGGCTCCCGTTCCCTCGGATCTCTGGACGGCCTCGTCCTCCTTTCTTCCGAACGGCATGCTGCACTCGCCGTACGGCGCGACCGAGGCGCTGCCGATCAGCTCCATCTCGGCCGAGGAAGTAGACGCCTCGTCCACGACCGGCGCCTGCGTCGGCTTCCCGATTCCCGGCATTGACGTGCGCATCATACCGGTGACCGACAAGCCGGTCGGCTCCCTCACCGCGTCCTCGTTCCTGCCGGTCGGAGCGATCGGGGAGATCATCGTCCGCGGGCCCGTCGTCACGCGCGAATACCACAACTTGCCCAAGGCGACGTCCGCCGCGAAGATTCCCGACTCCGAGAGGCCGGGCGGCGTCTGGCACCGGATGGGCGACTGCGGCCTCATCGATGCCGCGGGCCGGCTCTGGTTCCTCGGGCGCAAGGTCGAGCGCGTGATCACGCAGGAGGGCACGCTTTACACCGAGCCGTGCGAGCAGGTCTTCAGGGCCCATCCGCAGGCCAGGCGCTGCGCCCTCATCATGGCGCATTCCGTGCCCGCGATCGTCGTCGAGGCGACGCCCACGAGCGCCAAGGACGCGAAGCGCATCGCCGAGGAGCTCGCGCTCCTCGGGGCGCGCCACACCCACACCGCGGGAATCAAGACGTTCTACTTCATGGGCCAGCTGCCGGTGGACGTGAGGCACAACGCCAAGATCCACAGGCTCGCGATCGCCAAATGGGCGGTCGAGGCCAAGGCCTACAAGGTGCCGTGACGGGCGCGGGCGAACGCACCCCGTGCAGCGGACCGGTCCTCGTGACCGGCGGCACGGGATTCCTTGGGCGGACTATCGTCAAGAGGCTGCTTGAGCAGGGAAGGGCGGTCACCGTCCTCGCGAGGAAGGCCGCCCCCGATCTCGAGGCGCTCGGCGTCAATTTTGTCAGCGCGAGCCTGGAGGACACCGGCGCCGTCGGCGCCGCCTGCGCGGGAAAGGAGAGCGTCTTCCATGTCGCGGCCCGCGTGGGCGTATGGGGAAGGCACGAGGATTTCTTCAGGACGAATGTCCTCGGCACGAGGGCGGTGATCGCCGGCTGCAGGGCCCACGGGGTGAAACGCCTCGTCCACACAAGCACGCCGAGCGTGGTGTACAACGGCACGGACCTGAGCGGCGCGAACGAATCCCTTCCCCTCACCACGACCTGCCCGAGCCCGTATCCGCTGACGAAGGCAGAATCTGAGGCCGAAGTGCTGGCCGCCAACTCTGCGGGGCTAGCGACGGTGGCGCTGCGCCCTCACCTTATCTGGGGCTCTGGCGATCCTCATCTTATCCCGCGCATCCTTGCCAGGGCGCGCTCCGGGCGCCTGCGCATTGTCGGAGACGGACGGAACATGGTCGACATGGTCCACGTCGAAAACGCGGCCGATGCCCACATCCAAGCCGAGAACGCGCTCTCCCTGAAGTCAGGCGCGGCCGGCCGCGCCTATTTTATCACGAATGGGGAGCCGGTGATGCTATGGGAGTGGGTAAACCAGCTCCTGGCGTCTCTCGGGGAAAAGCCGGTGACAGGAAAGATCTCGCTCGGCGCCGCGTCCGCTATCGGGGCCGCGTTCGAGGGCGCGTGGAAGGTGCTCGGTCTCAAGGGCGAGCCGCCCATGACTCGCTTCATTGCGGCAGAACTCGCGAAGGACCACTGGTTCGACATCACGGCCGCCCGCCGGGACCTGGGCTATGCGCCGCGGATCACCATGGCGGCGGGGATGGCCGACCTCGTCCGCTCGCTCAAGGCCTAGCGCGCCCGTCCACGCTGCCTCACCGCCTCGAAGAGGGTGATCAGCGCAGCCATCGCAACGTTGAGCGAGTCGGCCTGCCCGGCCATCGGGATCCTGACGGGAAGATCCGAGTTCTTGAGCCAGAACTCGCTCAGCCCGTATTGCTCGCTCCCCATGACAATCGCGAGCGGACCGCGCAGATCGGAGTCCGAATAGAGCGCCTCGGCCGCGGGCGTCGTGGCAACGGTCCTGATCCCCTTCTGCTTGAGCCACGCGTGGACCGCGGAGCTCTCGCCGACGACACAGGGGACAGAGAAGAGGACGCCGGTCGAGGCCCTGACCACGTTCGGGTTGAAGAGATCGGTCACCGGATCGCAGACGATCACGGCGTCGCATCCCGCCGCATCGGCGCTTCGCAGGATGGTGCCGAGGTTTCCGGGCTTCTCGATCGCCTCGACGACGAGGAGGAACGGGGCGGGGGAGAGCTTCAGGTCGGCGAGGGTCCTGCTCCACTGGGGAGCCACGGCCAGGAGGCCGTCCGGCCGCTCGCGGTAGGCGACCTTCGCGAATGCGTCCTTCGACAATTCGAACAACTTCGTCCCGGAGGCCTCGGCCTGCGCCAGGAGCGCGGGCTCGTTCTCGCCCAAAAACCATTCCCTGGAGAAATACAACTCCGCCAGGGCCACGTTCTTCTCGAGGGCGCGCCTCACCTCCCGGTAGCCCTCCACGAGGAAAGCCTGCTCCTCGTCCCGCGGCCGGCGGTCCCGAAGCTTCACCAGCCTCTTCAGCCGGGGGTTCTGCAGGCTGGTGATTATCTCGACGGGCATCGCCCTATTTGAATTGTAGTTGGTGCCCGTGTCCAAAAAGAAAAAATTTAACGACAAGCCCTTCGCCTACCACCAGGAGTTCGAGCTCACGGTGGCGACCCTGACAAACCACGGGATCGGCCTGGGCCGGGTTGAGATCGAGGGCGGAGACGCGGCGAGAAAATGGGTTGTCATGGTGGCCTTCGCCCTTCCGGGGGAGCGGGTGCGGGTAAGGGCCTTCCGGAACCACGCCAACTACACGGAGGCGGACCTGGTCGAAGTACTGGAGGCCTCGCCCGCGAGGATCGAGCCCAAGTGCCCGCTTTTCGGCCGGTGCGGTGGCTGCCAGTACCAGAACCTGGACTACGCGGAGCAGCTGTCGTGGAAAAGACGCCAGGTCGCCGAGCTCGTCGAGCACATGGCCGGCCTCACTTTCGAGGTGCTGCCCGTCATCGGGTCGCCGAAGCCCTTCGGCTACCGCTCGAAGATCACGCCGCACTTCGGAACGCCCAGCGAAGGCAAGGAGCTCGCAATCGGCTTCCTGAGGCAGGGAACGCGGTTCGACATCGTTGACGTGCCGCACTGCTACATCGCGACCGACGCGATCAACGAGAGGCTGACCGTGGAACGCGCCGCGATCCGGAACCTCGCGGCGACGGGCGCCTTTGAGCGCGGGTCCACACTCCTCCTTCGCGACGCGGGAGGCGTCGTGACGACGAAGCACGAGGACCGGGTTACCGAGGAACTGCCCCTGGCCCCGGGCGAGACCCTGCGCCTGAGCTTCCTCGCGAGGGATTTCTTCCAGAACAACCCCTTCATTCTCCCGGCGTTTGCGCTCTACGTCCGCGACCAGGCGAAGGCCAGCGGTGCAAAGTACCTCGTTGACGCGTACTGCGGGAGCGGGCTCTTCGCTCTAGCCTCGGCCAAGGCCTTCGAGAAGGTCGCCGGCGTGGAGGTGAGCGAGACCTCGATCATCTTCGCGAGGGAGAACGCGGCATCCAACGGGATCACCAATGCGACCTTCGTGGCGGGCGACGCCTCGGCGATCTTCGCGAAGCTCGAATTCGCCGGCGCGGACTCGGTTGTCGTCATCGACCCGCCCCGCAAGGGTTGTGATGAGCTTTTCCTGACGCAGCTCTTCGCCTTCTCGCCCAGGGCCGTCGTCTACGTGAGCTGCGACCCGGCGACGCAGATGAGGGACCTCAAGGGTTTCCTCGCCGCGGGCTACAAGGTGAGCGCCATCCAGCCCTTCGACCTGTTTCCCCAGACAAGGCACCTGGAGTGCGTCATCACGATCGTGAAGGCATAGCGGCGCCGGGGGCCGGGTATTGCCAAGCCGGGGCCTGCCTCAGATAGTCGCCGGCAATGAGCGTCCCCATCCAGCCCTCCCATTCATGGAAGTTCGTCCGCACGGGAGGACTCGACCAGGTCTCGCTTGAAACTGCCGCGGACCTGCGGGCGCTTGGGGAACTCGACCAGAAGCTCTGGGTGGCGCTGAGCTGTCCCGTCAAGGGCCTCCAGATCGACGAAAGGACGCTGGCGCTCATCGACACGGACAACGACGGGCACGTGCGACCGCCCGAGGTGATCGCCGCGGTGTCCTGGGCGTGCGCGCGCCTCAGGGATCCGGCCACGCTTCTCCACAGTGCGGACGCGCTGAGGCTGGAGACGATCGGCGGGGGAGCCGAGGGAGCCGCTGTCGCGGAGTCGGCGAACTGGATCCTCTCGAAGACCGGCAAGCAGGGTGCCGTCACGGCTGCGGACGCCGCCGAGGTCGCCAAGTCCCTTTCCAAGGGCCCGCTAAAGGGCGACGGAATCCTCAGGCCCGAGGCCGGCGCCGATGACGCGACGCGCGACCTCATCAAGGACATCACCGCCTGCTGCACCGAAGTGACGGAAAAGACCGTCGACGCGTTTTACTCGGATCTCGGGGCCTTCAAGGCGTGGTCGCAGGCGGGTGGCTCAACGGCCCAGTCCGGGCTCGGACCTGCGGCCGCCGAGGCCTTCGCGGCCGTGGATGCGGTCCGCAAGAAGGTGGAGGACTATTTCGCGAGGGTACACCTGGCCGCATTCGATGATGCCGCTGTGTCGGGACTCAACCGGCACGAGGAGGACTACCGCGCGATTGCAGGCGGAGAGCTGGCTTCCAATTCGCCCGTGCTTGTTGCTTTCCCGCTGGCGAGAATCGAGGCGAACAAGCCGCTGCCTCTCCTCGAGGGCGTGAATCCCGCCTGGGCCGCGGCCCTTGCACGCCTCCACAGCGCGGCGGTGGTCCCCCTCCTTGGCGAGAACACAATCTACCTCACCGACGCCGACTGGGCGGCCCTGGGCGAGAAGCTCAGGCCCTACGAGGCCTGGGTGGGCACAAGGCCCGCCTCGCCGGTCTCGACGCTCGGGATCGAGCGGGTGAACGCCATCCTCACGGGACCGGGACGCGCGACCCTGGGCGCGCTCTTCGCCGAGGACAAGCTGCTCGCCCCGAGGGTGGCCGCCGCCGCCGATGTGGAGCGCCTCGCCCTCTTCTCGCGCGATCTCGGCACGATCCTGAGGAACTTCGTCAACTTCTTCGACTTCTACTCGAAGACCAAGGCCGCGGTGTTCCAGGCGGGGACACTCTATCTGGACAGCCGCTCGTGCCGCCTCTGCATCCAGGTTGACGACTTCGCCGCGCACTCGGTGTTCGGCGCAATGAGCCGCGTCTATATCGCCTACGTCGACTGCAAACGCACGGGCGGGCAGACCCTGAAGATCGCAGCCGCCTTCACCCAGGGTGACAGCGACTATCTCTTTGTCGGCAGGAACGGTGTGTTTTACGACCGGGCGGGCAGGGACTGGGACGCGACGATATCCAAGATAGCCGAGGCACCGATCTCCATCCGCCAGTCGTTCTTCACACCTTACAAGAAGGTGGCCTCGTTCGTGGGCGACCAGTTTGCGAAGTTCGCGTCCGCCAAGGACCAGTCGGTCACCGGCGGCCTGACGACGGCGGTTGCCGCCGCCCCAACCGCGCCCGCGGCGCCGGCACCGGGCTTCGATATCGCGAAGTTCGCCGGTATCTTCGCAGCCGTCGGCCTCGCGATAGGCGCCATCGGCGGCGCCCTCGCCAGCGTCTTCAGTGGCCTGATGA
>DASRSJ010000282.1:0-16211 GCA_035656555.1 Opitutaceae bacterium
GTAGTTCGGGTCGTCCGAGTTGATGTTCTTGTAGGTCGGGTCGTACTTGTATCCGAGGATACGAGCCGCCTCAACGCGCAGACCACCACCGATGAACCAGCCCTTGATCGGGCCGCGGTCGAACTGGTAGGTCGACACGAGGTTAAGCCTCCACGGAGCAACCTCGGGGGCCTCGTGGCCCTGGTCGTTCAGCTGCACCGTCCAAGGAGCGACGATCGAGGAGTTCCAGTCGGAACCGAGGGTTCCGCAGGAGTTACACCACATGCGAACCTGGCCGCCAGGTCCGTTCATGAACGCCGTGACCTGGCCGATGAAGGCCTGCATGGCGGGATCGATGTTCTGGTGCGTCGCGTTAACGTGCGAGTAGTTGACCGTGATGTTCCAGTTGCGGGTCGGCTGCGCGGAGAGCTCGATTTCGAAGCCCTTCGACAGGTTGTCGACCGTGGTCTGGTGATCACCGAAGTTCGAACCACCACCCTCGTCAGGACCATTGGCGTCGCTGACACCATCGATGAAGCCGTCACGGAGGCTGCCGGTGTGAGCGGCGATCGTGGGGTTGATCGGGGGCGAGAGGGCGTAGCTGTTGAAGAAGTTCGCCGAGAACGGATTGTTGACCCAGGCGTTCACGATGGCCGCCGAGGCCTGGTTCGTGGCGATGTACTGCGGGCTGCCGATGGCGTACCCGTTGCCTGCGCCGTAATCCCAGTAGTTGGAACCCGGGGTGATGCTCGAGACACCGTTGCCGAGGTTGCCGCGGAGACCGTCCTGGAGCGCCGTCGCCCAGCCGTATCCCCAGATGACACCGTCAGCGACGAAGTAGGCGTTGGAGCCCAGTCCGGCGATCGAGTTACCGTTCGTCTCACCGAGCGAGGCGTTCTTCACCGTGGTCTTGAACCAGTCAACCTTGAGCGAGATCTTGTCCGCCAGGGCCGTGGTGACGAAGCCGTACTCCGTCGTGGTGCCGGTCGCGTTCGGGATGGAGTTACCATCCAGATCGAGGCGGGCCGCGTCAGGCTTGAAGTTCTCCGAGCGGTTGAACAGGACGCTGAACGTCAGGTCACCGGGGAGCTTCTCCATGAGCGACTTCGGGAAGTGATAAACACCGCCCCAGGTCTTGCTGGTACCCTCGGCATCCGTGCGGGAAGCCAGGTTGTCGGGGTAGCTCAGGCTCGTGTAACCCGTGTTCGGGTCCGTGATCGCGTTCGACTGATAGTTCGTGATCTTGTCCTTGCGCCAGCCGAGCGAGGGAACGAGGTCGCCGCCGAGCAGGTAGCCCTGCCAGGTGATGCCCTCTGACTCGTCGGTGTAGCGCGTGCGGCTGGCCGAGGAGACCAGGTCAGGCAGCTCCTTCGGGTCGCTCGCGAACAGATACGAGATCTGCTCGTTGGACCAGCCAACGTAGTTGGCCGGGTTGTTGGCCTGCGTCGAGTTGGTCGTCGTCGTGCCGTTCACCGTGCTGGTGTACGTGTACGGAGCGGCCGGATTGACGTAGCCCGGGTTGGACGGGTCGGTCGGCTGGTTCCAGGTCGAGTTGAAGTTACGTGTCTGCTCGTGCGCGGCAGGAGCGATGACGTAGTTCAGGTTGTTCAGGTTCGAGTTCGAGGCCGAGGTGGCGCCGGCGAGGCTCGGACCGACATAGGCCAGGAACTCGTAGGAACGGTTGGAATTCTCCGTCGCGGTGTCGTTGTTGTCCGTGACAGGATTGTTCTCGGACATGAACTCCGGGCCGGTCGCGAACTCCGCGAACTGGTAGGTGCTCAACACAACCGTGTTCTTCTCGTACAGCGCCGTGATGTCGCTCTTACCGAAGAGGTAGGTCAACGTCGGGTTGCTGAAGAAGTCAGAGGAGCGCAGCTCGCCGGTCGGCGTGATGCGGTACGTCTGGCGGGTCGTGGTCGTCTGGTAGTTGTTGTCCTCACCACCCGACGTCGCGTTGGCGACATATGGGCGACCGACGTTCGGGTTGGCCGTGCCGTCAGCGTACGTCTGGTTGACGTCGACGTTGATGGCGTAGTTCTCACCCTCGAGGAACGGCTCGGCGCCCTCGACGTACTTCTGCTGGTCATAGGCAACCTCGAAGGCCAGGCGGTCATCGAAGAAGCTCTGATCGAGCGAGAGGTTGAAGGCGTTCCAGTTCTTCCACTCGTGCTTGTTCGGACCATCGAGCAGCTTCTTGTAGAAGTTGAAGATCGAAGTGTCCGTGAGGACCTTGTCCGTGTAGTACGCGCCACCGGGGACGGCCTTGAAGGGCTCGTTGCCGTTGTTCACCGTGTCATTCACGCCGATGTAGTCGGCGATGAGGCTGAACGGCGGGATGGCGTCCGGGCGGAAGGCGCTGATGCCAGCGATCGCCGCACCAGGAGCGAGGCCCTGGTTGGCCTCGGCCGTGATCACGTGGATCGGGGAGCCGGAGGGGGCGAGACCGCCCGCGGTCGGGTTGATGGAGAGGGGCGTGGCCTCGTAGTAGTTGACCACGTCAGCCCAGTACGAGCGACCCTGCGACCAGCCACCGAGCTGGAAGTAGTTGGCCGACTCAGGACCACCCGAACCACCGGGGACGTTGCCGCCAGCCGTGGGGTTCGTGTTGGAGAACTGGTTTTCCGTGAGCTTGTTGTAGCCAGGGTTCGTCACGCCGCCGATGTTCAGCGAGCTCGAGAACCACGGTGTGATCTCATCCGTCGGGGGGAGCGTGCGGGGCTCGTCCGAGGTCTGGGTGCCGCGCTCGAAGTTGCCGCGGATCGTCGTGTGGCTGTCCTTGCCGAACAGCTTCGGATCGAAGCGGAACGCGCCGTAGTAGCGCTTGGTGTTCTCGAAGGCGTCAGCCTGCTCGAACTTCTCGTTGTCCTCGAGGGCCGCGAGGCGGATCGCGAGGATTCCAGGGATAAGCTCCTGGTTGATCGTCGCGGAGTCGCGCAGCGAGCCATACTGGTCGAAGCGGTTCGAGACGTTGTACGAGTTGTTGAACGACGCACCGTTGGTCGAGATGTTGATGATACCGGCCGGCGAGCCCGTTCCGAAGAGGATCGAGTTCGGTCCGCGCTGGAGGTCAACGCGACCCACGTCGAAGCTGTCCCACGGAATGTCCGTCAGGAAGTAGTCGCGGGTGTTGTCAGCGGAATCGAGACCACGAACGCGGGTCGTGGCGGAAACCGTGTTTTCCTGGACGACCGCGCTGCCCGCGGCGCCCGAGAAGTTACCACGAAGGCCTGCGACCTCCGTGCTGGGGGTGTAAACGAGGAGGTCAGAGGCGTTCTTCGCGCCGGTGTCCTGGAGGAACTGCGCCGTGACCACGGAGATCGCGGAGGCGACATCCTTCAGGTCGGTGCGGACGCGGGTACCAGCCAACGTGCTGTTGGCGCGGTAACTTCCTTTGTCCTCAGCAGCGTCGACAACGAACGGGGAGAGCACTGTGGGCTCTTCCGCATCGGAGGCGGGTGCGGGCGCGACGGTCGTCGTCGTCGTCGTTGTGGTGGTATCAGGAGCGGTCTGAGCGACCGCGATTCGGGGCACTATCGCTAGACCAAGCGCGGATGTGACCGTGAGGGCACGAAGCAGCGCGAGCGTACGATTAGCAGGCATTTTTTGGTGTATTAGGACTAGGGTTTGGGACAGGCGCAGACGGAGCCTCCTATGAGAATCCTCTGGTAATTTGGGGCGAATCGTCTGCCGGCGGGGGTAAATCCGGGGATAGCAGACGTGTAGACGGGAGGTTTATACCCCATCCCCTTTTTTTAGGGAATGAGTTTCCTTATACCGCAATTGATACCCTTTACCTATCGGGGCATCCCACCCAACTAATTTTGAACCTATTCGCCCAAGCGGCCTCGGAGGTCTGCCGGGAGGAGGTCCGCCGCCGCGGCGGCTATCTTCGGGTCCTTGAACTGGAGGCCAAGGCCCTTTCGCAGGTACTGGAGGCGATAAAGCGAATTCGTGCTGAGGGAGCGCAAGTTGTCCTCGTCGGCTTCCTCGAGGCACTGCTTCACCCGGGGAATCGCGAGATCCACATGGTGGGTCTGCGCCATCACGATCGAGAGATTCACCCGCTGGTCCCAGGGGAGCGCCCGGTCGGAGCCGGAGGCCACACGCTTCAGTAGGAGATCGAGCGTCTGAGTGTAATCGGGATTTTCAGTGGCGATCTCCAGCTGGGTCCGCGCAAGGAGGGCTCCCAGATCCGCTGGGAAACGCCTCAGGCGCACCCCGGCCTTTGTTGCCAGATCAAGCTGCGCCATATCTATGAAATACTGAACGAGGCGGCTGGCGGCTGTGGCATCATCCTGCTCATCAACAACCTCCAATATATCGACGGACTGTCCTTCAAACCCCCCTATAGTCGGCAGGAGATAAGGCACGGGCTTAAGCCACGGCGGCAGGTTCCACTGGTGAAGCCTTGCCAGGAACGTGCCCTCAACCTGGCCCTCGCCGATCTGCGCGTAGGCGTCCATGAACGGATCCCAATGCGGAATAATAAGATGCGTCACGCCATGGATGCCGATAAGTTCCTGGGCCTCCTCGGGTGTGGTGGCGCTCACGATGCGGACGGCCGCCTGGAAGCCGTCCCTGTTGTCCCAGCCGAATGAGGCCAGTCCTCGGATCCCTCCATAATAATAAAGGGTGGCCGTCTCGTTCGGAGGGGCCAGCACGGTGGCGCCAACGGGGCCCGCGTGCTTGGCCAGCCAATACGCCATGTCCCTCTCAACGAGGCCCACGACCTCGGTCTCGGTGAGGCCGTCGGAAAGGTCTGTCTTGCCCGAGGGCCAGAGCTGCATGGCACCTGGCAGGAGGAAGAGGAGCGCGGCAGCCGCCGACACGGAGGCGACCAGTCCCTGTCTCGGGAGCGTGGACGCGGCGGCGGCCGTGACCACCAGTAGGGCGAGGAGCGCCGCATCGACGCCGTTCCACCAGCTGATCTGGCGGACTGCAAAGAGGACGGCGACCAGCACGGGACCGAGGGCCAGAGCGATAGGGATGCGAAGATTCGCGGGAAAGAGCCGCGGCATGGAGAGGATCGCCACAGCCGGAACAAGGACCAGCAATGGGAGCACCGTCGCATAGACGGTGGCCGTAAAGCCATTCTGCAGGAGCCACGCCCAGAGGTTCGCGGCGGAGGCGCCGCTCGGCAGGAGCGAAAGCCGCATCGAAGGAAGGTCTAGGGCCAGGAAGCCCAGGTTCTTGCCGAACCAAAGTGCGGCCGGGACGGAGGCCAGCGCGGCCACGGCGAGGATCCAGACCACGACGCCGCGCCATCCCGCCCTCGAGCGGCCATTCTGGATCGCGGAGGCCGTTCGCACGATGATCTCGCCGGCTCCCAGCCAGGCCACGCCGAAAACCGGGTGGATGACCCGCAGCTCCCACGAGGCCATATGGGAGGGAAAAAACTCGATGACGTAGGCGACGAGGCAGCTCGCCGCCCCTGCCTGGGACCAGGCTCTCCAGGGCAGCGACCCCGGGGTTCCCCGCGACATCCGGGCGGCGGCCACTCCCGAGAGTCCGAGGCCGATCAGGATCGGCAGCTCATGGGGCACGTTGACCCAGAGCCCCAGGGCCCCGATGACGCCGCCGGCGCCGAACCAGCGGCGGCGCAGCTTCTCGTCGGACTCCCCGGCCCCCGCTAGGAGCGGCAGGAGACTCCAGATTGCCAGGATCAGCGCCAGGCCGCCGTCGTCCGGAACGCCGGGGAGGAACTCCGCGGCGAAGGGAAAGAGCGTCGCCGTCGCGGCGCTCGAGAGCGCGGCGGCCAGGATCCCGAAGCGCCAGGCGACAAACAGCGTCGTGGCGATGCCGAAGAGCAGCAGCAGGATGGGATCCGCATAGACGGCCGCCCACTCCACGGACGGCCTGAGCGGCATGGGCGTGAAGCCCGAGTGGAGGTAGGCGACAAGGCCGAGCCACCAGCGATAGGGGGACGGCGAGAACACGTCGTGGCCGCCGGGGGCGTTCTCGTAGTCGACCGTGCGCACCCGCCACTCGCCCTTCGCGAGCATCTGGTAGGTCTGGTCGAGCCACTCGTAGCTCTCGTTATGGTGGCCGGGGATGATGAGCCTGGGCTGCCAGGCTAGGCCGTGGGAACCGGCCACGGCGGGCGCGGGCGCGCCGGCGACGGCCTCAAGGTGGGACAGCCTGACGGCACGCCTGGCCGTCGTCGCGACCATGAAGGCCAGGGCCAGGAGCGGGACCGCAAGCCAGGCCCTGCGGGATATCCATGTGGGGTTGCTCACTGGGATGATGGCGTAGGCTCCAAGATTTTGGAGGGTTCATGCAATCTTAGACCCCTAGGATCACGCAAGAAAAGTCCGGGCCACTCCCTCTGGCAAAACGTTCCTTGACTACGCCTTGGCCGCTTCGTCCCATTGCCCTCCTGCAATGTCTGCCGCCACCAAAACCCCCCGCGGGAGGATGATGCGGGCGGCGGGGATGGCCGCCCTGGCGTGCCTTTCCGCGGCCTGCATGCCTGCAGAGGGCGCCGACGGCTCCATCTCGGGCAGGCCGGTGGCACCGCGCTCCCATCCCCGGGGAAAGACGATGTTCACGCAGCTGCCAGCTGCGGACACGGGGATCGTGGCCGACAACAAGTACGACGATCCCAGGATGTGGAGCACGCTCTACCAGGAGTTCGAGGGCGGATCGATAGGCACCGGGGTCGCGATCGGCGACTATGACAACGACGGCAAGGCCGACATCTTCGTCGTCTCGAAGACGCACGGCTGCCACCTCTTCCGAAACCTTGGCGGCTACAAGTTCGAGGACGTGACGCAGAAGGCCGGCGTCGGCGCCGAGCCAGGGGTCTGGAACCTCGGCGCCACGTTCGTCGACATCAACAACAGCGGCCGTCTCGACATCTATGTCTGCCGCTTCAACGCGCCGAACCTCCTCTATATAAACCAGGGCGACGGCACATTCAAGGAGATGGCCCACGCCTACGGCCTGGACGTGAAGGACTCGAGCGTCATGGCGGCCTTCAGCGACTATGACCGCGACGGCTGGCTCGATGTCTACATCACGACCAACATGCTGGATAACGCCGCCCATCCGAACGGGCAGCGCGGCTATCTCTTCCACAACAACCGCAACGGCACCTTCACGGACGTGACGGAGGTCGCCGGGATATCGGGCGAGGGCCAGAGCCACTCCGCCACGTGGTGGGATTTCGACAACGACGGGTGGCCGGACCTTTTCGTCACGAACGATTACGGCTCGCCCGACAGGCTCTACCGCAACAACCGCGACGGGACCTTCACCGACTCCGTGGACCAGGTCCTGCCGCACACGTCCTTCTATTCCATGGGCTCCGACGTCGGCGACGTGAGCAATGACGGCTTGGTCGATTTCTTCGTCGCGGACATGGCGGCCACGACCCACCAGAAGGACCAGAACTCGATCGCCGATTCGCGCGAGCGCGACGCGGAGTCCGACAGCTCGCCCGCCGCGCAGAAGCTCCACAGGAGCGCCCTCTACCTGAACACGGGGACCGACCACTTCCGCGAGGGCGCCTACCTGGCCGGCATCGCCGCCTCGAACTGGACCTGGTCCGTGCGCTTCGAGGACCTGGACAACGACGGCCGCCAGGATCTCTTTGTCACGAACGGCTTCAACCGCGACCCCAACCCCGATGTCAACGCGAGCGCGATCCACGTGGAGACGGCCGAGGAGCGCATCAAGGTGCTCTATAATAGTCCCGTGCTGGTCGAGACGCACCTCGCCTTCAAAAACCTGGGCGACCTCAAATTCGAGAGCGTCGGGCCCGAGTGGGGCCTGAACCAGACGGGCGTCAGCTTCGGCGCCGCCTTTGGAGACCTGAGCGGCGACGGCAACCTCGACCTCGTGTACTCGAACTACGAGGGCGGCGTGAGCGTCATGCGCAACGACGCCGACGCGGGGCACGTCGTGAACATCGACCTGCGCGGTTCGGCGTCCAACCGCTACGGCATCGGCGCGACCGTGAAGGTCGAGAGCGCCCTCGGCGTGCAGGTGCATCCCCTGACCCTTGCACGCGGCTACATGTCGAGCAGCGAGCCCATGGTCCACTTCGGCCTCGGGAGCGACACCCTCATCAGGCGGCTGACGGTCAACTGGCCGAGCGGGCATGTCCAGGTGTTCGAGAACCTCGAGGTCGATCAACGCTACACTATAATAGAGCCCGCGGCCGCGGCCACCCTCTCGCCCCCACCCGCACGGCCTCCCGGGCAGTTTGCCGAGGTCTCCAAGCAGGACGGTTTCTCCCAGGCTTCGCGCGAGGAGCTGGTCGACGAGACCTACCTGCAGAAGGTGATTCCCGTGCGCCTCAATCGGCGCGGGCCCGCGCTCGCAGTCGGCGATGTCCTCGGCAATGGCCGGGACAGCGCCGTCATCGGCGGGACGACCCTTGATCCGCTGCGCGTCATGGCTTCCTCGACCAACGGGACGTTCCTCTCCGCCGAGGCGCCCCTCCTCGCCACGCATGCGGCGGCCGACGACGGCCCGGTCCTCCTCTTTGACGCCGCGGGGACGGGCCGTGCGGACATGCTGGTGACGAAGGGCGGCAACACGCTGCCCTTGGGCGCGGCCGAGTACCAGCCGAGGCTCTTCCTCAACGACGGGCATGGCGGATTCAGGCCCGCGGCGGACGACGCCCTTCCTCCCCTTTCGATCAACGCTGGCGCCGTCGCCGCCGCGGATTTCGATCACTGCGGCAGGCTTGGCGTCTTCATCGGTGGCCGGTTCCTGCCCGGCCAGTACCCACTGGCCCCCCAGAGCGCGCTCCTCGCCAACCGCGGCGGAAAGTTCGAGGACGTCACCGACGCGCTGGCCCCGGCGGTTCGCAGCGTCGGCATGGTGACGTCGGCCGTCTGGAGCGATGTCGACCGCGACGGCTGGCCTGACTTGCTGCTGACTCTCGAGTGGGGCGGCGTGAAGTACTTCCACAACAACCGGGGCAAGGGTCTCGAGGACTGGTCTGACAAGGCGGGCTTCGCGGCCGCCGGCACCGGATGGTGGACCTCCATCGCCTCGGCCGACTTCAATGGGGACGGACGACCCGACTTCGTGGTCGGCAACGCGGGCCTCAACACGCAGTACCACGCGGACGCCGCGCACCCGGCGCTTCTTTACTACGGGGACTTCCGCGGCAACGGCACGAGCCAGTTGATCGAGGCCTACTATGAGGGCGATCAGATCTATCCCTGGCGCAGCAGGAAGGGCATGGCCGCCGCCGTGCCGAGCGTCATGAAGCGCTTCACGAAGAACGCCTACTACGCGCGTGCCACGCTGGCGGAGATCGTGGGCCAGGACCGTCTGTCGAAGGCGCGCAGGTTCGAGGCGGGCGAGCTAAGGAGCGGCGTGTTCCTGAGCCAGCCCGACGGGACCTACAAGTTCTCGCCTCTTCCCAGGATCGCGCAGATCTCGGTTCTTCAGGGCGTGGTGGCCGGCGACTTCGACGGCAGCGGTCACGCGGGGGTCTACGCGGTGCAGAACTCCTACGCGCCCATCCGCTCCGACGGCCGCATCGACAGCGGGATAAGCCAGCTGCTCCGCGGCGACGGGCGCGGAAACTTCGCCGCCGTCGAGCCGCTGGCGAGCGGCCTTGTGGTTCCCGGTGACGCGAAGGCCCTCGCCGTCGCGGACCTGGACGGCGACGGATGGCCTGACTTCCTCGTCACCCGGAACAATTCAACGTCCCTCGCGTTCCACAACGGCGGCCGCGCGGGCCGCCGGTCCTTCGGCGTACTCCTGCGAGGCCCCGCCGGGAACCCCACCGGCGTCGGGGCGCGCATCAGCGTCGAGCAGGCCGACGGATCGACCGAGACCGCCGAGGTCGCGGCGGGGTCGGGCTACTACAGCCAGTCCAGCCCCGAGTGCTTCTTCGGCTACCCGGACAACCAGCCGCCGACCAGGATCCGTGTGCTCTGGCCCTCAGGCGCGGTGTCCGATGCGTCGCTCCCCGCCGGCTCGCCCTCCGTCACCCTGAACTTCCCTCAATGAGCGAGCTCCTTGACTCCCGCCCCCAAGGTTCCTGCGATCGCAATCCAAAGATGCCCCTGAACCGGACACGAAGCGCGACATGGATCCTCGCCGGCACCCTCAGCCTGCTGGGTGCCTCGCTGGGACTCGCGGCGGACACGGCGGGGTCGATCACGAGCAAGGCGCTGGCCGCGCATCCCTTCCCGCGCGGGGCCACGATGTTCACGGAGCTGACGCCGGACTCGACTGGAGTCAGGACCGAGAACAAGTACGCGGACCCTAGGATGCACGGCGACCTCTACGAGGAGTTCGAGACCTCCTCCGTGGGCACGGGAATCGCCATCGGCGACTACGACGGCGACGGGCTGGCCGACGTCTACGTGGTCAGCAAGACCGAGGGCTGCCGCCTCTTCCGCAACCTCGGCGGTTACAAGTTCGAGGACGTGACGGAGAAAGCCGGCGTCGGGGCGGCGCAGGGCGTCTGGAACCAGGGCGCAACCTTCGTCGACATCAACAACAGCGGCCGCCTCGACATCTACGTCTGCCGCTACAACGCGCCGAACCTGCTCTACGTGAACCAGAGCGACGGGACCTTCAAGGAGATGGCGCACGCCTACGGCCTGGACGTGGTGGACTCGAGCGTCATGGCAGCCTTCTCGGACTACGACCGGGACGGCTACCTGGACCTCTACATCGCGACGAACATCCTGAGCATCACGGCGCACCCGAAGGGCCAGCGCGGGATCCTGATGCACAACAACCGCAACGGCACGTTCAGCAACGTGACCGACAGCGGCGGCATCCTCGGGGAGTCGCAGAGCCACTCGGCGACCTGGTGGGACTTCGACAACGACGGCTGGCCTGACCTCTACGTGGCGAACGACTACGGCTACCCGGATCGCCTCTACAAGAACAACAGGGACGGCACCTTCACGGACATGCTCAAGGTGATGCCCCACACGGCCTTCTCCTCCATGGGCGCGGACCTCGGCGACGTGAACAACGATGGCCGCATCGATTTCCTCGTCGCGGACATGGCGGCCACGTCCCACATGAGGGACCAGCACCTGCTTGCCGACGCGCGCGGGCGCACTGAGGAGGATCCCGGTGCGGTCCCGAAGTACCACAGGAACGCGCTTCTCCTGAACACCGGCACGGGCAGCTTTCAGGAGGCCTCCTTCCTTGCCGGGGTCGCGGCGACGGACTGGACCTGGTCCGTGCGCCTCGAGGACCTGGACAACGATGGGCGCCTCGACCTCTTCGTGAGCAATGGCTTCCCGAGGGATCCCGGCGCCGACACGCTGGCCAGGATGATGAGGGCCGAGAGCCCGACGGAGCGCATCCGCATCATGTACGAGAGTCCGCCGCAGGCTGAGCGCCACCTCGGGCTGCGCAATATGGGCGACCTCGAGTTCAAGGACATGAGCGACGAGTGGGGCATCGCGAAGAAGGGCGTCGCCTTCGGCGCGGCCCTTGGCGACCTGAGCGGAGACGGCAACCTCGACATCGTCTACTCCAACTTCCACAGCGGGGTAACCATTCTGCGCAACGACGCCGACAGCGGGCACGTGGTGAACATCGAACTGCGCGGAACGGCATCAAACAGCTACGGCATCGGGGCCACGGTACGGGTGGAGAGCGCCCTGGGAGTCCAGCTGCATCCCCTGACGCTCTCGCGCGGCTACATGTCGAGCAGCGAGCCCATGGTCCATTTCGGCCTCGGCAAGGACACCGTGATCAGGAAGCTCACGGTGAATTGGCCGAGCGGGCACGTGCAGTCCTTCGAGAATCTTGCCGTCGACAGGCGCTATACGATCACCGAACCCTCCCAGGTAATCCCGATTCCTGCGGACGCTGCGCAGCCTCCCGCGCAGTTCGCTGAGGTGAGCGCCCAAGCCGGGCTCTCCTTCGCCTCGCACGAGGACGTGGTCGACGAGATCTATATACAGAAGTTGCTGCCGATCCGGATGAACCCACATGGGCCCGCGCTCGCGGTCGGGGACGTGTTCGGCAACGGCCTCGATGACGTCGTGATTGGGGGAACAACCCGCGACACGCTGCGCGTACTCCACGCGTCGCAGGCGGGGTCCTATGCCTCGACCGATGCCACGGCCGTCGCGACGGGCACCCAGGTCAACGACGGCCCGGTCCTCCTCTTCGACTCGGCCGGCACGGGCCGGCAGGACCTCCTGGTCACGAAGGGTGGCAACTCGCTTCCCGCCGGATCCCCCGAGTACCAGCCAAGACTCTACCTCAATGACGGCCACGGAGGCTTTAAGGCGGCGCCCGCTGACGCCCTGCCTCCGCTGCCGATTAGCGCCGGCGCCGTCGCCGCCGCTGACTTTGACCACACGGGCAGGCTCGGCCTCTTCATCGGGGCGCGCATCACCCCGGGTCAGTACCCGGCGACGCCCCAGAGCGCCCTCCTCGCCAACCGCGGCGGAAAGTTCGAGGACGTGACCGACACGCTCGCCCCGGGGCTGCGCAACGTCGGCATGGTCACTTCGGCCCTGTGGACCGACGTCGACGGCGACGGATGGGCCGACCTCGTGCTCGCAATCGACTGGGGCAGCGTGAAATACTTCCACAACAACCAGGGCAAGGGATTCGAGGACTGGTCCGACAAGGCGGGTTTCACGGCTGCCGGGACCGGGTGGTGGACCTCGATCGCCGCGGCGGACTTCAACGGAGACGGGAAGATCGACTACGTGTTCGGCAACCTCGGGCTCAACACCCACTACCACGCCAGCGCGAAGCAGCCCGCCCTGCTCTACTCGGGGGACTTCCGCGGCAACGGTACGACGCAGCTCATCGAGGCGTACTACGAGGGGGAGACCGTCTATCCCTGGCGCACCCGTCACGACCTGGCTGCCTCGATCCCCTCGGTCATGAAGCGCTTCCCGACCTTCGACTCGTACGCGCGGGCGACGCTCGGGCAGGTTGTCGGCGACGACAAGCTGGCCAAGGCCAAGAAATACGCCGCAACCGAGTTCAGGAGCGGCGTCTTCCTCAGCCAGCCTGACGGCACCTTCAAGTTCGAGCCCCTCCCGAGGATCGCGCAGATCTCGCCTGTCCAGGGCATGGTCGCCGGGGACTTCGACGGAGCCGGTCACGCCGGACTGTACATGGTCCAGAACTCGTTCGCACCGATCGTGTCGGTCGGCCACTTCGACGGGGGCCTGAGCCAGCTCCTCATGAGCGACGGCCACGGGCAATTCGCCGCCGTCGCCCCCGCCGAGAGCGGCCTTATAGTGAACGGCGACGCGAAGGCGCTGAGCGCGCTCGACCTGGACCAGGACGGCTGGCCCGACTTCCTCGTGACGAGGAACGACGACTCCACGCTCGCCTTCCACAATTCCGGCATCCCCGGCCACAACCCCCTCCGCGTCCTGCTTCACGGCTCCCCGGGCAACCCTACCGCCGTCGGATCCCTTGTGACCGTGGAGCTCTCCGACGGCACCGCCGAGGTCATGGAGGTCTACGCGGGTTCCGGCTACTACAGCCAGTCGACCCCCGCGTGCTTCTTCGGCTACCCGCAGGGCAACCCGCCGCGCAAGATACGCGTCAGGTGGCCCACGGGCTCCGTGTCCGAGGAGCCTTACCCGGCAGGCAAGGCAACCGTCACATTGACGGCCCCCTGAGCCTTATTTGCCGAGAAGCGCCCGGTTGGCGCGGATCAGCGCCAGGCGCTGGTCCACGGCCTTGCGGGTCGTGAGTGCATCCTCGGGCGTGTTCAGGCACCAGTCTACCAGGCGGTCGACGCTCGTGCGCGCCACATAACAGCGCGTGTCTGACCCGCCGTAGTAGATGAGGACCGTCTTCGCCTTGTCCGGAAGTTGCACCCAGCCGTTCGTGAAGGTGACATTCGAGACGTCTCCGAAGCCCTCACCGCCATAGGGGGCGAGGAAATGGCCGCCCGGGCGCGCGATGACGCGCGACGGATCCTCGAGCGAGGTCATGAACATGTAGAGGACGTAGCGCAGGCCCGCTGCGCAGTTGCGAACGCCGTGCGCCAGATGCAGCCAGCCACTCGGAGTCTTGATCGGGACCGGGCCCTGGCCATTCTTGACCTCCTTGATCGTGTGGTAGGCGCGGCCGTCGATGATGGCCTCGGGGCCCGTGACGCCGGTTGTGATGTCCTTGCAGAGCGTCCAGCCGATGCCGCCACCCGAGCCGACGTCGATGAAGCCGTCCATCGGGCGCGTGTAGAAGGCGTACTGCCTGTCGACGAACTCCGGGTGCAGGACGACATTTCGCTGCTGCGACGCGGGCGTCTTCAGGTTGGGAAGCCTTTCCCACTTCTTGAAGTCCTTCGTGCGCACGATGCCGGCCACGGCCACGGCGCTGGAGAGATCGCCCGGCTTCGCGTTGGGATCCTTGGCCTCGGAGCAGAAGACGCCGTAGATCCAGCCGTCCTGGTGGAACGTGATCCTCATGTCGTAGACGTTCGTCTCCGGCTTCATCTCCGGCAGGTCCACCGGCTCATCCCAGAAGCGCCAGTTGTCGACGCCGTTGGGGCTCTCGGCGATCGCGAACAGGCTCTTGCGGTCGTAGCCCTCGAAGCGGACGACCATGTGGATCTTGCCCTTCCACAGGAATGCGCCCGGGTTCAACGTCGCGTTGACGCCGAGTCGCTCCATGAGGAACGGGTTGGTCGCCGGGTTCAGGTCGAAGCGCCACTCTATGGGGGCGTGGCGATAGGTGATTGCCGGGTTGGCGAAGCGCTCGAAGACGCCGTTATCCCAGTTCTTGTCCACCGGGTTCTTCCTCGAAAGGAATTTCTCGTGCTCCGAGCGGAGCTTCTTGAGGCGCGCCGTGAACGCGGCCGGCGCGGCCTTCTTTGCGGGGGTCTTCGTCTTCTTTTTCATGATTAAATCTTTGAGTTTTCCTTCTCGATGATGCTCCGAAGGCGGCGTGTGGCCTCAAGGCCCGTTCGGCCGTTGTGGTAGGGGCATTTCCAGAAGCTCACCTTGAGCTCTGTGTCCAGCACCTCGCCCTCCTTGGTGACGCCGCGGAACCATTCGCCGCGCATGTGATCGATGAGGCGCAGCTCGATGAAGTTCCATGTCTTGAACGCGGCGTTGAGGTACTTCTCTTCGCCCGAGTGCTGGTA
Source organism: Opitutaceae bacterium (assembly GCA_035656555.1). Classification (GTDB taxonomy): domain Bacteria; phylum Verrucomicrobiota; class Verrucomicrobiia; order Opitutales; family Opitutaceae; genus Palsa-1447. Next base: position 15,047 of record DASRSJ010000282.1, read on the forward strand.
GGTGTCGATGAAGCCGATGACGGCCTCGGCCTGGGGCCACCACTCCTTGTTGGAGTCTGTGATCAGTCCGTGCGGCGCGCCCTGGTTGTAGACGCCGCCGTCCTCGTCAACTCCCTCGTCGAGGGTCGCCTCCGCGATGCGAAGCGCAAGGGGGCGGATCACCTTCACGATGGCCGGCTCCCCGAGCGACTCCGCGGCCCGCATGAGGAGCCATGCCGCCTCGATGTCATGGCCGTAGGAGATCCTGTCCGACTTGGGCTTCCAGTCCTCCGAGAAGAAAAGGCCCAGGTGGCCGGTCTTCGGGTTCAGGATCCGCACGAGCATGATCTGGAGGAGCTCGGCCAGCGCCTTGCGCAGCCCGGTATCAGGCCACACAACAAGGAGCCTCGAGTAGGCCTCCATCACGTGGAGGTGCGTGTTCTGCGACTTGGGCTCATTCATGTCGATCTCACTGAGACGCATGTCCGGGATCGGCTGCCAGGTGCGGCTGAACGCCTCGAGATAGCCGCCGTGGTTCGCGCGCGCGTGCTTCTCGACCAGCCGGTAGGTCGCTACCGCCTTGTCCAGGGCCTCCTGCTTGCCGGAGGCCACGTGGAATTCCGTCAAGGCGTAGATCGCGAAGGCCTGCCCGTAGACCTGCTTGCGGTCCCCGGTGACCGTCCCGTCAGCGGCGATCGACCACCAATAGCCCCCGTTCTCCTTGTCCTCGAAATGGACCGAGAGGTCCTCGTAGGCCAACTCGGCCATAGCCAGGTAGTCCGGGTCCCCAAACTGGATGTAGGCCGCCGAGTAGGTCCACAGGATGCGGCTGGTAAGCAGAGCGCCCCGCTCCGCCGTGGCATCCACTTCCAGGTCATTTGTAAGGGAAGCGACGAAGCTCTTGGTCTCCCTGTTGGCCACCTTCTCGATCCAGAAGGGCAGGATGTTGTGCCTCAGGTCGTCCTCGATCCGGTTCAGGTAGTCGGTGGCTTCAGCGGGATTCATCTCGGGCTGCGGGGGGGGCTTCGGTCCTGACGGGATTCAAATGGAGTGACAAGGCGTTTGTGCGGCGTAGATCATGATGGCCACAGAGGATGTGCAAACCCCGCGCAGTATCGAACGATTCCCGGTGTGAAATACGCATTTTGGACTAAGGTTTTTCACCCTGAGGCAGAACCCTCGGCAC
>DASRSJ010000283.1:0-25916 GCA_035656555.1 Opitutaceae bacterium
CCCCTACCCCACAACATGAAGTTACCCAAAACATCGCAGTTGGGAATGGCTGCCGCATTGGCGTTATTCCTGATTCCGTCGGTTCGCGCGGGCGAATCAGACATCAAGATCCCCGACCTAAACTCCGTCTCTTTCATGAACGGATCACTCGGTGGATCGGCCGTGCTCATGATAGGCCTCGTCGTCTGTGTCGGCGGCATGGTCTTCGGCTGGATGCAGTACGTCCAGACGAGGAACCTGCCCGTGCACTCTTCGATGGCCGCCGTCTCCAACATCATATGGGAGACGTGCAAGACCTACCTCGCGCAGCAGGGAAAGTTCCTCGCCGTGCTGTGGGTGCTGATCGCGGTCTGCATGGGATACTACTTCGGGAACCTCTCCGGCCAGTCCGCGGGCAATGTCGTCGTGATTCTGCTGGCCTCCATCCTCGGCATTCTCGGCAGCTACGGCGTGGCCTGGTTCGGCATCCGAATCAACACGGTGGCGAATTCCCGCGCGGCCTTCTCCGCGCTAAAGGGCAATCCGCTCGCGACACTGCTCATACCGCTCAAGTCCGGCATGAGCGTCGGCCTGCTTCTCGTGGCCATCGAGCTCTTCTTCATGATCTGCATCCTGAAGTTCCTGCCCTCTGAGCTCGCGGGCCCGTGCTTCATCGGCTTCGCCATCGGCGAATCGCTTGGAGCCTCGGCGCTGCGGATCTGCGGCGGCATCTTCACCAAGATCGCGGACATCGGCGCGGACCTGATGAAGATCGTCTTCAACCTGCCCGAGGATGACCCGCGCAACCCCGGCGTCATCGCCGACTGCACCGGTGACAACGCGGGCGACTCCGTCGGCCCGACCGCCGACGGCTTCGAGACCTACGGGGTGACCGGCGTGGCGCTGATCGCCTTCCTGGCGCTCGCACTGGCCGCGAATCCCGGCCTCTGCGCGACGCTGATCGTATGGCTTTTCGCGATGCGCATCCTGATGCTCGTCACGTCCCTTCTCTGCTACTTCGTGAACAACGTCGTCTCGAACGCTCTGTTTGGGAAAGAGAAGGACTTCAACCTCGAGCACCCGCTGACGAGCCTCGTCTGGATCACGTCCCTGGTCTCGATCGCGGTCACCTACGCCGCCACGTATCTTCTCCTGGCGAACCATCCCCTCTGCCCCGGCGGCCTGTGGTGGGTCCTGGCGACCATCATCTCCTTCGGGACGATCGCGGGCGCCCTGATTCCGGAGTTCACGAAGGTTTTCACCTCGACGGAGAGCCGCCACGTCAAGGAGGTCGTCACGTCGTCCAGGCAGGGAGGCGCGTCCCTCAACATCCTGTCGGGCTTTGTGGCCGGCAACTTCTCCGCCTTCTGGACGGGCCTTGTCATCCTCTCCCTCATGTTCGGGGCGTACCTGATATCCGGCACGGCGCCACTCCAGTCGATCATGCCCGAGGAGTTCCGCTTTGCGGCCCCGATCTTTGCCTTCGGCCTTGTGGCGTTCGGTTTCCTTGGCATGGGCCCTGTGACGATCGCGGTCGACAGCTTTGGACCCGTGACGGACAACGCACAGTCGGTCTACGAGCTCTCGCAGATCGAGGCCCGCAGGGAAACCGCCGCAGAGATCGAGCGCGACTTCGGCTTCAAGCCGGACTTCGAGAACGCCAAGCACCAGCTTGAGAAGGGCGACGGCGCCGGCAACACGTTCAAGGCCACGGCGAAGCCCGTGCTTATCGGCACGGCGGTCGTCGGCGCGACGACGATGGTTTTCGGAATCATCATGCTCCTCATGAAGATCCATCCGGACACGATCGAGCGTCTCTCGCTCGTTCACCCGGAGTCGATGATGGGCCTGCTGATGGGCGGCGCGGTCGTCTACTGGTTCACGGGGGCCAGCACGCAGGCTGTGGTCACGGGCGCGTACCGCGCGGTCGTCTACATCAAGGAGAACATGAAGCTCGACGCCTCCACGGCCTCGGTCTCGGCCTCGAAGGAGGTCGTGCGCATCTGCACGCAGTACGCGCAGAAGGGCATGATCAACATCTTCATCGTCGTCTTCTGCTTCTCCCTGGCGCTGGCGTTCTTCGACCCGTACTTCTTTATCGGCTACCTGATCGGCATCGCCTTCTTCGGGCTCTTCCAGGCCATCTTCATGGCCAATGCAGGCGGCGCCTGGGACAACGCGAAGAAGATCGTCGAGGTCGAGCTCAAGCAGAAGGGGACGCCCCTTCACGCCGCGACGGTCGTCGGCGACACGGTGGGCGACCCGTTCAAGGACACCTCGTCCGTCTCGCTCAACCCGGTCATCAAGTTCACCACCCTCTTTGGCCTCCTGGCCGTAGAGATCGCGGTCAAGATGGAGCCGGCGATCAAGCACGGGCTTGGCGCCGCGATATTCGTCGTGGCCCTGGTCTTCGTCTACCGCAGCTTCTACTCGATGCGGATCCCCGCCGACTGAGGCGCCGGCTCCACGGCCACAGAGCACTGCACCTCGACGGGCGCGGAGATCACGCGCCCGAAGATGGTCGTCAGCCCCGCCTGCGCGGCGTCGCGCCCGTGGGCGGCCGCGACGAGAAGGCCCGGGTCGATCTGGTCAGTCGGGTCAAACAGCCGCCAGCTCCCGCCCAGGTAGGCGTCGAAGCAGGCGTGGAAGTTCATGGGCTCAAGGCCGACCCCGTAGCCGCCGACGTAGCGCGCGGGGATCGAGAGAGCCCTGCAGAAGGCGATCGCGAGGTGCGTGTAGTCGCGGCAGACGCCCTTCCTGGACTGCCACACATCCCAGGCCGACGTCCTGCCGTCGGTCGAGCCCGCCGAGTACTCGACGTTGGTGTCGATCCAGCGGCAGATCGAGCGCACCTGCTCGGCGCGGTCGTTGTCGCGGCCGAAGAGTTCCCAGGCGATGGGGCCAAACCGGTCGCTCTCGCAGTAGCGGCTCGGCAGCGTGTAGGTGAGGATGTTGAGGGGAAGCCGACCCGGCCTATCCGGGGGGACGGACTGCGGCATGGGGGCCCGGTTGACGTCGACCACCGCCGAATAGAGGAACTCGAACGGACCTGAGACAGCCTCGGCGCGGAGCACCCGCTCGCCCCTGGCCGTCGTCGCGATCTCGGTCGGCACCTCGGGGACGCACTGGATCGTCTCGGAGACCAGCCGCTGCTCCGAGTCCGTGTTAACCAGGACATTGAAGGCAAACGAGGCGCTTGGCGCTATCACCTGATAACGCAGGGAGCAACCGACGGCGATGTTCATTCAGGAAGCAAGGTGCATGGCGTGCCGTTCGACCGCAATAACAGCCTTCGGTTCAAAAAGGGGCGGCGTCAGCGATGTTTGAGAAAAGCTCGTCAATCGCCTGAGCCGCAGACCGATGTGGATTGAATCCGCCTCATTTGTGCCGTTAATAGGGGTGTGAAACTGGCCATTCCAGCTCTGGCCCTGGTTACCGTCTCCGTGGCCTTTGCCGTCACGGTGGGCGAGACCTTTGAGCAGGTCGTGGCGGAGAAGGGACATCCCCTTGGCGTGCTAAACGCCGGAAATGTCCAGATCGTGAAGTATCCGGACATGGTCCTGAAAGTGCGCGAGGGCGTAGTCTCGACGATCAGCGGTCCGGAGAAGGCCCACTATCCCTACGGGACGACGCCTCCGGCGTCCGCCACCGCGGCCTCCTTCTCGGCGCCCGTCCACGCCTCCTCCGCGGCGGCACACCCGCAGCCGGCCAGGCGCCAGGCGCCAGACCCGGCGCTGAGCAGCGCAGCCAATGCCCCGGAGTACCGCGGGCCTCCCGTCTGGGAGGCTGACATGGGCAGCGCGATGCACGAGGCCCATGTCAGCAAGCGCCACATCCTGGTCCTCTTCACCGGCTCGGACTGGTGCACCTGGTGCCAGAAAATGGACGACGAGGTCTTCAGCCAGCACGAGTTCGCCGTCTACACCCACGAGAAGTACGTGATCGTCAAGCTGGACTACCCCAAGGAGACGCCCCAGCCCGACAGTGTGAAGCGGGAGAACGCGGAGATGCTCCGGCGCTTCGACGTGCGGGGGTTTCCCAATGCGATCATCATGGACGAGAATTCCAGGGTGCTGACGCGGATCGAGGGCTACCAGGAGGGCGGATCCTCGAATTTCATCCGCCTCTTGCGCCAGTACGAGTAATCCGCCCACGCAAGGGTTGATGAAGTTCGGCCCTTCGGATGTGATGCCCACGTGAATTCCCCCGACACCAGCGTCCGCCTGAAATGGGAGATGTTCGCCCTGTCGTTCACGGCGCTCTTCCTGGAGATGATGGTCATCCGGTGGGTGCCCTCCGTCGTCCACTTGGTGGCATACTACGCCAACCTGATGCTGCTGAGCTCCTTCCTGGGCCTTGGCGCGGGCGCAATGGCGAGCGGCAAGCGCTGGAACCTCCTCGGCTGGTTCCCCCTGTTCCTCGCGGTGGACATCGGGATGCTTATAGTGGACCGCAACGCCGTCATCGGGAACACCGCCAGTGAGGCGCACTTCTTCGAGCTTCCCACGTCGATGTTCAACGCGACGGTTCTCGTTCGGATCTTCGCGATGAACGCTCTCCTTTTCGTGCCGCTCGGCCAGAGGATGGGCGTTCTCTTCAACTCGGTCCCCAGGCTGACCGCCTATGCATGGGACCTGGCGGGCAGCCTCGCCGGCACGCTCTGCTTCGGCCTCTTCTCGCTGAAGCTCTTCTCCCCCGCCCTGGGTATGGCGCTTGTCATGGCGGTCTACCTCATCCTTTCCTCCGGCAAGAGGTGGTGGCTGACGATCCCGCTCTTCGCCGCGGTCATCCTCGGCGTCACCCGCTCGGGCGAGCGCAACGCCATCTGGTCGCCCTATTACTACATCACGGTGAGCAAGTACCAGACGCCCACCGTGTTTGAGTCCGAGCCCCCGGCGGACCTCCTCACGATGAAGGACCCGCCCGTGTACCTCGCGAAGGTGAACCAGTTCGGCTACCACATCGACGGCACGCTCGACGCCAACCGGTACACCGAGGGCACCGCGACCCATTCGGACATGCACTGGCTGCAGCTGCAGTACCAGCTGCCCTACAACGTCGCGACGAAGCACGACAGGGTCCTCGTGGTCGGCGCCGGCGGCGGCGCGGACGTCGAGGCCGCCTTGTCCGAGGGCGCGAAGCACGTCGACGCGGTCGAGATCGACAGGACGATCATAGGCGTCTCGCGCAAGTTCAACGCCGGAGCCCCCTACTCCGATCCCAGGGTCACGGTCCACATCGACGACGCCCGCTCCTACCTGGCGAAGGCCAAGCCCGGCTACGACATGGTGATCTTCGGTTTCCTGGACTCACAGGCTCTGTTCAGCTCGATGAACAACGTCCGCCTGGACGGCTACGTCTACACGGTCGAGAGCATCCGGACAGCCTACCGCCTCCTGGGAGACCAGGGCACCCTCGCCCTCTCGTTCTACCTCGGCAAGCCGTGGCTCGGGGTGAAGCTCTACCACCTTGTCAAGGAGGCCACCGGTCGGGAACCCACGATGTACTTCGACAACACCGTGAAGCGGACGCTGATCCTCTGCGTGCCGAAGGACCCGAAGGCGCATCCCCCGGTAAGCTTCGGGCATTTCCAGCAGGGCGCCTACAGCCCCGTCGACCACGTGGACCTGCCGACCGACGACTGGCCTTTCCTCTACCTCATTACCCGCACCATCCCCAAGGACTACGTGATCGCGATCGCGAGCCTGCTCGCCTTCTCGGTCGCCACGATCGCCTTCCTGCGGCGCAGCGCCTTCGGGAAAGGGGACATCCACTTCGGCCTCCTTGGCATGGGCTTCCTGCTCCTGGAGACCAAGAGCATCAGCGACTGCTCGCTCTTCTTCGGCACGACTTGGTTCGTGACGCTCATCGTCGTGGCGGGGGTTCTTCTCATGGTCATCTCGGCAAACTTGATCGCCGAGCGCATGAAGGGCGTGTCGCTATGGATGTTCCTGCCGCTCTTTGCGGCACTGGCCCTCCTCCTCCTTGTCCCCAGGGAAAGCATCCTGCAGTTCGAGTTCCCGGGCAGGCTCCTCTGGACTATCCTCGCCGTCCCCCTCCCCATCCTCTTTGCGGGCATCATCTTCTCCACGACCTTCCGCGACACGGCGTCGCCGTCGGCGGCATTCGGGGCGAACCTTATCGGCGCGATGGTGGGCGGCTTCTGCGAGTACCTGGTGATGGCGGTCGGCAACCACCAGCTCTCGCTCCTGGTCGTGGTCGCCTACCTCGGCAGCTTCTATGTTCTCTCGACGGTGCGTCGCTCCGGTGGCACGATCTAGGAATGTCGAAAGACCAGTGGACAGCGGTTGACCAGTACATCGGCGAGGTCCTCCTGAAGGACGATCCCACCTTCGAGTTCGCGCTCAAGAACAGCGACGCGGCGGGGCTTCCCGCCATCCAGGTGTCCCCGGCCCAGGGAAAGCTCCTGCAGCTGCTGGTGCAGTCCACGGGCGCACGGCGTGTCCTGGAAGTCGGCACGCTCGGGGGCTACAGCACGCTGTGGATGGCACGCGCGCTGCCCGCCGACGGCAAGTTGATCACGCTGGAGTTCGACCCGAAGCACGCCGAGGTGGCCCGCGCCAACATCAGGCAGGCCGCCCTGGCCCCGTCGATCGAGGTGCGGGTAGGAGACGCAAAGCAGACGCTCCCCGCGATCGCTGCGGAGAGCGCAGCCGCCTTCGATTTCATCTTCATCGACGCCGACAAGAGCGGGTACCCGGAGTACTTCAAGTGGGCCCTCAAGCTCTCGAAGCCCGGCACGGTCATCATCGCGGACAATGTCGTCAGAAACGGGGGCATCGCCGATGCTGCGAGCACGGACGCCAGCGTCATCGGCGTTCGCCGCATGAACGAGCTCGTGGCAGCGGAGTCCCGCGTGAGCGCCACCGCGATCCAGACCGTCGGAAGCAAGGGCTACGACGGGTTCATGATCGCACGGGTGTCCTGAGCGGCGGCCGGCGAGGATGAGCCCGACATCCAGGATGCCTGCAAACGGCCCGAGGAGGATGGCTTCGGCCCTCGGGGCGGCCCTCCTGCTGCCATTGGCCGCTTTCGCCGACGGGCCGGGCGATGCCACGGTGCTGGACCCGGTCTTCGTGGAGGCCTCCACGGGCAACCCGTGGGAACTTGTCCGCGCCCCGGGCTACGAAGTCCTCTCGCGCTGCCCACTCGCCTTCAACGCCGCTTATGCGCGGGCGCTCCAGAAGGCGGATGCCGCCAGAGCCGCCTTCCTGCCCCCGACTTTCTGGGGCAACCTGCCCGCGCCGATCGAGGTCATTCTCTACAACCGGGAGCCGGAAAAGGGAGTCGGGCTCCTGCCTGGAAAGCCCATCGATCTCACGTGGGGAGCCGAGGACGGCGCCATCCTCGGCTCCGACGAGGTCCAGCAGACCCATCCCGTCGTCGCGGGTGACGGCGACACCTTCGTGGACTGCGGCAACTACTGGTACGTGCTCCAGGCCGGCGGCGACTTCAGCGTGGACGTGGACAGCGCCATCCGCCTCGCAAACCGGCTGCCGAGGCTGCCCGCCTGGTTCGTGTCGGGGGTAGAGGGTCCGGACGGCGTCTATGCCAACCGGGTGATCAAGGCCGGCAGCGAGGGGGACGTGATGGTGATAGCGAATGCGCTCTGGACGTCGTCGGCCGAAACGCTCGCGCTCCAGGAAGAGACTGCTAAGGCCAGGAAAGACGGCCACCCCGTGAAAGCCCGTGAGATGCTGCCGTTATCCGTCCTCTTCGCCGGCCAGCCCGACGCGGCTCATGAGGAACTCTGGAATGCCGAGGTCGCGCTCTTCGTTCGCTGGGGCCTCTACAAGGCACCCGACCGCCAGGCTTTCCTCAGGTTCGTGGACGAGGCGAGCCGCCATCCCGTGACTGAGGACCTCTTTCGCAAATGCCTGGGAATGGACTTTGCCGAGGCCCGGGCCCGCTTGGGCGCCTATTTGCCCACGGCGGCAAGCGAGGCAATCCGGGTCGGACTGGATGTGGCGCCCGAGGACCTGCCGGACATCCACGGCGCGACCACAGCCGAGGTCACCCGAATTCTCGGCGACTGGGGGCGCCTTGAGGGCCGCAGCGCCGGGCCCGACATCTCCGAATTCCAGGACGAATGCCTGCGCCAGTCCGACCGGCAGTTCCAGAAGGGAATGCTAAGCCGCGTGAAGGACGCCTCCTTCATCGCCGCCTACGGCCTCTACAGTCTCCAGGCGGGCGACAGCGGCCGCGCCCTGACCGCGCTCGAGGACGCGACGAGCCGCGGCGTGGTGCGGCCGCGAGCCTACGTGGAACTTGCCAGGATTCGCCTGGAGAACGCGCTGCCCACCATTCCCGCGGGAATCGGCGACCTTGGCACGAAGGATTACGGCGAGATCAAGGCCTTGCTCAACACGGCTCGCGTGCAGATGCCCTCCCTCGTCGCCACCTATGCCCTCCTGGCGCGCGTCCTTGAGCATGCGCCAACCGCACCCTCCGACGAGGACTTGTACGTCGTGGAGCACGCCCTCGACCTCTTCCCCGGGAACGCATCGCTGGCCTACAAGGTGGCGACTCTCTACCGCCGTCTCGGCCGCCCCGACAAGGCGTCAGCCATCATCGAGAGGAGCCTGCCCTTCGCGGAAACCGAGCACGACCGGAAGCTGCTGGCCTCCTTCTCCCGAGGAAAGAGTTCCGGCAGGTAAGGACGGCTAGGCCTTGGGTATCCAGTACCGCTGCCTCGTGACGCGCTTCTGCGCGTCGAACTCCTCGGAATCCAGCCGGCCTCCGTTTCTAAGAATTGTACGCGCCGAGGCGACGTTCTCCTTGTCGCATGTCACGAGGACATCGCCGATTCCCCGTCCACGCGCCTTTAGAAGCGTCAGCGCAAGGATCCGAATCGCATACCCTTTTCGACGGGCCGAGGGCCGGATCCCGTAGCCTATGTGGCCGCCCTCCTTGCGCAGGCGCTCGGAGAGCGAAAGGCGCAGGTTGGAGACGCCGACGACCTCGCCGTCATCGACTAGCCAGAATGTCTCGTGCGCGACAAAGCCCTCCGGGACGCCTATTCCCTCGACGCAGTCCTTGAGTCCCTGAAGGAACGCCGTGAAATCGTCGGTCGGAAACTCGACGACGAAGGGCACGCCTCGCTCGCCGCGCCCGTGCACCTCGGCAACGAAGGACAGGTAGGAGTCGCGCAGCTCCTCGCATGGGGCGATGAGGCTCGGCTCACTGGACCTGAAGTGGGGTTCAGGCGACATGTCGCGCAGGAGCGAGTTTCCCTCGGGCAAGGACGGCTGGGACTTCCAGCAATGTGCCGGCAGCAGCAGAGGTCCCAGGCTGAAAAGATAAGGGACATGGCTGCGCCAGCCACTGCTGGATTTGTCGGGTTCCTGTTCGGCGGCGCTGTCCAGCCTCTTCCATGCGGGATCAGGCTTCATTTTCGGCGAGGACTGGCAATGGAGGACCGCGCCCCTCGAAGGCGATCACGGCCGAGCTGAGCCCTATGACGGCGCTCGCCAGCCAGAAAAGCGGCGGGTTGACGCCAAAGAGGCTCATGCCAAGCGCCGGCCCCACCACCTGCGACAATGTCCAGGTCAGTCCGTAGGCGCCCATGTAGCGACCGCGCATGTTATCAGGCGAAAGCCCGGCGACATAGGCGGACGCCACGGGCATGGCCGTCATCTCTCCGAACGTGAAGACGGTCACGCAGGCCGCGAAGCCGGCGATCGAATGGGCGAAGGCCGCAAGGCTGAATCCCACCGCGGCGAGGAGGTAGCCGAAGGAGATGACGGCCATCGGCCGGAAGTGGCGAGTGACGCGCGTGAGCCCAAGCTCAAAGACAACGACGAGGACGCCGTTTAACGACAGGAGTGCGCCGTAGATCTTCGTGGAGAAGCCCGCGTGGGTGACCGCGAGCCCGAAGGTCGCCGTCATCTGGCTGAAGATCAGGGCGCAGCCAAGGGCGGCCAGGAGCATCCTGTGCAGCCTGCGGTCGGCCGCGATGGCGCCGACGGCCTGCTTCCAGCCCACCTTGTCGGCGCTGGCGTGCGATCCCTCCGGCAATGCGAAGATCGCGACGATCCCGAAGAGCACGGAGGTCCCGGCGTCGCCGGCGAAGAGCCAGAAGAAGCCGTGTCCGGCTATGAAGCCGGCCGTAGCCGGACCGAAGGCAAAGCCCGCGTTGATGAACATGCGGTACGCCGAGTACGCCGTCACCCGGTTGGAGGCGGGAACGAGGTCGGCCAGGAGAGCGCTGCTGGCGGGCCGATAGAATTCGCTCGCAAGCCCCGCCAGCGCCGAGAGGGCGAGGATCAGGGGGAAACTTGTGGCCTGCGAGAGCAGGATCATGGAGGTCGCGCCGGAGAACATCGAAAGGACGATGGTCTTCCTGCGCCCCACGTGGTCGGCCATGTAGCCGCCGAGGATCGTGGCGCCTACGTTGCCCAGGCCGTACGCGCCGATCGCTATGCCCGCGTCGACGGGCGTGAAGCCTCGGCTCGTCAGGTAGATGGCGAGAAAGGGGATCACGAAGCTCCCGAACTTGTTCAGGAACGTCCCGAAATATAATATCCACACGGTCGGCGGGAGGGTCCGCAGACTCGTGAACAATGATTGGCTCTTGGGCATAAAAAGAAAAAACCCTGCTCGCCATTCGGCAAGCAGGGTCAAAAATTCTTGGTCTAGTTAGATTAGATTCGACGTGTTGCTTGCCGGTTAGGCGGTCGCGGAGACGGACTGGCGGCCGATGGCGCGACGGTTGCACACCGCGCCAAACCACGAGGTAACTCGCATGGAATAGTTGGCTTTGGGGTGTGTTGTCATGGGATGACTTGGGTTAATCGCCGGGGAACCCGACGAGGAAATGGGATGAACCGCGTCCCTTATGAATGCAACTGATAAATGGTATTCATTGCATATAGCGCTGTATACAGGCCTCACTTCTCCGGGAGAGCTCCAAGGGATTTAGGAGTGCCGATCTCTACATTCGTGTCCGCCAGGTTGTGGTGGATGAGGCCGTGACTATCCAGGCCGAAGTATCTTCCGGCGATGGAAGCCATCAGCGGGAACGCCTTTGAGAAGTCATTACCCTGCTCCGGAATGCTAAAGCGCGTTTCCCACAGGAGCCTGTGGACCCCGAAGCGGCTCGCCGCCTGGTAATCGTAGGCGAGCAGCACCACGTAGTACCGGTCGTTCTCTATCTCGTCCTCCAGGACGGTCAGGTTCGGGTCATGGACATGCAGCCTGAAGATCTCGTCGGTGTAGCCGAGGAGGTTGGCGTTCTTGGCATCCGCGTGCCCGTCCTGCCCGGCCTCCATGTTGGCGGACGTCTGGCTGTCCAAGAGCAGGGAGCGCGCCTGCTGGGCGTCGACGGCGCCCTCGGGCGTATCATGAAACGCGCGCGAGCCCGAGAGACTCGAGTCTGCCGCGGCGGCAAGCGTGACCGAATCCCTGGAATCCTTGGGGCTGATATCGTTCGGCACGACGGTGACGCCCCAGTAAACCAGGATGAGGAGCTTCGTGCCCCTCCCCTCGCTCGGCACATAGCCCATGTCCTGCAGCGGCTTCGCGATGACCGTCGTTATGTCGTTGAAATTCAGCAGGTCGATCGTCTTGTCGACACGCGGCCCGCCATAGTTGCCGCCCTCCTTGAGGAGATAGCTCTCAGGCACGAACGAGCCGTCTGCGTTCTGAATGCGCACGTAATCCTTGCTGGCGCGCGAGTACACGGCGGTTCGCGACGCACCCCCGGCCTGACCTGTGCTGGTCTTGGTGGCCGTGGGCTCCTGGCATCCCGGACCCAGAAGCGCCGACAGCGCGCACAAGCAGGAGAAAGCACGCAAGGAGATGTGTCTCTTCATAGGGGTTAGGGCTGGCCGACAGGCCATGCTCTCACTTGGGCGAAGCCTCGCCCAGAGATTTCACCTCGCCAATCTCAACCTGTCCGACGGGCACAGCCCCGTGGACCAGCCCACCGGTGTCCCTCCCGAAGTACTTGGAGGCGTCCTTGGCCATCGCCGGCAGGTCCTTGTCGAACTCGTGGTGCATCTGCCGAACGCTGAAGCGGGTTTCCCAAAGGAGCTTGTGCTTCTTTTCCTTCCAGAGGAGCTGGAAATCGTACGCCATGATCACGACGAAATACCGGTTGAGCTCGATCTCGTCCAAAAGGTCCTGCCTCGCGTAGGCGAGCGGCGTCCCCGCGTACCTCTGGGTGCCCGCCCACCAGGAATCGTAGCCGAGCATCATGACGTTCAACTCGTCGGACTTCTCCCGTGCGTCGTTCTCGGCCTGGACAGTGGACATCTGGACCATCATCTGTTCCTGGAGTTGGTCGGCCACGATCTTGTACATCCCCGCTCCCCCTCGGTTCGAGCTGGATATCCCGGGCTGGCCCCCGGCGAGCTGCGAGGCCGCGAGGTACTGGCTCTGGATGTCCGTCGCGTGCTGGTACGAGGCCGAGTCGCTCGCGTGCTCGGGCGCATGAGTCGTTCCCCAATAGACCATGAGCAGGAGCTTCGTCGTTTTTGGATCCTTGCTCGGCAGGTAGTTCTGGTCCGCGAGCGGATACGCGATCGTGTGGGCGACCTCGATGAAGCCCATCTTGTCGATCGAGAAGTCCTGGAGGGCGCCCTTCCATTCCCCTCCCTTCGCGAAGACGTAGGTCTCGGGCTTGAATTCACCGCTCGGCAGGCGCGCCCGTGTGTAACCGGAGCTCACCTTCGCCTCGACGGCCGTGATATCGTCGCTGCCTGCCGCGCGGGCCGCCTGCGCGAAACCCAGAAACAACAGGACAAGTAAAAGGGAGTTTGCCATCGATTGAACGGTGCACGCACCTTCTGCGCGCGCCGTGCCAAGGTCTTGAATGATGCTCTAATATTCTGCTTTCCAGTGCATTGCGAATGAAGACCTAGCCCATGTCTCCTGCGAATTCCGCCCAGCTGGGTGAAGACCGCAAACGACCGCCAAGCAAGGGACGAAAGTCGGGTGCAGGCTCCCACGAACGGCTTGCATCCCTCCGGCGCCGGCCCCGTCATTTGCCTGCACAATCCGCCATCCCGGCATGAACATCGTCTTCATCCCTTTCCTGATCATCCTGGCGCTTGGCGTGGGGAGCTTCTTCGCGCGCTCCATGACGACCAAGCGTGCCGTCACCGCCGACCGCGCAAAGTTTCAGCGCAAGACCCGGCTCCTCGGCACCGGAATCCTCGTTGCGGGCCTCCTGATCGCCGCCTCCATCTACATGCAGACGGTCCTGGACGAGCAGGCAGCCGACGCGGCGCCCGGCGCCGAGCGCAGGCAGTTCCAGCGTGCCTTTGAACCGGCCTACACCGACAAAGCTCAGCGGGCCATGAAAGACATCGCAGGGAAGGAAGGCGTGCTCGGCGTGGAGTTCACCGAATGGATACAAAGCCTCGCCCACGGAAAGCGCCTTTCCTACACGGTGGCTGTCGCGGGGATCCTGGGATTTCTCACCTGCCTCGTCCTCGCCCATCCGCACCTCTCCGATCCCACGGCCGATTCCAGACCGTCGAACCCGTGAGGGATCAGTTCTCCGGAATGGTGCCGAGGGACTTCACCTGGCCGACGTCCACCTTCCCCTCGGGAATACGGGCCCTGATGAGGCTGCCTGAGTCCTGCCCAAAGTAGATCGACGCCGTGTGGGCCATCGTTGGCAGCTCCCTCGTGAAGTCGTGCTGCCTCTCCGAGAGGCTGAAGCGCGTCTCCCAGAGAAGCTTCATCTTCTTGTGCCTCCACGCGGACTGGAAGTCGAAGGCCTGCATGATGACAAAGTATCTGTCCTGCTCCAACGCCGCTATTTCGGGAGAGTGGATTTCGTCCATGATGATGGAACGGGGGGTGCGGCCGAGGAAGAGAGAGCTGACGTTCGTCCGATCCCTGACGAAGCTCAGCCTGTCGAAACCCATGAGCTGGGCATTCCATGCGTCGACATAGTCCCTCGTGTTCCCATCGGTTTCAAGGTAGCTGCCCTCGGTGCGGCCCCAATAGACCATGATGAGGATGTCCGTGCCATTGGCGTCCCTCGAGGGACGGTAGTTCTGCTCCGAAAGGGGAATGGCGATGGTCCGGGCCAGGTCCCCAAAGCCCACGTGATCCAGCGACGGGTCAAAGACAACCCCTCCCCCCACGTCGATCCCCGCAAAAGCCGAGGAGACCAGCCCTCCCTTTCCGAAGGAATAGGTCTCCTCACGAAATTTCCCGTCCGCGTTACGGGTGCGGCTGTAGCCATTGAATACCCGGGACGATACCGCCGTCAGCTGCTCGCTGCCGGAGACGAGGCTGAACGGCCTGAAGAGGTCGTCGTCCATCGTGGCGCGCAGCGCCGGGACCAGACACACCGCGAGGGCCAGGCCTGCGGGGAAGAACTGTTTGATGTTCATGGGGTGAACCTCCTACACCAAGACTGACGCTCGGGGTGGGCAAAGGTTCCGGCACCCCGGCGACCCAAGCTAGCGTATGTCCCTGTCCTTGGTCTCCGGCAGGACGAGGCAGCCTATCACAAAGGACATGGCAGCAACGACTATGGGAAACCAGAGCCCCGCATAGATGTCGCCCGTGAAAACGACGATTGAGGCCGCGATGAGGGGCAGGAAGCCGCCAAACCAGCCGTTTCCGATATGGTACGGCAGGGACATCGAGGTGTAGCGGATCCTCGTGGGGAAGAGTTCAACGAGGAAGGCCGCGATCGGCCCGTAGACCATGGCCACATAGGCCAAAAGTATGATCAGGAGGCCGACGACCATCGGCTTGTTCATGGCGGCCGGGTCGGCCTTCTTCGGGTAGCCGGCCGGAGCCAGAGCTGCATCGTAGGCCTTCTCGTCGAATCCGACGACCTGCCGGTCGCCAACAGAGAGAGACACCTGAGAGTCGGTCGTCGCAAGCGGTGCAAGCGAGAAGGGAATGCCGCGCGTGTTGAGGAAATTGCGCGCCTTGTCCGTCATGCTCGTGGCCTTGGTCGGGAGCACGATCTTCTTCGCCGCGTCGCTTAGGGCATCAAGCGTGAGCTCGAACTTCCCTCGGTACTCCGCGGTGGAGAGGACGACCGGCGACTTGACCATCGCGTCCGCGAGGGCCGGGTTGGCCGCCCGAGTCAGGCCCCTGAAGATCGGCTGATAGGTGAAGACCGCGAGAAGGAGGCCCGCCATGATGATCTTCTTCCGGCCGATGGTGTCAGAGAGCCGGCCGAACCCGACCAGCATGCCTGCGCCAAGGACAAGCGAGATCGCGATCAGCGTGTAGGTGGTCACATAGTCGACCTTGAGCGTCGTCGTGAGGAAGTAGAGGGCGTAGAACTGCCCGGCGTACCAGACGACGCCCTGGCCGGCCGTCGCGCCGAAGAGCGCCTGGAGGACGATCTTGCCGTTGTTCCAGCGGGCGAAGCTCTCCGTCAGCGGGGCCTTGGAGCCCTTGCCCTGCGCCTTCATCTCCGCGAAGACGGGCGACTCCTCGAGCTTCATGCGGATGTACACGGAGACGCCGAGGAGGAGGAAGGAGAGGAGGAAGGGGATGCGCCAGCCCCAGGAGGCGAAGCTCTCCACGCTCATGAGCCCGCGAAGGGACCCGATGACGACCAGGGCGATGAAGAGACCGAGCGTGGCGGTCGTCTGGATCCAGCCAGTGTAGAGGCCACGCTTGCCCGCCGGGGCGTGCTCGGCGACGTAGGTCGCGGCGCCGCCGTACTCGCCGCCCAGCGCAAGGCCCTGCGCAAGGCGAAGGAAGACGAGGATCACCGGAGCCAAGAAACCGATCTTCTCATAGGTCGGGAGCAGGCCGACCAGCGCCGTCGAGAGGCCCATCACGATGATCGTGACGAGGAAGGTGTACTTGCGTCCCGCGAGGTCTCCTAGGCGGCCGAATACCAGGGCGCCGAACGGGCGCACGGAGAAGCCGACGCCGAAGAGGGCGAGGCTTGAGAGGTAACCCGCCGTCTCGTTGCCTGCCGGGAAGAAGAGCTTCCCGAAGAACGCGGCGAGCGTCCCATAGATGTAGAAATCGTACCACTCGAAGACTGTTCCGAGGGACGAGGCGACGATGACGAGCGAGTGCTTGCGATCTAGGGCGGCGGGAGCGGCCATGATTTTTTGGGGGTGTGACCGAGCAGGGGTAGAAGTGAAGGGCAACAAGCGCCCACCGCCGACGCAAGCCCGCGAATGAAACAAACGCCTCAGGCGGGGGCCAGGGCGGGCGCCGTCTCCCTCTTGAGCTCGCGCATCATGAGGGCCGAGATCGCGTCGGCCGGCCTGCGGCCCTTGAAAAGGATGGCATTGGTTTCCGCGAGGATCGGGGCGTCGATGCCCTTCTCGACGCAGAGCCCGGCAAAGGACCGCGTGGTCTCGTAGCCCTCGACGACCGTCTTCCTTCCCGTCAGGAGCTCGGAGATGGCCCTGCCCTCCCCTATCCTCTGGCCGAACTCGCGGTTGCGGCTCCACGGACCGTGGCACGTGGCGACGAGGTCGCCGAACCCGCTTAGCCCGTAGAACGTCTCGCGCCGGGCGCCGAGGCTGCCGCCGACCTTCACCATCTCCGCGACGGCCCTCGTCAGGAGCGCGGCCTTCGCGTTGTCGCCCAGGCCCAATCCCTCGCAGCATCCCGCCGCGATCGCATAGACATTCTTGAGGCTGGCCCCGAACTCAACGCCGGCCAGGTCGTCCGTCGTGTACACGCGAAGGGTCGGACCGCTGATCGCCGACTGCACGTCGTGGATGAGCGCCTCGTCTCCCTTGGCCGCCAGCACCATCGCGGCCGGAAGGCCCTTCGCCACCTCGGCCGCGTTGGTCGGGCCCGAAAGGGCGCCCACCAGGATTCCGGGCAGCTCCTCGGAAATCGTCTGGGAGGGCCTCATGTGGCTGCCGAGCTCGAGCCCTTTGGCCAGGCTGATCACGATCTTCTGCGCCGAACCGGCCGCGGTCACGCCCCTGATGTTGGCCGAGGTCTGGCGCAGTGTCTGCGCGGGACAGGCCAGGAGGACGACATCCGCCCCGGACAGCCCCTCGGCAAGGTCCGCCGTCACAAGGATGCCCTTCGGGAGCTGCAGGCCGGGAAGATATTCGCGGTTCTCCCGGGATGCTGCGATGGCCGCCGCCTGCTCGGCTCGGCGCGGCACGAGCGCGACGCCGCGGGCACCCCTGTCTAGGTGCAGCGCGAATGCCGTGCCCCAGGCCCCGGCTCCGACGACGCAGAACTTCATGGGGCGTTTCTAGGACGGCCCCGCTGAAGTGGCTACTTTAAAAAGGCCGGGATCTTTTCGTTGGCGATCTCCTGCTCGAAAGTCTCCCTCGCGTTCACGAGCTCGAAGGCGCTGCCCTTGACGAGGACCTCGGCGGCAAGGGGCCGCGTGTTGTAGCGGCTCGCCATCACGTGGCCGTAGGCCCCCGCGCTCATCAGGGCGACGTACTCGCCCTCGCCCACTTCCTGGATCTGGCGGTCCTTCGCGAAGCAGTCGGTCGACTCGCAGATCGGGCCGACCACGTCGGCCACGAGCGCGCGTCGCGTCGTGTCGCGGCGCAGCGGCACCACCTCGTGGTACGAGTCGTACATCGCGGGGCGGACCAGGTCGTTCATCGCAGCGTCGACGATCAGGAAGTTCTTCCCCTGGCCGCGCTTCAGGTACTCGACGCGGGAGAGGAGGACGCCCGCGTTCGCCACCATGGAGCGGCCGGGCTCGAGGAGGACCTTGAGGCCGAGCTTCTTGAGCTCCGGGGCCAGCGTCGCTCCGTAGACCTCGGGCGTGAGCGGCCTGGCGCTCGGAGCCTGGGTCTCCCACCACGAGGCGGAACCGCTCGCCAGCGCGTCCTTGTAGACCACTCCGATGCCGCCGCCGATCGAGATGTAGCTGATGCCGTAGCGCTCCTTCAGATCCTGGGCGAAAGGGGCTAGCTTGGCCATGGTCTCGACGAAGGGCCCCACCTCCGTGATCTGGGAGCCGATGTGGGACTGGATGCCCTTGATCTTGATGTGCGGGTACTTCGAGGCGGCCTCGTAGGCGGCCGGGGCCTGCCTGAGCGGGATGCCAAACTTGTTGGCGCTGGTGCCGGTCGTGATCTTCGCATGGGTGTGGGCGTCGACGTCGGGGTTCACCCGGATCGCGATCGAGGCCTTCACCCCCAGCTTGCCGGCGACATGGTTGATGCGGGCCAGCTCCGGCTCGCTCTCGACGTGGAAGGAGTAAATGCCGGCCTCCAGGGCTAGGCGGATCTCCGTCTCGGTCTTTCCGACGCCCGCAAATACGCTCTCCTTCACACTGGCGCCGGCCGCGATGACGCGGCGCATTTCGCCCGCACTCGCGAACTCGAAAGACGAGCCAAGATTACCCAAGTGCCTGATGACAGCTAGGTTGGAATTCGCCTTGACGGCATAGCACACCCTCAGGTCCACATCCTTCATGCTGCCCGCCAGGCGCGTGTAGTTGTCCGCGATCGTCTGCGCACTGTAGACGTAGGTCGGTGTCCCATACAACCGTGCGACCTCGGCCAGGTCGACTGACTCGCATTGGAGATTCTGTCCGGAGTACTGAAAGTGATGCATGTTAGGGGGCGGTAAAAATCCGTGAAAGGCCGACATTAGCGAGTTTCACCTTGAAAAAACGAACTCAAAATTCGGATAGTGCCGATATAGGCATCATGATGTCCCTGCTAAAGAGCCTCTTCCACCGCCCGGCGATCCGATTCGGATTGTCCAGGGACCGCCGTGGAAAGTTCAGGGATCCGCGGTTTGTGAGCTTCATCAACCAGAGCAACCGGAGGACGCTCAATACGGATCTCCAGGACGCCCTGCTTCAGGGCCGCAAGCTCGTGCGCTTTGCCCTCGTCGCCGTCCTGGTCTGCGGCGGGACCTGGGTTCTTGTCGAGAGCGCGCACGCGCTCTCGATGTTCTAGGCACTAGGCCGCCAGCGGCGTGTCCGCCAGCTCGGTGGCGTGGACCGGATTGGCCGAAACCGGGGAGATACTGCGGCCGTAGTCCGCGAAGAGCATCGCCACGACGCCGGTGAAGGTGAAGGCCATGCCGGCCGCGACGGTGTTGACGGGAATCAGTGCGAAGGAGGCCAGGACGGCCACGATCGGGAGGTTGTTCAGAATGTAGGTTTTCATGTTCGTGTCTGTTGGAGGTATAACACCCGGCAGGTCCGGAAAGTTACAGGTTGCGGGGAAGCCCCTTCAGGAGGCGCAGGCCGCCAGCGGGGCGACGTTCCGGCCGTAGTCGGCGAGGAAAATGGCGATCATCCCGCTAAGGGTGAGCGCGGTGACGGCGGCCGCGGGGCCGACCGGCACGATGACGATCGCCGCCAGGGCGACTAGGAATGCGGTGAGGGCGAGGGAGTTGTTGTTCTTCATGCCCAAAGAACACACCGGCTCCCCAGAAAGTTACACCCGTGCCCGCATTAACGGGCCTGCCATAGGGTTAGATCAAAGGCCAATCGGGTTCACGGGAGCACGTAGACCTCGACCATGCCGACGCCCGTTGTCCCGTTCACACCGCTCAGCTGCAGCGTGTAGCTGCCCGCGGGAAGCGTGGCGGTCATCGCAGCATCGGCCGAACCGCTCGGAAGCGCAAAGGCCCCTGCCGTCGCAAAGTCCGACGAGAGCGTGGCGCTGCCCGCCCAGCCCGCGTTGGACTGGATCTTTGCGCCCGACGAATTGAAGAGATCGATCTGCGGCTGCGACAGCGTGCCGCTAAGGCCGAAGTTCGTGCCGAGGGTCGGCCCGATGCCGCGAAGCAGCACCGTTATGGGCTGCGTCCCGCGCACCACGAAGCCCGCGATCAGCACATTGTCGCCGGTGCCCACAGCCGCGCGGGCTGAGATGTTCATGAGGGTTGTGCCGGAGGTGCCGCCGTCAGCGTCATAAACCTCGGCCAGGGCGACGCCCGTCGTTCCGCCGATGCCGGACACCTCGGAGGTGTAGGCTCCCGCGGAAAGGGTCTCGGCGACCGCTGAGTCCGCGGACGCCGGGTCGAGCGCGAAGGCCCCCACCTCCAAGAAGTCGGCGACAAGGGCCGCGTTCCCACCCCAGGCCGCGACCGTCGCCAGGGTGCCGTTCGTGGCGGAGCTGGTGAGCGTTATCTGCGGGGTCGACAGCGCACCCGACACATTGAAGGGCGCGGTCGCGAGCGTCGGGCCGACGCCGCGCAGGATGACGTCCTTGTTGCCGGAGCCGCCGATGACAAAGCCCGCGATCAGGATGCTGCCGCCGGTGCCGACGCTCGCCCGGGCGGACAGGTCGGTGATGTACCCCGCCGTGTTGCCGGTGCTCGGGATCGCAAGGCGGTAGATCGACGAAGTTGCCCCAAGTGTGCAGAAGTATTGCTCGCCGTTCGCGTCCTGGCCGATCGTCGTGATCCCGCCCGAACTCGTCGTCTTGCCCGGAAGCGTCGCGAGAAAGCCTATCGTCGGCGTGCCTGAGCCGGAATAACTCATACTGAATATCCTGTTCGAGTTGTAGTCGGCAAAGATGTACTTGCCGCCGAGGTCGGCCGCGAACTGTGTCCCGCGGTAGACATAGCCGCCGATGACGCACCCATTCCCGTCATAGTGCCCGTAGCTGTACACGGGGGGTGCCTCCGTCCCGATGATGGTCGCAGGCTTCGAGGTCGGCCCGGGATCGGCGCCCTCCAGGTAGCTCCACTGGAAGTTCGCCCCTTTCTCAAGGAGATCGATTTCCTCCCACAGGTTCTGCCCCACGTCCCCGATCCACACCTGCCCGCTTACGGGGTCATAGGTCATCCGGTGCGGGGAGCGCAGCCCGAGGGCGTAGAATTCCTCGAGCGTGCCGCCCGCCGGGTCCTGCCAAGGGTTGTCGTTCGGGATGTAGTAGTTGGCGGTGTAGGTGCCCGGCCAGCCGCTTGGCGGCGCAGCCCCGCCAACCGGCTGGCGGCGGATCGGGTGGCTCTTGGAGGAGTCCATGTTGACGTCGATCCTGAATACCCCGGAGAAGAGGCCGGAGTTGATCTTCTGGGTCTGGCCGTACTGGTCGTTCTCCCCACCCTCGTCGCCGTTCGTGTAGTAGAGGAAACCGTCCGAGCCGAAGAACATGTCGCCGCCGTTGTGCCAGAGGTCGCGGTCGAACTGGTTCACGAGGACGAGCTCCGACGCCGGGTCGGCGGCGGCGGCCCCGTCCGGGACAGTGAAGCGGGAGAGCCTGTCGAAACTCGGCGTCTGGTAGAAAGGAGGCGACGAGCGAGAACCGATTATCGGGCCGGGGGTGAAGTTGTAGTAGACGTAAACGTACCCCCGGTTGGGGGAGCCGGCCTGGCCGAACTGCGGGTGGAACACGAGGCCCAGCAGGCCCGAGTCGCTATAGCCCTGCGTCTGCGCGCTTAAGTCGAGGAAGAGCGTCTTCGTCGTGGTCGCTGCATTGTTGTCAAAGTACCAGATCTTGCCCTGGCGCTCGCAGACAAAGATGCGGTTCGTCCCCGGTTCCGGCAAGAAGACGGTGGGGTCCTCGAACGTGAGGTTCGGGTAGGCGTTCACCGTGACATAGGCCTGGCCCGTGGGGGTCGTCGGCTGCGCGCGGAGGTTGGCCACCGATACCGGCAAAGCCAGGATCAGCAGCGCAAAGAAGGATTTTGCGTTGGTCACGGCGCTTTAGATCAGCGCAAAGCCCGCGTCGCGCATGGGGCCTTCCCCCCAAAGGCGGCCGAGCTCCAACCCAATCCCCTTCCGGCGGCCTATTCCACCCCGCCGCCCGAGGGCCGCTCCTTGAACGAGGACTTGAAGACAGCCTTCGTGTAGTCGCGGTTCATGCGGGCGATGAAGTCGTAGGAGATCAGCTTCGGGCACGCCGCCGTGCACTCGAACTGGTTCGTGCAGCCGCCGAAGCCCAGGTCGTCCATCGTGCTCACCATCGCCAGCACGCGGTTCTCGCGCTCGGGCTGGCCCTGCGGCAGGAGGCCGAGGTGGGAGACCTTCGCGGCGACAAAGAGCATGGCGCTCGAGTTCTTGCACGCGGCGACGCAGGCACCGCAGCCGATGCACTGGGCGGCGTCCATCGCCAGGTCCGCGACCTCCTTGGAAATCGGCACCGAGTTGGCCTCTGGCGCGGATCCCGTGCGGGCGGTGATGAAGCCGCCGGCCTGCTGGATCCTGTCGAAGGCGCTCCTGTCGGTGACGAGATCCTTGATGACCGGGAAGGGCCTGGCGCGGAAGGGCTCGACGACCACGACGTCGCCCTCCTTGTAGTCGCGCATGTAGGTCTGGCAGGACGCCACGCCGTTTCTTGGCCCGTGCGGCTTGCCGTCGATGTTGAGCGAGCAGGTCCCGCAGATGCCCTCGCGGCAGTCGTGCGCGAACGCAATCGGTTCCTCGCCCTTGAGCGTCAGCTCGTCATTGAGGACGTCCAACATCTCCAGAAAGGACATGTCCGGATCGACGCCGCAGACCGGATACTCGACGAACCTGCCGGGCTGCCCCGGCGCGGGCTGGCGCCATGCCCTGAGCGTGATGCTGAAGGTGTTCTGGCTCATCACTTGTAGTTTCGGACGCTCATCTTGACGGACTCGTAGTTAAGGGGCTCGACGTTGCGCACCGGCACCCTGCCCTCGCCCGCGTACTCCCAAGCCGCCACGTGGGCGAAGTTCACGTCGTTCCGGCGGCACTCGCCGTCGGGGTACTGGTATTCCTCGCGGAAGTGCCCGCCGCAGCTCTCCTCGCGTGTCAGGGCGTCCCGGCACATGAGTTCGCCGAGCTCCAGGAAGTCGGCGACGCGGCCGGCCTTCTCGAGGGACTGGTTAAGGGACTTGCCCGAGCCGGGGACGTTCACGTTGGCCCAGAACTCGGCGCGCAGCGCAGGGATCTCTTGGAGCGCCTTCTCCAGGCCCTCCTTCGTGCGCGCCATGCCGCAGTACTGCCACATGATGTGGCCGAGCCTCTTGTGGAAATGCGCCACCGTTTCCTTGCCCTTGATGGAGAGGAGCCTGTCGGTCATCGCCTCGACGCTCGCCTGCGCCTGCACGAACTCCGGGGCGTCCGTGGACGGGCGCGACCCGGGCTTCTGCGTCGCGAGATAGTCGCCCACCGTGTACGGGATGACGAAATAGCCGTCGGCCAGGCCCTGCATGAGGGCGGAGGCGCCGAGCCTGTTCGCGCCGTGGTCGGAGAAATTCGCCTCGCCCAGGACGAAGAGTCCCGAGAGGTTCGACATCAGGTTGTAGTCCACCCACAACCCGCCCATCGTGTAGTGAACGGCCGGGTATATCCTCATCGGCGCCTTGTAGGCGTTCTCGTTCGTGATCTCGTGGTAGATGTCGAAGAGGTTGCCGTAACGCTCGCGCACCGCCGCCTCGCCGAGGCGATTGATCGCGTCCCCGAAGTCGAGATAGACGCCAAGGCCGCCCTTGCCCACCCCGCGGCCCTCATCGCATACGCGCTTCGCCGCCCGGGACGCGACGTCGCGGGGGCACAGATTGCCGAAACTCGGGTAGAGGCGCTCGAGGTAGTAGTCGCGGTCGGCCTCGGGAATCGAGGCCGGCGCCTTCCCGCAGTCCTCCTTCTTCTTCGGGACCCAGATGCGGCCGTCGTTTCGCAGCGACTCCGACATCAGCGTCAGCTTGGACTGGTAGTCGCCGGTGACCGGGATGCAGGTCGGGTGGATCTGCGTGAAGCAGGGGTTCGCGAAGCAGGCGCCGCGCTTGTAGGCGCGCCAGATCGCGGTCGCGTTCGAGCCGCGGGCGTAGGTCGAGAGGTTGAAGACGTTGCCGTAGCCGCCCGTCGCCATGATGACGGCGTCGGCGGCGTGGCGCGTGACCTCGCCCGTCACCAGGTCGCGCACGATGATGCCCTTCGCGTGGCCGCCGACGACCACGACGTCCAGAAGCTCGGAGTGGTCGTGCAGCTTGATGCCGCCGTTCGCAATGTTGCGCGAGAGGGCCGAGTAGGCGCCGAGCAGCAGCTGCTGGCCGGTCTGTCCCCTCGCGTAGAACGTGCGCGAGACCTGGGCGCCCCCGAAGGACCTGTTGGCCAGGAGGCCGCCGTACTCGCGCGCGAAGGGCACGCCTTGGGCGACGCACTGGTCGATGATGTTCGCGGACACCTCGGCCAGTCGGTGGACGTTCGACTCCCGCGAGCGGTAGTCGCCGCCCTTGATCGTGTCGTAGAAGAGGCGGTAGACGCTGTCGCCGTCGTTCTGGTAGTTCTTGGCCGCGTTGATGCCGCCCTGGGCCGCGATCGAGTGCGCGCGCCTCGGGCTGTCGTGGAAGACGAAGGAGCTGACCTTGTAGCCCATCTCGCTGAGCGACGCCGCAGCCGAGGCGCCCGCGAGGCCCGCGCCCACGACGATCACCTCGTACTTGCGCTTGTTGGCGGGGTTGACGAGGCGGATGTGCGACTTGTGCTCCTTCCACTTGGTGGAAAGGTCGCCCGCCGGGACATTTGAATTAAGCACGGCCATGGCGTCAGGGTTTCAGGAAACCGAGAAGGACCCCGCCCGGGATGGCGAAGTTGCCGAGGAAGTACGCGAGGCAGAGGAGGGTCACGGTGGCGCGCAGCCCGCGCTCCCAGCTGCGGTTCCTCCAGCCGAAGGTCTGGAAAAGGCTCTCCCCGCCGTGAAGCAGGTGGAGCGTAAGGAGCCCGATCGCGATGATGTAGAAGACGGAGACGACCGGATTCTCGAAGCCCAGGATCACCATGCTGCGCACGTCGAGCACCTGCGTGCCGGCCCGCACCGCCGTGAAGCCGAGGACGTGGTAATCGCCCTTCATCGTGTAGGGCGCGAGGTTCGTCTTGAAGGTCGCCGTCTGCGCGGCGCCGAGCGTGAACTGCGCCAGGTGGTAGACGATGAACGCGAGGACGATGTAGCCCGTCCAGCGCATGTAGCGGGAGGCGACCGTGGCCTTGATCCAGCGCTTCACGCGGTACGGCTCGGATCCGCGGGCGGCCCGGTCGAGGATCGCGAGACTCGTCGCCGCCCAGATGTGGAGGACGACGCAGACGATGAGTAAGATGCGGGCGACCCAGAGGACGGGTCCAAGCGACTGCAGGAAGTGCGCGTAGCCGTTGATCCTGTCCGGATCCTCGAACACCTGGAGATTGCCCACGAGGTGCCCGACAATGAAGAAAATGAGGACCACGCCGGTCACGGCCATGATCAGTTTCCTTCCTATGGTGCTGCAGAAGAGGTTTCGGACTAGGTCCATAGCGCGGGGTCGCTTGTTACCATGTTTGCCCTGAGAGGCTTACGAGTAAAGCGCAGCCAAGCCCTTATGACCCGAAATTAGGGTCCCTTACCCAGCGGAGAAGCCCTCTAAGACCTGAGGAGGGGCTTCAGGAGCGCGAACTTGCCGCTGGCCGCGGGGGCGAGCGACTTGCGCCGGAAGGCGTTCACGCGGACGCCGGCGCCGAGGAGCGCCGAGAGCGCGGCCTCGACCGCCCTGTGGTCAGCCGTGTGGTCCGCGACATAGTGGAAGTCCCACCGGTTCTCGGCCGTCTGGCTAAGCGAGTAGTGCCAGCAGGAGAATCCCTCGGGCAGCGCCGCGTCGACGTCCGTCGCCGTGACAGGCGAGCCGTCGGGGCGGAAGTAGAGCGAGCCCTCGCGGCCTACGATCCTGTATCCGTCCGGCATGGACTGGACGATGTCGCCGGTGTGATAGCGAAGGAGCGGCATGGCCTCGCGGCCTCGCGTCGTCACGTGGATCTGGCTCACGCCCTCGACACCGTCCCTCCACGGGACGAGCTCAATGAAGGCGTTGTCGTCGACGACCCTTGAGTTGTCCTTGAAGGCCTCGCCGACGAACAGGTAGCCGGCCTCGGTCGAGCCGTAGAGGTCGACCTGCGGCGCCGGGAACGCCTCGAAGATCCTGCGGCCGTGCTGCGTGCTGGCCTTGCCGTAGGTGAGGATGACCGCGCGGATGCTCGGGACCTTGACTCCGCGCTTCGTGACCGCGCGAGCAAGGAGGGAGAGGTACACGGGCTCGCCCTCGAGGATCTCGGGCTGAGTCGCCTGAAGCTCGACGACGAT
>DASRSJ010000284.1:0-16462 GCA_035656555.1 Opitutaceae bacterium
CAGTTGTCCGTTCGGGGCAACGACCGTAAGGCGCCTGCCTGAGTCGGCCTCGACCACCAGCCGAAGGGATGCGCCGAGGAAGGTCCGTTCCATGATACGAACCGAGATCGAGTTCAATTCGCCAGAGTTCCCTGAAAGCCTGACTCGCTCTGGCCTGATGGAGACGATGATCTCATCGCCTTCCGCTGGAACGAAGCCCAAAGGAGTTGCTGCGGTGAGCAGCCACCCGTCGGTTGTCCGAAGAGCGGTCCCAATTTGGCTCACCGCGACAACCCTCGCGCGGACCAGGTTCGATTCACCGAGAAACTGCGCCACGAACTCTGTCCGGGGCTCGTGGTAAACCTCCTTGCCGGTCCCCAGCTGCTCGACGCGGCCGGCGTGCATCACGGCTATCCTATCGCTCATGGCGAGCGCCTCCTCCTGGTCGTGCGTGACCAGGATGGTCGTCAGGCCAAGCTTCCGCTGCAGGACCTTGAGTTCCACCTGCATTTCCCGGCGCAGCTTGGCGTCCAGGGCGGAGAGGGGCTCGTCTAGGAGGAGAACCCTTGGTTCCGGGACAATGGCCCGGGCAAGGGCGACCCTCTGGCGCTGGCCGCCCGAAAGCTGATGCGGGTAGCGGTCCTCCATGCCACCGAGGGACACAAGGGAGATCGCCGAGGCGACCTTGTCCTTGATGGCCGGGGCCGCGTCTCGCCTCATCCTCAGCCCGAAGCCTATGTTTTCCCTCACGGTGAGGTGCGGGAATAGAGCGTAGCTCTGGAACACCTGGTTGATGTCTCTCTTGTTCGGCGGAACACCGGTCACGTCCTCGCCTCCGATAAGAATCGATCCCTCGGTCGGACTCTCGAACCCGGAAAGCAGCCTCAGGATGGTTGTCTTTCCGCAGCCGGACGGCCCCAGGAGCGTGAGCAGTTCACCGGACTCTACCTTGAGGCTCACGTTGTCGACAGCTGCCACCTTACCGAATCGCTTGGAAATGCTCCGAAGCTCAATCGAGGCACTCATGAGCTTCTCTCCCATTTTGGCGACCTTTGCAGGAGGCCGTACGAAATTGCAAACAGAAGCGTGAAGACCACGCCAAGCGCGGCTCCGAAGGGCCAGTTCCTCGCCTGGAGGAACTGGTTCTGGATGACGTTGCCGATGAGCGGCACCTGCGCGCCCCCGAGGAGATCCGTGACAGCGAACATGCCAATGGCGGGGACGAAGACCAGGATGACGCCGGCGGCGATACCCGAGCGGGTGAGCGGTATCGCCACGCTAGAGAAGACGCGCAGCGGGCCGGCTCCCAGGTCCCTGGCCGCCTCGAGAAGGTCTCCGTCCAGCTTCTCCGCGCTCGCGAAGATCGGAAGCATCATGAAGGGCAGGAAGCTGTAGACCAGACCGATCATCACCGCCGTAGGAGTGTAGAGCCAGTCGACAGGTGCGGCGACGATATGCAGCGACTGGAGAATCGTGTTGAAAAGCCCGTGGCCCTTCAGGATCTGGATCCATGCGTAGGTACGGATGAGGAAGCTTGTCCAGAATGGCACCATGACGAGCAGCAGGAGGCGCTGTCGGAGGCGCTCCGGCCTGCGTGCAATGTAGTACGCAGCGGGATAGCCGAGGATTAGGCAGAGAAGTGTCGTCAGCGAGGCGTAGCCGAGAGACCTAACGAGGATGTGAAGGTACCTAGGGTCGAAGACCCGGCCATAGCTTTCCCACGAGAAGGCGAACACGACGCGCCCAATGTCGTCCCTTTGGCAAAAGCTGTAGATCGCAAGGATGCCGAGCGGGAGGACAGCGAAGAGAACCAACCAAGCCAATATCGGGGCCATGAGGAGCCATGCCTTGAACGTCGGGCGGCGCGAGCCATGAGCGACCGAGGGGGAGGAGAATAATGCCTGCACGGGGTCAGCGGCTGTTTTTCAGGTCCGTCACCAGCTCGTCGATCTTGGAGCTCGTGTTTCCAATCGCCCTGAAGGTGTCGAGCGGGCCTGTGGTGGGATAGCTCGCAGGGTTTCCGAGCTGCTGGGGAGTCAGGAGCTTCCGGGCAGCTCCATTCGGGTTCGTATAGGGAAAGGCGTCCGATATCCGTCTGCTGACCTCAGGCTGCAGCACGTAGTCAATGAACCGGTGCGCAGCATCCACGTGGCCCGCGTTTCTGGGTATTGCCAGGACGTCCACGAAGCGGTTCGTGCCCTCGTTCGGGATAACGTAGTGAAACTTGGGATCCTGCTGGTAGAGGATGGCCGCCTCGCCGCTCCAGACGATACCGAGATCCACGTCGCCGTTCAGGAGAGACGTCTTTGGGCTATCGGAGTCAAAGACTCGGACAAGCTTTAGCCAATCTGACAGGATCGGACGTGCCTTCTCGATGTTCTCCTGCGTGAGGTCGTTTGGATTTATGCCGAGCGTGTAAAGCGCCCACGAGACCATCTCCCGGTTGTCGTTCAGCACCACGATCCTCCCGGCATGGATCGGCTGGAAGACGTCCCTGTATCCCTTGATGGGCGTTTTAACCACCTGCGTATTCACGACGATACCCACCGTTCCCGTCATGTACGGCACCGTATAGCTCTGGGTAGGGTCGTGGGGCAGGTGCAGGAATTCCGGCAGGATGTTTGAGAGCCGAGGGAGCCTCTTCTGGTCCAGCTTCTGGAGGAGATCGGCGTGGATCAGGGCCTCGGCGATGTAGTCGGGGGGCTGGACGACGTCATAGCTCGTCCCCCCGGATAGCATCTTTGCCATCATCTCCTCTCCGGAGGAGAACGTTTCGTAGTTCACCTTTATCCCCGTCTGCTTCGTGAACCCCTCTATCACGGACTGGGGGATATATTCGGACCATGCGAAAAGATTGAGCTCCTCCGATGCGCTGGCCCCGCAGGCGCCGACGAGCAGCACGAGGGTCGCGGCGAGGATCCTTAGGCGCTTTAGGTGGAGCATGGTGCTCAGCGTGGACTTCCCTTGGCAAATTGCCGCACGCGCGCCGAGAACACTGCTGCCGCTACGGTCACGAGTATCAGGAGAGTGGAAAGGGCATTTAACATCGGATTCAGGCCGATTCTCGCCAAGCCGTAGATGCGTAATGGCAGGGTGGCTGAGCGGGCAGAGGAGGTGAAGAACGTGACGACGAACTCGTCCAGTGACAGGGTGAAGGCCATCAGGCCGCCGGCGACGATGGCAGGTCTTAGCGCCGGCAAAATCACGTGCCAAAAGGCCCCGACTGGGCTTGCGCCCAGGTCCAGCGCTGCTTCCTCAAGCGCCGGATCCAGACCCTGCAGCCGCGCCTGAACCGCGATAAGCACGAACGGGAAGCAGAATGTGACGTGCGCGATGATAACGGTCGTGAAGCCGAGAGGTATGGACAGCGCGGAGAAGAGGCTCAGGAGACTGATTCCGATGATGATCTCCGGCATGATCACCGGCAGCGACACGAGCGCATGGATAAGGCGATGCCCGCGAAATCGGAAACGGTGAAGCAGCCAAGCGCCAGCAGTGCCTAGGACAAGCGATACGGTGGTGGTCACCACGGCGATCCATAGGCTGTTCCCAAGGGCTGTGACGAGCGCCTCGTTAGCCCAAAGCTGCCTGTACCAGTCGAGTGTGAAACCCTCCCAGACGACATTGAGTCGCGAGGCGTTGAATGAATAGGCCACCAGGACCGCTATCGGCAGGTAAAGGAAGACCACGACCGCCGCAGTCCAGATCGCTAGCACCCGATCAGTAACGGAGGAGCGCGATGAATCGCGAGGCGGACTGGGAACTGGACGAGCGTTCACCGAGGGCAGTCCATTGCCGGCGCACGACGAGGCAAGACGATTAGTGGGCGTTTTGCATTGCGGCTCCAAAGGCACCCTTCCGCGACTCGCTGAAACCCTCATTCCCAGGTGCGCTTCTTTGCAAAATGCCAGAGAAGCGGGTCAGGGAAACAGACGGACAACAAACGCATCGATTTGGGTATATTTCTTAGTTACCGAAACCACGCAGGCCTGTCCATTTTGTCCGTCCGCTAAAACCCCGCGTCGAGCGAACTTAGACAGAAAGGTGGAACGCAAATGAAGCCTGCATCGCACACAGTGCCCCCGGAACCGAGCCATCTGCCCGGTTCGAAGAAAGGTGAAGAGTTAGCGGCGAGACACGCCGAACAAGGTCGAGAAAGAGGGAAAGCCCCCTACAGGACAGCTCGAGACTCGACGAGCATCCGACCGCAGGATCGGGGTCCGATAGATCCCCGAATGGCCACCCTGCCTCCGGCGTGACGGTGAATCGAATTCACCGTGATCGCCCCCGGCGCCGACGTCAGTGCTCAGGTGAATCCCCGCATAGGTGCGCTTCGCCGGTTCACGGCAAGGCGGACACGGGGCCAGGACGGAACCGAGCAGTGTGAGCTCTGCAGCCTTGGGATACCCGGGCAGCACAGGCACCTTCTCGAGCCCGGGGCGCGCAAGATCCTCTGTGCGTGCGACGCATGCGCGCTTAGGTTCGAAGGGGTGATCGGAGGCCGCTTCGCCTTGGTCCCGAGGGATGCGCGCAGGCTGGATGATTTTCGGCTAAGCGACGAACAATGGGCCGCGTTCGCTCTTCCCATTGATCTGGCGTTCTTCTTCCGTAGCTCCCAAGCCGAGCGGGTTGTCGCGCTGTATCCGAGCCCGGCGGGAGCCGTTGAGTCGCTGCTCACCTTCCAGGACTGGGAGAACCTGCAGCGAGAAAATCCCGTGCTGGCCGGCATGGTGCCCGACGTTGAGGCCCTTCTCGTCGACCGGCGAAGCGCGGGACACGTCCATTACCTGGCGCCCATCGACGCCTGCTACCAGCTTGTGGGCCTGATACGCAGGCACTGGACCGGCTTGTCTGGAGGCGCCGATGTCTGGCAGGAGGTCTCGGGATTCTTCGCGCGCCTCGACCCCCGCCCTAAGAACCTCTCAAACCCGGCTTTGGGGCTTCACCATGCCTGAGCTGTCATTTGACATCGTGAGCGCCGAGGCAGGCGCGAGGGGTCTTACCCCGATGGTGGTCTTTAAGCTGAGGATCACCAGCTCGACGCCGGAAGAGCGGGTCGAGTCGGTCATCCTTCGCACGCAAATCCAGATTGAGCCTGGCAGGCGGTCATATCGAAGCGACGAGAAGGAGCGGCTCGGCGAAATCTTCGGTTCAGCGGACCGGTGGGGCCAAACCCTTCGGAATAAGCTCTGGGCCCTCGTCGACATCTCGGTGCCTCCGTTCACCGGCTCGACCGAGGTTCGCCTGCCTGTGGCATGCACCTACGACCTCAATGTCCTTTCCGCAAAATACCTCGATGCGTTGCAGGGTGGCGACGTCCCGCTCCTGTTCCTGTTCAGCGGCACGGTATTTCATCCCGGGCCCGATGGCCGGCTGCAGGTGTTCCAGATTTCTTGGGAGAAGGAGTGCGCCTACCTGATGCCGGTAGAGACATGGAAGCGGCTGATGCGGGAGATGTATTCGGACACGCAATGGGTGAGCCTGCAGCGGGACGTTTTCGACAGGCTCTATGCGCTGAGGCGGGAGCGGGGACTGCAGACCTGGGACGCGACTATTGAGCACCTGCTCTCCCGCGTGGAAATTGCCGAAGGGAGCGTCACGTGACCCCGGAATTCATAGACAGGCTGGTCGAGGCTGTTCTCTACGAGGGGCACATACTCTATCCCTACCGGGCGACCTCTCAAAAGAACCGGCAGCGCTTCACGTTCGGTCGTGTGTACCCTGAGGCCTACAGCGCAGCCCAAGGAGGGGCCGAGCCTTGCGCCATGCAGACCGAGTGCTTGGTGCGGCCGCTTGCAAGTGGTGCCAAGGTGGCCGTTGAGGTGCGCTTTCTCCAGGCCATGTCCAGGGAAGTGGGGCTGCTCCCGGAGCCCGTCTCGATATGGGTTTCGCGGGAGCCCGAGCCGGACCTCAGGTTGGTGCCGTCACTCGAGATGGAAGGCAGGCTCTATCAGTCCTGGCAGGAATGCGCCGAACGCAGGGTGGTTGCGGAGATCATCCTGGAAAAGGCCGGCGAGCCGCGCACGGTGCCCTTTTCCTTCGAGGCTGACCGTTCGGTGGAACCAATCGTAAACGGCAATGGGCTGATCCCTGCCGTGATTGTCAGGCGAAATGAGCGCATCAGCGGGCACATATCGGTCTCGGTCACCGCTGTTGCTGGAGGGTGGTTCCGGTTGTGTGTCAGGATTGCAAACCAAACGCCCGTTCCGTCGGCGCCACTCGCCTCTGACGAGGCCGTTGTCCTGCATTCGCTCGCTTCGGCGCATACCCTCCTTCGAGCCTCGGGCGCGACGTTTTGCTCCGTGACGGCTCCTCCCGCCGATCTGGCTCAGGAGGCCGCGGCCTGCCGTAACGTCGGCACGTGGCCGGTTCTCGTAGGCGACACCGAGCAGGAGCTAAGCGACACCATGCTCTCGTCCCCAATAGTTCTTCCGGATTTCCCTAAGCTGGCGCCAGAGAGTCCGGGCACCCTTTTCGACGGTACGGAGATCGATGAGATATTGACCCTGAGGATCATCACGATGACCGACGCGGAGAAGCGCGAGATGCGCTCCATAGACGAACATGCCCGGCGCCTTCTGGAGCGCACGGAGTCGCTGCCTCCCGAGCATCTCCTGGCCATGCACGGTGTCATGAGAAAGCCCGCCTCTTTCGACGAGGCGATTTTCGGGGGCAGCAACCGGATTTCGTCGGCGAAGCTGGGCGAAACCGAGCTTCGAGCTGGGGACAGGGTCATCATCCGGCCGAAGGCCCGTGCAGACGTCATGGACATGGCCCTCGCCGGAAAAACGGCGACGATCGAGGCCATCGAGGAAGATGCCGAGGGCCGCATACACCTTGCCCTGGTGGCGGAGGACGATCCCGGCCGAGACATGGGGCTTATGCGGCAGACCGGACACAGGTTCTTCTACGGCTTGGACGAGGTGGAGGCATGCCTGGAGGGGGCACAACAGCAATGAATGCGCCTCGCATCCTCGTTGCCGGAGTCGGCAACATCTTCCTGGGGGACGATGGTTTTGGAGTGGAGGCCGTCGCGGAGTTACTGCGCGGGCCGATTCCCGAAAACGTGAAGGTGCGGGATTTCGGGATAAGGAGCTACGACCTCGGGCACGCTATAGCGGACGGCTACGACGCCGTCATATTCGTCGACGCCACCTCCCGAGGAGGAGAGCCGGGCACGCTTTACCTCGTCGAGCTCGACGCCCCGGCCGCGACCCTCGCCGCGGACTCGGCGGTCAACGGCCACAGCCTGCACCCTGCGGTCGTTCTTAGAATGGCGGCGGCGCTTGGCGCGCCCCTCGGCCGGCTCTTTCTTATAGGATGCGAGCCTGCGGTTCTGGAGGCGGATGACATCACGCTCAGCGAACAGGTCCGAGGGGCAATCCCTGCAGCGGCGGACATGGTCCGCTCGCTCGTTGCCCAACTCATTTCCGGCGAACCCATCAACCCGTGCGATTCCTCCCCGGACGCACACAACAAAGTAATGTCCAATGAATGCCTGGGAAATAGTCGGTATAGTGATCGGGATACTCCTGCTCTGCTTCGTGGTGAAGATGATTCCGGAGCTGCGGCGGTACCTGCATATGCGCCGGATGTGAATCCATAACCCCTGAAACGAAACTGCCATGAAAACATCAGAAGGGCCATCGATCATCGCCGACCGGCCACCGGACGTGCAGGAGGTCCACATCGTGTGGATGACAAGCGGCCTGGGCTGTGACGGCGACTCCGTCTCGGTAACGGCAGCTTCGCTGCCTGGAATCGAGGAAGTGCTGCTCGGCTCGATTCCTGGTCTGCCGAAGGTGCACCTGCACAATCCCGTGCTCGCGTATGAGAACGGGGATGAGTTCCTCAAGTTCTGGTTCGACGCGGCTGCAGGAAAGCTGGATCCCTTCGTTCTCGTCCTCGAGGGCTCCGTCCCGAACGAGAAGATTAAGAGCGAGGGGTACTGGGCGGCCTTGGGGACGGACCCGAACACCGGCCAGCCTATAACCACCAACGAATGGATTGACCGGCTGGCCCCGAAGGCCTTGGCAATCGTCTGCGCGGGAACATGCTCCTCGTACGGCGGCATCCACGCGATGCAAGGCAATCCGACGGGAGCCATGGGTCTGAGCGACTACCTCGGGCCGGGCTGGAGATCAAGGGCGGGCCTGCCGATCGTAAACGTTCCGGGATGCCCCGTGCAGCCGGACAACATGATGGAGACGCTCCTTTATCTCCTATACCAGGTTGCAGGCCTTGCCCCGATCATCCCGCTGGATGACCAGCTGAGGCCGACCTGGCTCTTCGGGAAGACTGTCCACGAGGGCTGCGACCGCGCGGGATACTACGAACAAGGTGATTTCGCGCACGAGTACGGCTCCCCAAAGTGCCTCGTGAAAATCGGGTGCTGGGGACCCGTGGTGAACTGCAATGTCACGAAGCGCGGCTGGATGGACGGGGTGGGGGGATGTCCCAACGTCGGCGGTATCTGCATCGGGTGCACCATGCCCGGGTTTCCCGACAAGTTCATGCCCTTCATGGACGAGCCACCGGGCGGCTCCCTCTCAAGTGCTATCATCGGTCTCTACGGCGGCCTTATCCGGCGCCTGAGGGGCATCACCAACCACACCGTCAACCAGGAGCCGAAGTGGCGGCATTCGCGCGACCAACTCACGACCGGCTACGTGCCGCGCCACTACGCGAACGGCGACAAGTGAAAACAACCCTCAAACTAAACTAGCCATGGCCATCTCTACCTCCCCGACGCCCCCCTCGGCGACGAAGCCCGCTCCGATCATCAAGCCTCCAACGAAGGTCGAGCCCGCGGCGGGCGCCGCGCCATCGGATCCCAACGTCGTCGAGATGTCCTGGGATCCGATCACGAGGATCGTCGGCAGCCTCGGCATCTACACGAAGATCGATTTCGCCAAGAAGCAGGTGGTCAAGTGTCACAGCACCTCCTCCATTTTCCGCGGTTACTCGATCTTCATGAAGAACAAGGACCCTCGGGATTCGCACTTCATAACCAGCCGCATCTGCGGAATCTGCGGCGACAACCACGCAACATGCTCAGTCTACGCCCAAAACATGGCGTACGGGATCAAGCCGCCGCCGCTCGCGGAATGGATTGTGAACCTCGGTGAGGCTGCCGAGTACATGTTCGATCATAATATTTTCCAGGACAATCTGGTTGGCGTCGATTTCTGCGAGATGATGGTCAAGGAGACGAATCCGGGCGTCTGGGAGAAGGCCCAGAAGACCGAGGCGCCGCACGCAAAGGACCATGGCTACCGGACAATAGCCGACATCATGCACTCCCTCAACCCGTTCGAAGGCGAGTTCTACAGGGAAGCGCTCCAGATGAGCCGGCTGACCCGCGAGATGTTCTGCCTCATGGAGGGACGCCATGTGCACCCCTCGACACTTTATCCGGGCGGTGTGGGCACCGTTCCCACCATTCAGCTGTTCACGGACTACCTCGTCCGCCTCCAGCGTTACGTGGAGTTCATGAAGAAGGTGGTCCCGCTCCATGACGATCTCTTCGATTTCTTCTATCAGGCCCTGCCAGGGTACGAGAAGGTGGGCCAGCGCCGCATCCTGTTGGGCTGCTGGGGTTCCTTCCAGGACCCGAACCACTGTGATTACACCTACAAGAACATGGGTGCTTGGGGCAAAAAAATGTTCGTCACCCCCGGAGTCGTCGTTGACGGCAAGCTCGTGACGACGGACCTCGTGGATATCAATCTCGGCATCCGGATACTCCTGGGATCGTCGTACTACGAGGACTGGGACAAGTCGGAAACGTTCGTCACCAAGGATCCGCTGGGGAATCCAATCGACAAGAAACATCCCTGGAACCAGACGACCATCCCGAAGCCCCAGAAGCGTAACTTCGATGGAAACTACACGTGGGTGATGTCGCCCCGCTGGTTCGACAAACGCACCGGGGACCACCTCGCGCTGGACACGGGCGGCGGCCCCATCGCAAGGCTCTGGGCGACGGCACTGGCCGGCACGGTCGACATCGGCTATGTCAAGGCCACCGGCTCGAGCGTGAAGATCCGCCTGCCGAAGACGGCGCTGAAGCCGGAGGCGGAATTCGAGTGGAAAATCCCGCAGTGGAGCAACGCGATCGAGCGCGACAGGGCCCGGACCTACTTCCAGGCATATGCGGCGGGCGTCGGCCTTTACTGCTGTGAGCAGGCCATGAAGGAGCTCCTCGCCGGGCGCACGCAGACGTTCACCCCGTTTGAGGTTCCGGACGAGGCGATAGGCTGCGGATTCCACGAGGCGGTCCGCGGAGTGCTCTCGCACCACCTCGTCATACGCAAGGGCAAGATCGCCAACTATCACCCCTATCCTCCGACGCCCTGGAATGCCAATCCCAGGGACATCTACGGAACCCCGGGTCCTTATGAAGACGCCGTCCAGAATACCCCTATATTCGAGGAGAACGGCCCCGACAAATTCAAGGGTATCGATGTGATGCGCGCGGTGCGCAGCTTCGACCCGTGTTTGCCGTGCGGGGTGCACATGCATCTCGGCGAGGGGAAGGTCCTGAAGCAGCAGCACACGCCAAGCGCCCTGATGGGCTTGGCGAAGAAGTAATCTCCTCTCGCCATGATTCAGACAATTCATGCCCAGGAAGAGGTGACCGAGGCGGAGATGGAGGAGAATCTCTTCGATGCCAACGACGCCCAGGCAGACAGCAACCGCCGCGTGCTCGAGAAATCCGGCACCAGGGCGATCGACATCATGGGTGCCATCGGCTCCGGAAAGACGACGCTAGTCACCCGCATGGTGGAGCGGATGAGCGGGCGCGCCCGGGTCGCGGTCATAAACGGAGATCCTGTGACAGCCGACGACGTCCTGCCGATCGAGAGGCAGGGCGTTCCGGTGATCCAGATTGCCGCCAACGCATGCCATCTGGATGCCGATCTCGTGTCCCGCGCGTACGCGAAGCTGCCGATAGGCGAGCTGGACCTGATACTTATAGAGAACGTGGGTAATCTCATCTGCCCGGCTGAATTCAAGCTGGGCTCGAACGCCCGCGTGGTCGTCATAAGCGTTACGGAGGGGCCGTGGATGGTGCGCAAGCACCCCAGGATGTTCCTCGGCGCACGGCTCGTTGTGATCAACAAACTCGATTTCGCCGGGCCCATGGGCGTGGACGTGGACCAGCTGGAGCGAGATGTCCACATGCTCAAGCCCGACCTGAAGGTCATCAAGACCAGCTGCAAGGCTGGCACGGGCCTGGACGAGCTGGCTGACGCGCTTCTTGCACTCTGAGGGCACAGAATGCACGAATTCTCAATCGCTTCGGGTCTCGTGGAGAAGGTTACGGCCTTTGCCGAGGAGCGCGCCCCGATACGGGTTTTGAAAGTGCGTCTGGCGATCGGCAACCTCATGTGCATCCAGGCGGAGCAGCTGGCCTTCTGCTACAACGCGCTGACCGAGGACACCCCAATTGGGGGATCCAGCCTGGAGATAGAAATGGTGCCTCCTGTAGTGAGCTGCACCAACTGCGGCTACACCGGTGCCCCGAAGTACTGGGAGGACCCCCAGCTGCTGTCGCCTGTCCCCACCATGTCCTGCCCGAAGTGCGGCTCCACCACGGAGGCCATTGAGGGCGACCAATGCTCAATCAGGACCATCTCCTATGCCCAATAGCCCAGCCCCGACGAAATCACAGAACACCGCCGGGCATTCCGGCCGGATCCGCAAGCTTCAGGACCTGATAGGTCGTGTTGATCGAATGCCGGACGCTGACTCAAGGGCGCTCGTCGAGGAGCTTCTGCATTCCGTCATGCAGCTTCACGGGAGCGGCCTAAGCCAGATGCTGGAGATCGCGCTTCCGCGCGACGGTGGCACGTACCAGGCGCTCATCGATGATCCGACGCTAAGGAGCCTCCTGCTGATCCATGACCTGCACCCCTTGACGCTCGAAGAACGGATGGACCAGGCGATCGCGAAGGTCCTGCCCTACATGAAGAGCCATGGAGGAGATCTGCAGGTCGTGGAGATCGTCGACGGAACCGTCAAACTTCGGCTCAAGGGCACCTGCAAGAGCTGTCCCTCGTCGGCCATCACCCTGGACCTTGCCGTCAGGGCGGCATTCGAGGAGTTCTGCCCGGATCTTGTGGGCTTCGAGGTCCTCCCCATGGAGCCCGATCCTGTTCCAGTCCCTGCGCCCGCCGAGAAGCTGGTGTGCCTGGGAGAAGCTGCGCTCGCATGAGACCCCAAGCCTGAGCGATGACACCGTTACTCAGCCCCGAGGCCAATGAGAGCGACGCCGCGTCGCACGCCCTGATCCGCGTGCGCGGCGCCGTCCAAGGTGTCGGCTTCAGGCCGTTCGTGTACAGGCTGGCCCGTGAACTTGGCCTTGCGGGAAACGTGCGAAACTCGGCGGACGGCGTCGTCATCGAGGCCCACGGTAGTGCGGAGACGATGGATGAATTCGTTCGCAGGATTGAATCTGAGAGACCTGTGTACTCCTTCATCACGGCAATCGAGGTGACCGCGGCATCGAACGCTCAGGCGGCTTCGGGCTTCGAAATCGGCGCGAGTCTCGGTGATGGGGCCGCAAGTGCGCTCATCGTGCCTGACCTCGCTCCGTGTCCGGAGTGCCTGGCGGAGATATTTGATCCTGAAAACCGGCGCCACAGATACCCGTTCACCAACTGCACGCACTGCGGTCCCCGCTTCACCATTATCAAGGCACTCCCATACGACCGCAAGAACACGACTATGAGGGGCTTCCGCATGTGCCCGGAGTGCGAGCGCGAATACGACGCCCCGAATGACCGCCGCTTCCACGCCCAGCCAAATGCGTGCCCCCGATGCGGACCGCAAATGGCGTTGTGGAGCCGTTCGGGAACTGTTCTCGCTGAAAGGGACGAGGCTCTGTGGGGGGCTGCCGAAGCCCTGCGGTCAGGCAGGATTCTGGCGGTCAAGGGGGTAGGGGGCTTCCAGCTCCTCGCGAAAGCGACGGACGATGGCGCGGTAAAGAGGCTGAGGCTGCTCAAGAACCGTCCCGACAAGGCGCTTGCGGTCATGTACTGGTCCGTCGCCGACATCGAAAAGGACTGCGGCGTCTCTTCTGACGAGCGTGCACTTTTGCAGTCGGCAGCAGCTCCGATAGTGCTGCTTCGGCGTCGCAAAGAGGCTCAACTCGCGGCCTCTGTTGCGCCGCGTAACCCAAATGTCGGGGCGATGCTGCCACATTCGCCCATGCACCATCTGCTGCTTGCTGACCTCGGATTCCCGGTTGTAGCCACGAGCGGCAATCTATCGGACGAGCCGATTTGCACCGATGAAATTGAGGCACTGGCGAGACTCGGCCGGGTGGCCGACCTATTCCTGGTCCACAACAGACCGATTGAACGGCACGTTGATGACTCGGTGGTGCGAGTGGTGCTCGGAGAAGAGATGGTCCTTAGGAGGGCAAGAGGTTATGCCCCCCTTCCAATCCGTCTCGCGGAACCGGTTGCTGCGACGTTTGCCGGGGGTGCCTATCTCAAGAACTGCGTTGCCTTCGGATCGGGAAATGAGGTTTTCCTGAGCCAGCATATCGGCGACCTAGGAAATCCTCACGCGATCGAGGCCTTCAAGAAGGCCTCATCCGACCTGCCCCGACTTTATGGTGCCGTCGTGGCTATAGGCGCATGCGACAGCCATCCCGATTTCCCGTCCACCTGTCTGGTTAGCTCAAACCACGCGCGGGTCGTGAAGGTCCAGCACCACTATGCGCATGTCCTCTCGTGCTTGGCAGAGCACGGCCTCGCGACCCCTGTCTTGGGTGTCTGCTGGGATGGGTCTGGCCTTGGCGACGACGGCACTTTGTGGGGAGGAGAGTTCCTGCGGGTGGACAACGAATCCTACGAAAGAATCGCCCATTTAAGGACGTTCCCCCTTCCGGGCGGCGATGCGGCCGCCAGGGAACCGAGGCGATGCGCCCTTGGAGCGCAATATGAAGCCTTGGGGGCAGCGCTCTTCACCGATCCTGCGCACAGGGCGTTGGACCCGTTCACGAGCGAGGAGCGGTCAGTACTTAGGTCCGCATTGACGCGCGGATTGAACTCGCCGGTGACGTCCAGCGCTGGACGGATCTTTGACGCAGCGGCCTCTCTCATGGGCCTGTGTCATCGGGCAACCTTTGAGGGCCAAGCGGCGATGGAACTTGAGGCCATCGCCGATCCCGACGAACAGGGCGCCTATCCCTTCTCAATGAACGAGGAGGACACGCTTATCGTGGACTGGCAGCCAACCCTCAAGGCTCTCTTGGAGGAATTGAGCGAGGGCGTGCCCCAGAAAACGATCGCGGCGCGTTTCCACAATGCCCTCGTCAACACGGTCGTCGCCGTAGCTCGCAAGGTGGGCCTCCGGGTTGTGGTCCTGTCGGGCGGATGCTTCCAGAATGTGCTACTGCTCACCAACACGGTGCAACGCCTCCGCGGCGCAGGTTTCGAGCCCCGTTGGCCGCAACGTGTTCCAATCAACGATGGGGGTATTGCGTTGGGCCAGATCGTCGGCGCTGCATGGGCTACAAGGTCATTGGCCGCCGAAACCACCTGAAACCATGTGTCTCGCGATTCCAGGAAAGGTCATGGAGGTGCACACGGACGAACAGGGTCTGAGGATGGCCAAGACAAACTTTGGCGGCATCATCAAGAGCGTCTGCCTGGAATACACCCCCGAGGTGGTTCCGGGAGATTATGTCCTGGTCCATGTCGGGTTTGCGCTTGGCAAGGTTGACGAGGAGGAGGCCGCACGGACATACGCGGCGCTCGAGCGGATGGGCCAGCTCGATGAGCTCAACGAACCTGCCATCGAGGATACGGGGTATCCCTACTCATGAAATTCATGGACGAATACCGCGACTCCGCGCTGGTGCGGAAGATCGCCGACGAACTTCAGCGCATCACAACGAGGCACTGGGTGTTGATGGAGGTGTGCGGCGGACAGACACACTCGATTGTGAAATATGGCATCGACCGCCTTTTGCCGGAGCAAGTCGAGCTCGTTCATGGGCCCGGTTGCCCAGTGTGCGTCACCTCCTTGGAGATGATCGACAAGGCCCACGAGATAGCCCGCCGGCGGGACGTCATATTCTGCTCATTCGGCGACATGCTCCGAGTTCCAGGCACGAAGGACGATCTCCTCATTCTGAAGTCACGGGGAGCCGACATACGGGTGGTTTATTCCCCTACCGACTGCCTGAAAATCGCTCGGGAAAACCCTGCAAAGAGGGTCGTATTCTTCGCGATCGGCTTCGAGACAACGGCTCCGGCCAACGCCATGGCCGCATGGCAGGCGCGTCGCCAGGGCATCCACAACTTCTCGATGCTTGTCTCCCACGTCCTCGTGCCGCCCGCCCTTCGGTCGATCCTCTCGGCCCCGGAAAATCGGGTGCAGGGTTTCCTTGGGCCAGGCCACGTCTGCACCGTTGTGGGCTACCGGGAGTACGAGCCTGTCAGCGCCGAATTCAAAGTGCCCATCGTCATAACAGGCTTCGAGCCGGTTGACATCATGGAGGGGACCCTGATGGCGGTGCGCCAGCTGGAATCAGGCAAGGCTGAGGTGGAGAATCAGTACCCGAGGGTCGTCGGCCGCGAAGGGAATCTCCCAGCGATCGACCTTGTTGGGAAGGTATTCGAGGTTTGCGACCGCAAGTGGCGCGGCGTCGGCGAGATCCCGGCGAGCGGCTACCGTCTCCGTCCGGAGTTCGCGGAACACGACGCGGAGAGGCTGTTCGACCTGCACGGGATCGACACTAAAGAGCCAGCCGAATGCATCAGTGGGTTGGTCTTACAGGGAGTCAGGAAGCCCCACAACTGCCCGGCATTTGGAAAGCTCTGCACCCCGGAGCATCCTCTTGGGGCCACGATGGTCTCGGCGGAGGGTGCGTGCGCGGCCTACTACGCCTACGGCCGACACCTCGACCTCACGAAGGCTCATGCCGCGCAAACCTCAGTCCAACCATGAGCTCCTGCCCGTTGCCCATAACAGACCACGTTGAAGTCGTACTCGGCCATGGGAGCGGCGGAAAGCTCACGCACCGGCTCATCGAGAAGATGATCGCCCCACAGTTCCGCAATCCGCTCCTTGAGCCTCTCCACGACGGAGCCGTCTTCCCGGTTGGCCAAGGAAGACTCGCCTTCAGCACCGATTCGTTCGTCGTCAGCCCGATTTTTTTCCCTGGCGGCGACATCGGGACACTCGCTGTCAACGGAACGGTGAATGACCTGGCGATGTGCGGAGCGCGACCACTACACCTCTCCGTGGCGTTCATCATCGAAG
This sequence comes from Opitutaceae bacterium, assembly GCA_035656555.1. Lineage (GTDB taxonomy): Bacteria > Verrucomicrobiota > Verrucomicrobiia > Opitutales > Opitutaceae > Palsa-1447. The sequence continues at coordinate 16,264 of DASRSJ010000284.1, forward strand.
AGGGGTTTCCGATGGCCGACCTTTGGAAGGTCGTTCAGTCCATGAAGGCCGCCGCGGGAGCCGCCGATGTTTCGATCGTGACGGGAGACACGAAGGTCGTGGACCGCGGGAAGGGCGACAAGATCTACATCAACACCTCGGGCGTCGGCATGGTGCCGGACGGAGTAGACATATATCCGCGCCGGGCCACCGTGGGCGA
>DASRSJ010000285.1:0-3119 GCA_035656555.1 Opitutaceae bacterium
GAGCGTCGATTGGCTCACCCGCCTCAGCCACGGGCCCATCATCGCCATCCGGGGAGGCATCGAGCCCCTGATCGCGTTCGTGCTTGTGGGATGGCTGGTATACGAGGACCCGCTCGCTGGCTCCGACGGCTTCTGGGTGACCCGACCGATCTCCGGGGCCCGCCTCCTGGGGGCCAAGGCCCTTAGCGCCGTCGTGCTCTTTGTCGTCCTCCCGATACTCGTGAACGTTCCGTGGTGGCTCTCCTGCGGCTTCGGCGCCGCCCAGGTTGCCCAAGCCGCCGTGCCAATGGCAATCGAGTACGGCTCGGTGGTCATTGTCGGCCTTGGCGTCGCCTCGGCGACAACATCGTTCCCGAGGTACTTCCTTTGGACGATCGCGGGGCTCGCGGGCCTCGTCGCCCTGCACCTCATGGCGGCGGAGATCTCGCGCGCGGGCCTTGGGTTCCAGAACACACAGGCGATTGGCAACAGCATGGCCATCACGAGGGTGATCGTCCTCTTTGCCTGCGTGCTGCTCCTCTGCGCGGAGATAGGCCTGCACCAATTCCTTTCGAGGCATTTCAGGAAGTCGCTGCTCGTGGCATCGGGATTCACCGTGGCCGCGAGCATGGCGGTGTTCTGCACCCACCTTGATTTCTTTCCCGGCAACGCTTGGAACACGCAGGCCTACGGCAAGCTTTTGGCGAAGAGTTCCGAGGTCGCCATGATCCCGCCCGCGGGAACGGCAGCGGACTCGACGTACGACAGCTACATGTTCGTCCCGCTCACGTTGACCCGACTGGCACCCGGGATGGCCGCGTATTGGCAGGCCCAGGGGGAATGGTCCGACGGGAACACAACCATCTGGAAGACCGGGGGCGTCGGGGGAAGCTACCAGAACGCCCTTATCCAGCTGAAGACCGCGAGCCTCCTGGGTTTATCAAAGGACTTCAGCGAGTTTGCTTGCGGCGAGAATTTCCAGTTCCCCCGCAGCCTCGCCGAACGCTACGCGGGCAAGCCCCTCTCCTTCCACGCAAAGATCCAAATCTATCTCCTGAAGGCCCAACTGGCGGCCGACAGGACTGTCGCCGAGCAAAGCTTCATGAGCTCCGGCTCATCCCTCGCCATCACGGACGTGGTGAAGGGCGACACAGCCCTCTCCCTCACTATCACCGACCGCTTCCAGAGGCTTAACCCAATCGGCTTCCTTGGCGCCGTGTGGCCAAGGTCGACGACGTGGGCCGTTGTAAATCGCCCGAGGGCGGAGATTCGGACCGGGCGCGAGGCCTTCGGCAGTGACATGATCGGGCTGCAATTGAACATGGTGAGCGTGGTGGTCGAGACGGTGTCCTTCCCCAAGATCCCCTCGCACGAGTGGCTCGACGGGGCGCGGCTGGTGGCCTTCGACTTTGAGGGCGACCACAACGTCGAGCAGAGCCTCGACGAGACGCCCTTCAGGTATTCCTACCTGTCGGCCGAAGAGTCGAGGTTCCGGTACAAAACGAAGCACTAGACAGGGAACCGGCCGGTTCGGGTCTGCGGGACAATATCTTGCCCGTATCTCGTTCTCCGCCATAGTCGCGGTGCTTCTCACCCTCCAGCACTGACGCATGCAATATCTCGGACTGCTCTTCACGCTCACGCTCCTGGCTGTGAACCTGTGGGGGCTGATGCTGATCGCCGGCCTTTACTGGAGAAACCGCTGGTTCGCGCTGGCCGCCGGTCCGATCCTGGCGGTGACCTTCATCTACGCGATCGAGTGCCACCACGGCCTCGGCCGCTCGCTGCCCGGTCTCGAGCTCTTCTCGACCGCGCTCTCGGTGGGGATGATCGCCTTCTCCTGCGTCGCCTGGCAGCCCCTGTGGGTTCAGGGGCGCTGGTCGGCCCTGGTCCAGGCGTGGCGTACCGAGTTTGCGCCGAAGAGGCTGACCGGCTGCTTCGGCGTCTGCATCGCCGTGTTCCTCTATGCCATGTCCTGGAGGTTTCTCTACCCCGACATCGACGGCTCCTCCGAGAAGATCGCGGACTTCTCCTACATCTGCAGCTACTACACGGGCGCGACGCTGCCGGTCCAGGATGCCTGGTTCAGCCCCTACCTCTCGACGCAGTACTACAGCTTCCAGCACTACGGCGCGGCGCTCATGGGGCGCATCCTGCTCTTGCCGCCGGGCTCGGCCTACAACATCGGCTACTGCCTCCTGATCGCGCTCGGCGGCACGGCTTTCGCGGGCGCGGTCTTCATGGTGGCCCGCAACGCCTGGACCCGCGCGGCGGTCCTCACCTGCTTCGTCGTCGGCGGCACGGGGGTCACGATCCTCGATCACTTTACCGACAAGGAGGTCACCCCCTGGACCAACATGCGCTACATCGGCAGCGCGCAGATGGACAAGGAGCCGATAGGCAAGTCGCTTCGGGCCTATAACTACCGGTACATCATGCCGGAGGGCGAGAACCACTCCTTCGTGATGGAGCTGCCGGGCGAGATCTACTCCTACGTGGTCTTCCTCGGCGATTTCCACGCTCCACTCTCCGGATATTATCTCCTGGGGCTGTGCGCCATGGGCATGCTCCTCTGGACGAGGAGCCGGCTTGCCCGCTATCCCGCGATCGTGGGGGCGACGCTCACGTGGACCCTACTGGCCAACACCTGGGTCCTCCCGCTGCAGGGCCTCGCCATCGTCCTCTGGATGGCGACGAACTGGCGGGACTGGAAGCGGATCGTGCCGGCGGTCGCGGGGGGCGCGGCCACGGTGTGGCTCGCGGCCTGGGTGTATCTCTCGGCCTTCACGGCCGCGGCCTCCGGCTACGACACCGCCGTGCGGCTCGTCCCCTCGGTAGAGCACACCCCGCCGCTCCTCTTCCTCCTCTTCTTCCTGCCGACCATCGGCTACATCATCCTCGGCTTCTGCTCCGGCACGGCCCAGGGAAGGCGTCTCGCCCTCCTGTGGCTGGCGCTCCTGATGTTCACGGAATACTTCTACGTGGACGACGAATACACGGGCCACTTCGACCGCTTCAACACGACGCTTAAGTGGTGGCCGTGGGTCATGGCCGGAACGCTGATGACGCTGGCGCCGGTCGTCCTCGAGCACACGAAGCGCAAGTGGGTGCGCGTGCTGGGCTTCGTCTTCTGCCTCTAC
>DASRSJ010000286.1:0-10386 GCA_035656555.1 Opitutaceae bacterium
CCCGAATCTCTTCCAGAACTACGGAGTGCGCCCCGTGGAGGGCTATTCCGAGATGCTGCTCAAGTCGCTCCTGCACATTGCGCCGGACCGCTCCGACAAGCCGAACGTCGTCCTCCTGACCCCTGGCGTCTACAACAGCGCCTACTTCGAGCACACCTTCCTCGCCCGGCAGATGGGCATCCCGATCGTCGAGGGCCGCGACCTCGTGGTCCAGGACATGAAGGTCTTCATGAGGACCACGGGAGGCCTGGTGCCGGTCGACGTGATCTATCGCCGCATCGACGACGACTTCCTCGATCCCGCCGTCTTCCGCGCCGACTCGATGCTCGGCGTGCCCGGCCTCATTGCCGCCTACAGGGCGGGCAACGTGGCCCTCGCGAACTCGATCGGCACCGGCGTCGCCGACGACAAGGTGATCTACGCCTTCATCCCGAAAGTCATCAAGTACTACCTGGACCAGGAGCCGATCCTCCAGAACGTCCCTACCTACCTGGCCTCCGAGCCCGCGGACAGGAAGTTCATCCTGGAAAACACGGAGAAGCTCGTCATCAAGTCGGCCAACGAGGCCGGCGGCTACGGCATGCTGATCGGGCCCGCCTCCACGAAGGCCGAGGTCGACGACTTCCGCGCCAAGGTGGCCGCCAACCCCCGCAACTTCATCGCCCAGGACCCGGTCAATCTCTCGCGCTCGCCGACCTGGTGCGGCGACAGGCTCGAGGGCCGGCACATCGACCTGCGTCCCTACGTGCTCTGCGGCAAGAAGACGGTCGTCACCCCGGGCGGCCTAACCCGCGTGGCCCTGCGCAAGGGCTCGCTCGTCGTCAACAGCTCACAGGGCGGCGGCTCCAAGGACACATGGGTCCTGGACGACGCGAAGTGACAACCCGAGGAAACTAAAGATGCCTCCCTCAAGGACCCCCCCAGCACTCCGCCAGCAGGCCAACGTCATGCTGTCGCGCGTCGCCCACTCCCTCTACTGGATGAGCCGGTACATCGAGAGGGCCGAGAACATCGCGAGGCTGCTCGAGGTGAACCTGCAGTTCATCCTGGATTTCCGCGGCTACGACGACGTGCACCTGCGCGAGCACTGGGGCTCGATCCTCGCCAGCTCCGGCGACGAGGAGCTCTTCGCTAAGCACTACGAGTCGGCGAACAGCCAGTCCGTGACGGAGTTCTTCGCGTTCGACCTGCGCAACTCCAACTCGATCCTCTCGTGCGTCTTCGCGGCCCGGGAGAACGCGAGGATGATCCGCGACCAGATCTCGGTCGAGATGTGGGAGACGGTGAACGAGCTCTACCTCTTCCTCAAATCGAGGAACACCGAGGACGTGTGGGCAGCCGGCCCCTACGAGTTCTTCCAGGACATCAAGCGCAACTCCCACCTCTTCCAGGGCCTCACGGACTCGACCTACTCCAGGAGCGAGGGCTGGGAGTTCATCCAGTTCGGCAAGTTCGTGGAGCGCGCGAACAAGACGGCGAGGATCCTCGACGTGAAGTACCACATCCTCCTTCCAAGCACGGGTGACGTGGGCGGGGCCCTCGACACGGCGCAGTGGCAGGCCGTGCTTCGCTCGGCAAGCGCGCTTGAGGCCTACCGCCGGTTCTACGTGCGGGAGATCCTCCCCTGGAAGGCCGCCGAGTTCCTTATCTTCTCCGACTCCTTCCCGCGCTCTATCCACTTCTGCGTCGCGCAGATCGACGAGTTCCTGAGGAGGATCCTCGGAGAAACGGGCACCCGCCCGAGGAGCGAGGCCGCCCGCGCATCAAAGCGGCTGCTCGCCGACCTCCAGTCACTCACGATCGACGAGGTGCTTAAGGACGGCCTCCACGAGTTCCTGGTCGAGATTGCGACCACGCTCGAGAAGATCAGCGAGGACGTCGTCGCCACGACGATGTTCTACCTGGCGGAGTCCACGCAGGAGGAGCAGCAGCTCCAGCAGCAGCAGTAAATGGCGCTTCTGGCGAATTTTGAAAGCGAGCAGATGCTACTGACCGTCCTCCATCGCACCACCTTCACCTATGTCGGGAAGGCGCACGACAGCTTCAATGAGGTGCGGCTGCGCCCCGTCGACGACGCGAACCAGGCCTGCCGAAGCTTCGACCTGAAGATCGACCCGGCGACGACCGTCCGCGACTACGTGGACTTCTACGGCAACACGGTGCACTACTTCGACGTCGTGACGGGCCACACGAGCCTGATGATCGAGGCGATCTCCGAGATCGAGACGACGCCCAACGCCTCACGCCCGCCGATCCCCGAAGTTCCCTCGACCGAGGATATCCTGGGGGCCGAGAGGGAGCTCAAGTCGGAGTTCCTCGTCGACTCGCACTACGTCCCCCTCGCGGTCGAGGTGTGGAAGGAGTCGCAGGACGCACTCTCCGCCGGCAGGACCGACATCTGGTCGGACACGAAAACCATCTGCAGGCACGTGTACTCCACATTTGCCTACAAGCCGCGCTCGACGGGCGTCGCCACGCTGGCAACGGACGCCATCAAGCTCAGAACCGGCGTCTGCCAGGACTTCGCGCACGTGGCACTCGGCATGTGCCGGTGCTCGGGCATCCCCGCCCGCTACGTGAGCGGCTACTTCGTCCAGGCCAACCGCAAGGACGGCGAGGACGAGGCTTCGCATGCCTGGATCGAAGTCTACATTCCCGGCTACGGCTGGGCTGCCTTCGATCCGACCCACGACAGGCCCGCGGACGAGCGCTACGTGAAGATCGCCTCGGGACGCGACTATGCCGACATCAGGCCGGTCAGCGGCACCTACAGGGGCGGCAAGACCCGCGCACTGAAGGTCGACGTTCGGATTCGCCGGGTGGCCGAGGTCGCCGGGGCGCCGGCCTAGGTTATTTCTCCTCCTCGATGGAGGCGACGGTGTTGCCGGTGGTGAACACGATCCGCGTGCGGTCATGAACCCTCGCCGGGTAACCCGCGTAGTAGGGGCCACCCGCATAAAAGTAAGGGCCGCCCCAGCCGCGGTAGCGGTGATAGTAGCCGGCATAGATGATGCCACCCTGGTAGTCCTCGTAGATCACATAATGCCAGATCTGGTGCGTTCCGGTGGCGTCAGTGTGGATCGTCACGTGGTCGGGATCACCCAGCGCCAGCTTCACTGCGTCCATGTCGAAGCCCGGCGCAACCTTCCCGGACTTGACGAGCGCCTGCTCGTCCGGGTTCAGCCGCGCGAAGACGTCGGGGCTCGCCTTGATCCTGGATTCCGGAGTGGCGCAGCTCACGAGCAGGGCGGCACACAGGGCGACGGAAGCGAGCTTTAGGAAAGATGTGGTTTTCATGGTTGGGAAAAATCCTATGCTTTCGGGTTCCTGCACCTACTATATATACGGATTAGACGGCCGTTTGGCTTCGTAGTTTCATAAAAATGCAAAAGACCCTCATACTGTGGGACATAGACGGAACGATTTTGCATTCCGGCGGCGCCGGGATGCAGGCGCTGCAGAGTGCGCTCAAGGACGTGTTCGGCGTCACGGGCTCAATCGCTTCCATCGATTTCGCAGGCAGGACGGATCCTTGGATCATCCGCCAGATCTTCGCGCTGCACGGGATCGAGGACTCGCGCGAGAATCACGCAAGGTACGTCGACGGCTACATCGGGCTGCTTCCCGGGATCCTGGGCTCCAGCGGCGGGCGCGTCCTGCCGGGCGTCCAGCAGCTCCTCGACGAGGCAACGACAAGACCCGGCGTGGTGCAGGGCCTCCTCACCGGAAATCTCCGGCGCGGGGCGCAGACCAAGCTCGGCCACCATGGGCTCTGGGATTATTTCCCGATTGGAGCCTTCGCCGACGACAGTGAGGTCCGCAATGAGCTCGGGCCGCATGCGCTGCGCCGCGCCAAGGGGCACTGGGGCCATGAATTCGCCGCGGAGCGGGTGTGGATCGTGGGCGACACGCCCCACGATATCGCGTGCGCACGCGCGTTCGGCGCCAGAGCCCTCGCCGTGGCGACCGGAGGGTCGACATCCTCGGTCCTCTCAGGCCACAAGCCGGACGCCGTACTCGAGAACCTGTCCGACAGCGCCGCGTTCTGGGGCCTGATCGGCTCCTGAGAGTATTTGTTTGCGACGGCCCCCGGGGCGCAAAGTATCGGCTTTCCACACCCCACTCGATGCCACGTACATTCTCAATAGCCATCGGATCGGACCACGCCGGTTTCAAGTACAAGGAGCTGCTGAAGGCCGCCCTTCTTGCCGACGGGCACACCGTGCGGGACATGGGCACCGACTCGGAGGCGCCCTGTGACTATCCGGATTTCATCCGCCCGGTGGCGGTTGCGGTCGCCAAGGGCGAGTACGAGCGGGGCATCGTCCTCGGCGGCTCCGGCAACGGCGAGGCGATCGTCGCCAACCGCGTGAAGGGGGTGCGCTGCGGCCTCTGCTGGACCGAGCAGGTGGCGATCTGGAACCGCTCCCACAATGACGGCAACGTGATCTCGATCGGCCAGCGCACCATCACCGAGGAAGAGGCCGTCAAGATCGTCAGGACCTGGCTCGCCACGGAGTTCGAGGGCGGCCGGCACCTGGCACGTATCCAGAAAATCGACGGGGTCTGACCCCAAGGGACGCACGGGGCGTCCCTGACGGCGAGCTTGCCCACCCCGCGGACCGCGATCACCTTCAACCCCCGGCCATGGCATTTCCCAAAGCTCCCGCCATCCTTGCGTCGCGCGACCTGCGCGGGGCGGATCTGGAAAAAAATCCGACTGAGTCGCTCCTGAAGATCTACGGCTGGATGCATCTGGCCAGGACCGCCGACAACAGGATCCTCGACCTCTTCCGCCAGGGCATCATCAAGGGCACCGTCACCGGCGGTCAGGGCAATGAGTGGATGATCGTCCCCTTGGCTCTTCTGGCCGACAAGTCGAACGACGTCGTCTCGTTCACCCACCGCGGCTTCGGCGGACACCTGATCTGGAGTGGGCACCTCTGCGAGCACCTGAACCAGTACTTTGCGAACGCGAATAGCCCCACTCGGGCACGCGAGGGCAACATCCATCACGGCGACCCGGCCAACCGCTCTCTGCCGATGATCAGTCACCTGGGTGCCATGCTCGGTCCAGTCCTCGGCGCAACCGATTCCCAGCGCCGCTTCGGCCGGCAGGCCGTGGGCTTCACGTTTTTTGGCGACGGCTCGTCCAGCACGGGTGACATCCACGAGTCGATGAACCTGGCCTCGCTGCTCTCGCTGCCGATCGTGTTCGTGATCGAGAACAATCGCTACGCGTATTCGACGCCCACAGAGGAGCAGTACGCCGCGGGCACCGAGCTCTACAAGAGGGCCGCCGGATACGGGATGGAAGGCATGGCGATAAACTGCGGCGACCCGGTGGACACCGCGAAGGCCTTTGCGAGGGTGATCGAGAAGGTCCGCTCGACCTCCCGGCCGATGCTGGTCGAGGCCCACACGCTCAGGCTGCGCGGGCATGCCGCGTACGACACCTGCGACTACCTCAAGCCCGGCGAGTCGGACCTCTTCTTCGCCACGGATCCCCTCGCGGCCTTCAGGAAGTCCGTGGTGGACCAGGTCGGCGAGGAGAAGGTCGCTGCAATTGACACGGAGCTGGGAGAGTTCATCGAGGCCTGCATCAAGGTCGCGATCGCCGTTCCGAGGCCGGACCCCGCCGGCATGGAGGACGACCTGTTCGCTCCCGTTTCAAAGCCCTTCGCCTGGAAGCCCGAGCTCGAGGGAGCCGGAACGCTCACCATGGCCCAGTCGATCAACGCCGGGCTCCGCAAGGTGCTTGTCGAGCGCCCAGAGTCGATCGTCCTCGGCCAGGACATCGCGACCTATGGCGGCGCCTTCAAGGTCACCGAGAATCTCTACAAGGAGTTCGGCCGCAAGCGGGTCTTCAACACACCGCTGGCCGAGAGCTCGTGCACGGGCTACGCGATCGGAATGGCCGTGAATGGCCACCGTCCAATCGAGGAGTTCCAGTTCGCCGACTTCGCAACCGAGGCTGCGACACAGATCACGCTCAATGCGGCGACGATGCATTTCCGCTCGGGAGCCGCCTGCCCTGTCGTATTCAGGATGCCGTGCGGGGCCGTCGGACTCGGCTCGTTCCACTCCGAGGAGCTCGAGTCCTTCTTTCTGGCGATGCCGGGCATCAAGGCGCTCTACCCCAGCAATCCCCAGGATGCGTTCAATTCCGTCCTCGCCGCGTGTGAGGAGAACAACCCGGTCATGCTCTTCGAGCACAAGGGCCTCTACCGGCGCGGGAAGCACCCGGTCAAGTGGGACCCCGATTACCGCAAGGTCTGGAAGCCTAAGCAGGTGCGCCCCGGATCCTATGCGACCCTTGTCACCTACGGCGAGGCCGTGCATGTCGCCATGGAGGCTTGCGCCTACCTCGCCGATGAATACGACGCCGACATAGAGGTCTTCGACCTCTGCTGCCTCTCGCCGCTTGATCTGACCGACATCATGGCTTCCGTCGAGAGGACTGGCCGCCTGATCGTGCTTCACGAAGGCCGGCGCACGCACGGGTTTGGCGCCGAGGTGGTCGCGAGGATCACCGAGGGCTGCGAGACCCCGCTCAAGGCGCCGCCTCTTCGCATCGCGGCCATGGACCTTCCCGTTCCGTTCGCCGCCGAGCTCGAGGCCGCCTTCCGCCCCTCAAAGGACAAGGCAATCCAACTGATCACGGGGTGGATGTCGTGAAGAAGAAGGCCCTCCCCCTCCGCGCCTGGGCCAAGATCAGACTCCTCGCCGTGGACGTCGACGGCGTCCTGACGGACGGCTCCGTCACGATCTGCACCGGCGCGGGCGAGACGAAGACCTTCTCGATCATCGACGGGCTCGGCATGATCCTCATCAGGAACGCCGGTGTCCAGGTCGCCTGGATCTCGGGGCGCAAGTCGCTGACGACAGACATGCGCTCCGCGGAGCTCAAGATCGAGCACGTGATCCAAGGCCGCCACGACAAGCTTGAGGCGCTGACAGACCTGGCCGCGATGCTCTGCATCCCCCTTTCCGAGTGCGCCTACATGGGCGACGACGTCATCGATGCGCCGGCGATCTTGGCGGCTGGCATAGGCATCTCGGTGCCGACCGGGCTGCCGATCGCCATAAAGTGCGCCGACTACGTCACGAAGAGGCTTCCAGGGAACGGAGCCGTCCGGGAGGTCTGCGACCTGATCCTGGACTCCCGCGGCAAGCCTTCCGGAAACTATCTGGTACCCAAGCTCTCCAAGTAGCCGTGAACCGCCTCCAGCGAACCTTCCTAGCGGCCGCGGGGCTCCTCGCGACGGGGATAACGGAGAAGGCGCAGGAGCTCGCGAATGCCCCCCCGGCCAAAGACTGGACACTGCCGCTCTTCACCAAGGAGGGCTACCGGCAGATGACCATCCGCGGCGACGAGGTGCACCCCGTGAACGCAGACCGGGTCGACATAATCGGCATGAACGTGACGGTCTTCTCGGGAGGCCTCGATCCCAAGGTGGATTCCGTCCTCCTTAGCCCCGAGGCGACGTTCATGATCAACGAAAAGGTGGCCCACGGCGAAAAAAGCGTCCGGCTGGTCCGCGACGACGTCGAGGTCACCGGGGAGAAGTGGAGCTACGTATACAGCGAGAAAAAAGTTCTCATTTCGAAGCACGCCCATGTAGTGTTCCACTCGGCGCTGCCCGACATCCTGAAATGAGACACCTACCCCTACTCGCGGCGGCACTGGCGCTCTCCCTGACGGCGTTCGCCCGGGCCGCGGATCCGCAGACGACGACAATCGACTCCGATACGCTCGAGTCCATCAGCTCGGACACGGAGACCACGACGACCTGCCACGACAACGTCGTCGTCACGGGCAACGACATCACCCTCACCTGCGACTTTCTGAAGGTCATCGCGACCCGCGTCGGCGAGAAGACGGTCACGATCGGCAAGTATGGAAAATTCAAATACATGCTGGCCACCGGCAACGTGAAGATCGTCCAGGGCGACCGCATCGCGACCTGCGGGCGGGCCGAGGTGTTCCCGGGTGAGGACCGCATCGTCCTCACCGACCACCCCGAAGTCGACATCGTGAGCGAGCACTACAAGGCGACGGGCCCGAGGATGGTTCTCTATAGGGGCCAGCGCCGGGCTGTCATCGAGGGCAACCCCAGCGAGCGAACCCACATCACCCTTCCCGCAATCAAGGACCTCGGCTTCCCCGCGGAAAAAGCTCCGCAATAAGATGGAAACCTCGATCGTCGCCGAGGGACTGGCGAAGACCTACGGCCATCGCAATGTCGTCGACGGCATTGACCTGAAGATCAACGGCGGCGAGGTCGTCGGGCTCCTTGGGCCGAACGGCGCCGGCAAGACGACGACATTCTACATGGTGGTCGGCCTCGTCCCCGCCACCAAAGGCCGGGTCATGCTGAACGGCCAGGAGATGACGAACCTGCGCATGCACCAGAGGGCGCGCCGCGGCATCGGATACCTCCCGCAGGAAGCCTCGGTGTTCAGGAAGCTGACCGTCGAGGAGAACATCATGGCGATCCTCGAGGCCACGCATGTCCCGCGCGGCGACAGGAAGCGCAGGATGAACGAGCACATTGAGGAGCTGAGCCTCGGCCAGGTGGCGAGGCAGAAGGCCTTCACCCTGTCGGGCGGAGAGCGCCGCAGGCTCGAAATCGCCAGGGCGCTCGTGACAAAGCCGCACTTCCTGCTGATGGACGAGCCGTTCGCGGCGATCGACCCCATCTCGGTGGCAGAGGTGCAGAGGATCATCCTCCAGCTGAAGAAGCGCGGCATCGGCATCATCGTCACCGACCACAACGTCCGCGAGACGCTCAGGATAGTCGACCGCGCCTACCTGATCCACAAGGGCAAGGTCCTCACGGAGGGTTCGGGCGAGTTCCTGATCCGTGACGAGAAGGCGCGCAAGTTCTACCTGGGCGAGGACTTCAACCTGTAGGCCCCGAACCGCACGGCCCGTTTTTCCGTGCGTTCCCCTCCCCGAGTTGCTGGAATCCTGCCCATGCAGAAGGCCATCCACGGCATCACTGTCGCCCACTTCTTCGAGACGTATAAGGAGAAGCTGAAGCTCGAGCTCGTGACGGGCGACGCGGGCCTGCACCGTCTTGTGCGCGAAGGCAGCATCAACCGCCCGGCGCTGGCACTCACAGGATTCTTCAAGTATTTTGCCAACAAGCGGATACAAGTCATAGGCGCCGCCGAGATGACCTACCTGAAGACCCGCAGCCAGCGGGACCAGATAATGATCTTCAAGGAGATGGCGAAGCGCAGCGTGCCCTGCGTCATCCTCACGCGAAACTACAACCCGACCCACGCGATGCTCGCGGTGGCCTCGGAGATGAACCTCCCGATCTTCCGGACGCCTCTTATCACGATGAACCTCGTGAACCTGGCGACCCTCTGCATCGACAACGAGTTTGCCCCGAGCGGCATCGAGCATGCGACGACCCTGGATGTTAAGGGCGTCGGCGTGATGCTCCGCGGCGACTCGGGCGTGGGCAAGAGCGAGTGCGCCCTGGCGCTCATCGAGCGCGGCCACTCGCTGGTCGCCGACGACCTCACGATCATCAAGCTCCTGGACGAGCGCGAGCTGATGGCCTCGAGCCGCGCCCTCAACCGCGGCTACATGGAGTGCCGCGGAATTGGCATCATCAACATCGCGGAGATGTTCGGCGTTAAGTCGATCCGCCTCGAGAAGCGCATCGACATGGTCGTCTCGCTCCACGAGTGGACACCCGAGGTCGTCGAGGAGAGGACCGGGCTCGAGGAGAACCACTACATCGTCCTCGGCATGAAGGTCCCACACATCGAGCTCTACGTACGACCGGGCCGCGACATGGCGAGGCTGGTCGAGGTGGCGTGCCTCACGCAGGCGCTCAAGCGCATGGGCCACGACCCCGCCAAGGATTTTAACGACCGCCTGATCGCCTTCATGTCCGAGGATAGCCTGGCAAAGCGCATGCGGTTCAAGCCGATCGAGCGCGAGGAACGCGCGCCGGGCCGGCTCAGCCAGGAATAGATTTCATGTCCAACCCCACGCGCGCCGACGGGCGCAGCCCTGACCAGCTTCGCCCGATCTCATTCGAGGCCAACTTCGCCCCCCACGCGACCGGATCCGTGCTGGTGAGGTACGGATCCACCCAGGTGATCTGCGCCGCCACGATCGAGCCCGGCGTGCCGACCTGGATGAAGCAGCAGGGCGTGAAGGGTGGCTGGCTGACCGCCGAGTACTCGATGCTCCCCTACTCCACGCACGAGCGCAAGGGACGCGACATCAACAAGGGCCGGCTCGATGGGAGGACCGTCGAGATCCAGCGCCTGATCGGCCGATCCCTTCGCACCGCCGTCGACCTGGACAAGCTGGGCCAAAACACGCTCTGGCTCGACTGCGACGTGCTTCAGGCCGAC
>DASRSJ010000287.1:0-12062 GCA_035656555.1 Opitutaceae bacterium
GACGTTTCCGACGCCCATCTTCTTCAGGTCATAGGTCTTCAGCGTCTGCAGCATCTGCAGGACAGCGAACCCTTGGCCGTTCGGCGGCAGCTCGTAGACATCGTAGCCGTGGTAGTTGACCGACATCGGCGTCACCCATTCGCCCTGATAGCCCGCGAAGTCCTCGTAGCGAAGATCTCCGCCGATCCTCTTGAAGTAGGCGTCGATCGTGCGCGCGATCTCGCCCTTGTAGAACACGTCCCGGCCGCCGTTCGCGATCAGGGTGAGGGTCCTTGCGAGATCCGGGTTGCGAAACACGTCGCCCTCCGCAGGCGTCTTGCCGTCGACAAGGTAAGTCCTGTCGGCGTTGGAAGTCTCCTCGATCTGAGCCTTCCGTCGCCGGAACGCGGCGTAGTTCAGTTTCCAGTAGTCGGCGACCAGCTGGGTCACAGGAAAGCCGTTCTGGGCGTAGCCAATGGCCGGCGCCAGGTCATCGGCCATCGAGAGCTTCCCGAACTTTCCATGGAGGGCGAACCACGTGTCGACGGTTCCCGGCACGGTGATGCAGAGAGAGCCGACCGGCGGTATGTGGCTTTTCGCCGGGAGGCCCGCCTTCTCGTAAGCAGCCTTCACCTCGGACTGCATCTTCGCGAGATCCCGTCCCTTGGCCGAGGGGCCCGAGCCGTTGTAGCCGTAGAGCTGCTTTGTCTTCGGATCCCAGACGATGACGAAGCAGTCGCCTCCAATCCCGTTCAGCACGGGCTCCATGAGACCAAGCGCCGCATTGGCAGCGATGGCCGCGTCCACCGCGCTGCCGCCCTTTTTCAAAATCGAGACCGCCGCCTCGGAGGCGAGCGGCTGCTCCGTTGCCGCCATGCCGTGCTGCGCAAGGACAGGCGAGCGCGAGGCCCAAGGCTGCCCCGAGTAGCGGTCTCCCCTCCCGAGATCGGCGCGCGCATCACAGAGAAGCACGAGGGCCAACGCGCCGGCGACCAGCAGGCCTGCCCTGCCGCCTAATGTTGAATTGAAGCGACAGAATTTTATCGGGGCCATGTTGAGGGGGGCTTGAGGTTACTCGAACAAAAGGGTCACCTGGATCTCCACCGTGGAGTTTCGGGGCAGTCCCGCGACGGCCACCGCGGCGCGGGCATGCTTCCCGCGCTCGCCAAAGAGCTCAACGAAGAGGTCGCTCGCGCCGTTGATCACCTGCGGGCTCTTGTCGAAGCCGGCGACCGCGTTGACGTAGCCGGAAAGGAACAGGAACTCGGTGATGCGCTCCAGGCTTCCAAGCGCCAGCTTGGCGGAGGCCAGGATGTTGAGCGCGCAGACCTTCGCGCCGGCGTAGCCCGACTCCACCGTCTGGTCGGCCCCGACCTGGCCCACGTGCGTCATGACGCCGTCCTGGATGCAGATGACACCCGAGAGGATGAGCGTCTTTCCGTTCACCTTAAAGGGAACGTAGTTCGCCGCGGGGACCGAGGCGATTGGCAGCTTCAACCCGAGCTTCTCAATTCTCTCTTCAACGGCGTCCATGGGTCAAAACTAGCCGGTTTGTCGCCGCCCTCAATCGAAAATAGCCTCGGGCAGGTAGGCTGAGATCGTCGTAATCGGGGCGTTGACCATCTGGCTCACCTTCAGGTCGAGTACGACGCTGCAGAGGATGAGCGCCAGCTCGCGGCGCAGGCCGAGGCGTTCCTGGAGGAACACGATCGCCTTGCGGACCGCGGCGCGCGCCGCCTCGCGGGGATCCTCGTGCGACTCGATGAAGACATGGAAGGGTTTCGTCAGGTACCGGGGGGGCACGAGGCTCGGCAGCGCGAGGGCGTACGGGCCGTCCAGCGCATGCTTCTTGTGAAGGTGGATCCGGAAGCTCGCCGTCATCGGAGCCTCCATGCCGTTGATCGAAACTTCGCCGTCACCCTGGGCACCGTGGGCGTCGCCCGCGCAGAATCCCGCGCCCGGGACCGAGACGGGAAGCCAGAGGCGCGCACCCGCTCCCAGGTGCTTCACGTCCATGTTGCCGCCGAACTTGCCGGGGGCCCTCGTGCGGAACTCGCCGTGCTCGGCCCTCTGGACGCCGATGATCCCGCAGAAGGGATGCAGGTCCAGCGTCACTCCTGGGATGCTCCTCGTCTGCTTCTCCTCGAGCTTCCACACATGGAGGTAGTTCTCGCTGAACTCGTCCCCCAGGGCGCCCATGCCGGGCATGATGCTGGTCCAGGCCCAGCCCTCGTGCCTGTATTCCAATATCTCGATCTCAAGCGCGTCGCCGGGCTCGGCGCCCAGGACCGCGACGGGCCCGGTCAGCGCATGGACGCGGGTCTTGTCGATCGCGGCGAACTCGGCGAGCGTCATGTCCGGGCGCACCTGCCCGTCGCTTGCGTCCTTCATGGCCATCGAGACCGTGTCGCCCGGCGCGATCGTGAGGACCGGCGGATAATCCCGGTTCCATCGGTTGCAGGTCCTCGATTGGTCGATGTGGTGGTGCACGTGTGTCGCCTAGTTGGAAGGATTGAGCTCCGCGGCCTTGTAGAGGGGATTGCCCATCCTGTAGGTGCCGATGACGTCCTCGGGTGTGACGCGCGTCACGATGGAAGCCGGGATGTGCTGCGTTGAGCGCAGGTGGGGCTTGTGGAAGTCGAGGACGACGAAGGTCGCCGGCAGTCCCTTTTCCAGGGCGCCGCACCGGTCCTTGCCAAGCACGGCAGCGACGTTGGATGTCGCCATCCGCAGGATGGCAAGCGGGTCGGGCCTCAGGGCATCGCCGTACTGGCTCTTCGCCAGTTTGTAGGTGAAATCGAGCTCGGCCAGGATGCTCGGGCTGTTCAGGAGGCCGTTGTCTGTGCCAAGCACCAGGTTCGCGCCGGCCTCCATCAGGGCGGCTACGGGAGGCATGGGCAGCCCGAGGTTCGCGTTGGCCCGCGGGTTCAGGGCCGCGGTCTTGCCGGACCTCACGAGAAGCCCGATCTCGGCCGCGGCCGCGACCGTCATGTGGACGATCAGGTGCGGGTCGTAGAGCTCTATCGCGCGCACGAGGTCGCCGCGGCCGGTCCTGTCGAAGCTCAGGTCGCGATATCCGTCATTCTCGAGGCAGTGGATCGCGCGCATTTTCCCGAGCCTGTTCGTAAGCTCCCGGACCTGGCCCCACGCCACGTCCGTCAGGTCGTTCATCGTGCTCTCGCTGAAGCCGTCGGCGACGGCCAGGATCGCCTCGAGCTCATCCATGGAATCCGCGGGGAAGCCGGCGCTGTTCTCGCCCAGGGCCTTCTCGTCAAACGGGACGCCGGAGAACTGCCCGAGGATCACCGAGTCGATGCCCGTGATGTTCGAGGCCTCGCGCAGGAGCTCGCTGCCGTACGGCCCCTGCTCCCTGAAGTCGATGTGGCCCACGGTGCCCGTCCTCGCCATGTAGCGCAGGTGGTTGACCACGTGCGGCAGGTGCTCCTCCCGCGACATCGCGGCAAGCTTCCTGTACTTGAAGCCGTTCGGCCTAAAGAAGCCCTGCTCGAGCGTGAGCCCGGTCGCGCCGTCGGGCAGGCACGAGTCCCCCATGTGGGTGTGGCTGTTGTAGAGGCCCGGGATGATGACGAGCGAACCCTTCTCAAGCACGGTTACCTTTTCCTTCCTGTCGAGCGCCGTGATCGTGTCGCCCTTCCAGGAGAAGCGGGTGCACCTCCAGGGCTCGAGCGAGGCGCCGCAGAGGACAACGACGTCGCAGAGCGTATGCTCGGCGCTCATCGAACGAGCCTCACCTTCAGCTTGCCAAGTGGCGCCGCAAGGTAGGCCGAGCGGAACGACTCGAGGCTGGGGAACATCTTGCCGGAAACGGCGCGGCATGGGAGCTCCAGGATCACCTCGTCCTGGTCCAGCGGATAGGGCGAGAGGCGGTAGGTGTCGTTTCCCAGGGGCGTCATGAGGATCTCGGTCAGCGAGCCGTCGCGCCTCGGGTGCGCGTGGCGCAGGGCCTTCGGCTCGGGAAACCTGACGCACGCACCGAGCGAGAGGCTGTCGCAGGCCTGCAGGAATTTGAACGCGCGATCGAGCGCTCCGGGCTGGATGTCCGCGAAGCGGGCCGGATCCCCGGCGAGTTCCGCAATCAGCTCCGACTGGCGCCCTTTCTGGTTCTCGATGAAGAGGCGGTGCCGCTCGACGTCCGCGGCGCTGAGCCCGGAAAGATCCACGTGGGTCGTAAGGAGGGACACCGTGTGCATCGAGATGAGGACGGCCGCGTAGGGATTTTCCGCGGCGACCACGTCCGCCGCCCTGCCCCGCACGGCGAGATAGTCCGCCATGTCGATCTCCTCGAAGGCGCTGTACTTGCCTACCAGCTCCCGTGAGAAGGCGCTCGGGCGTCCCTCGCGCGTGACGAAGGGAAGCGCATCCCTCATAGCCCACGCGTCGTCGTGCCTCGCGACAGCCGTCATGACGTCGGACCTCGGCTCCGGCGCTGCGAACTCGGCGTTCCCCCAGTGGAGCGCGAACCGGCCCGCCAGCCTGGCGTGCTCCGGGTGCTCCACGAGAATCCAGCCTGAGTCTGTCTCGATACGAATCATTGGGGCTCGAATGCAAGGGATGTGCCAACCCCGCGCTGCCGTCCAGTTGATTGGTCGCTGTGGCATCGTAACTGCTCAGTCGGCCGCATCTCATGGCCGAAGCCCAAACCAAGTCCCAGCCCGGTGTCGTCCTGCGGGGCAACTACCTGAACTCGCTGGAGAACGTCGCCCAGTCGATCGGAACGATGGGCCCTGTGGCGACGATCGGCACGGTGCTGCCTCTCCTGATCTACAAGTCGGGCAACGGCACCTGGCTCCTGTTTCTCGGGATACTCGGGGCCTTCTGCCTCATATCCACCAGCATCAACGTCTTTGCCTCGCGGTACGCAACGGCGGGATCGCTGTCGGCCTTCGCCGAGATCGGGCTTGGTAAGTGGGCCGGCAGCCTGACCGGCTGGTCCTATATCGTCGCGATGGCGTTCGTTGTCATCAGCTCCGCGGTCTCCAGCGCCTTCTATCTGTCCATGGTCGTGACGCACTTCACGCACCAGCCGGTCGGCGTCCTGGGCTCTGTGCTCCTGACCGTCCTTGTCGTGGCCGCCGCCTGGTGGCCCGCGCACCAGGACATCAAGCTCTCGACCAAGATCATGCTGGCCGTGGAGCTGGTCTCCGTCATCGCGATCCTCTTCATCATGGGTCTGGCGATGTACAGGAGCCACCACTGGGCCGACCACGCCCAGGCCGGGCTCGAGGGGGTGTCGTTCTCAGGCATGAAGCTCGGCTTCATTTTGGCCTTCATGCTGCTGGCGGGCTTCGAGAGCACGACGACGCTCGGCGAGGAGGCGAAGGCCGCGACACACACGCTCCCGCGCGTGATGTTCCTCTGCATAGTCCCGGTCGGAATCCTTTTCATCGGCAGCCTCTACTGCCTCACAGCCCTCTCCCACAGCCAGAACCTCGCCCTCGACCAGAGCGACGCCCCGCTCGACATGATCGCGCAGTCCCTTGGGCTCCCGACCCTCGGGCTCCTGAGCTCGGCCGGAGTCGCCTTCAGCTGCTTCGGGTGCGCGCTGGGCGGATTCAACGCGGGCTCCCGCGTCATCTTCTCGATGGCGAGGAGCCGCCACATCTGGAGGTACTTCGAGGCGATCCACCCGGTCAACGGGACGCCGAGCCGCGCCGTGGCGCTCCTCGGCTGGCTCTCGGTGATCGTGCCGAGCGCCATGATCGCCAGCGGCGTCAAGATGGCGGATGCCATCGACTACCTTATCCAGATCGCGTCGTTCGGCTTCCTTGGCGGCTACCTCGCGGTCTGCATCGCGGCCCCGGTCTTCCTGGCGCGCAAGTTCAAGCTCGGGATCGCCCGCATCGCGGTCGCAGTCCTGTCCATCGCCGTCCTCGGGGCGGCCCTCTTCCTGAGCATCTTCCCGATACCCGACGCGCCGTGGCGCTATCTTCCCTACATCTTCGTGGGCATGCTTGCCTTGGGAATGACACTGTCCTGGAGCCTGGGACGCGCCCGTCCCGGCACAGCCTGAGTGCGAATCTGGTTGCGCCTGCCGCCTAAAATTAAGGCATTGGAGCCATGGGATTGAAGTACCAGCCCCGCATCAAGGACCAGAAGGCCGCCCAGCGCTTCCACACGAACGCGCGTCGCGACCTGGCGACCAAGGGACCGGTCAAGGGGTCCCTCTTCCTGACGGCCAAGCCGAAGGTTAATTCGCCAAAGTCCGGCACCGAAACGCCTAACGGCGGTCGGTAAGCTGGCCGCGAGGTAGGTTCAGCGCTTCCAGCAGGTCCGTGGGCGGCATTGTCGTCGCCTATTTTCAACTTGAATCGGAGCTCCTTGCCGGGATACGAATGCCTTGGCTTACAATACCTTAGCTAGTGATCCATACCCCTACCTCCAGTTCCCGCCCCGGTTTCGGCAGGGCATCTAGGAAGGCCGCATTCCTCGCTGCTTGCGCCGCCCTATTCGGGGCTTGCGGGGTTTCACTTGCCCAGCAGACGGAGCCGGCAAGCCAGAGCAACATCGAGGCCTTGAAGCAGCTAAGCGTGGAGGAGCTCGTGAACGTCGAGGTGACCTCCGTCTCGAAGGAGCCCGAGAAGCTGCTCGACGCGCCGTCGGCGATCCAGGTCATCACGGACGATGACATCCAGAGGTCCGGCGCAACGAACATACCGGAGGCGCTTCGCCTCGCCGACAATCTCGAGGTGACGCAGAAGGACACGAATGACTGGGGCATCAGTGCGCGCGGTTTCAACACGCAGCTGGCCGACAAGCTCCTCGTCCTGATGGACGGAAGGGCGATCTATTCCCCTCTTTACGGCGGCGTGGTCTGGAACGTGCAGGACTACCTCCTGGAGGATATCGACCGCATCGAGGTGATCAGCGGCCCGGGCGGCACGCTCTGGGGCGCGAACGCGGTGAACGGCGTGATCAACATCACGACCAAGAGCGCAAAGGACACCCAGGGAACCTACGTCGAGGAGGCCGCGGGCAACTACCTCGAGGACCAGACGGCCGTGCGCTACGGCGGCATCCTATCTCCGAACATATTCTACCGCGTGTACGCGGAGTACTCCAAGAACGGGCACGACGACCTGGGCGACGGCACAAGCGCCGGCGATTCCCTCGAGATGGCGCGCGCGGGCTTTCGCGTGGACTCAGAGGCGACGCCGCAGACCGCGGTGACACTGCAGGGCGACCTCTACAACGGCACGCAGGGCTTCGGCGCTGCCGGCTCCGGACGGGTGAGCGGGGCGAACCTCCTCGGGCGCTACTCGCGCACCCTTTCCGACGACTCGAGCGCGACTCTGCAGGCGTACTACGACCATACCTACCTCGCAACCCCCTACGTGGCTGACGCGGCGGCGCCCTACTTCAGCGGCTTCCCCGCCTCGTCGCTCGTCGACACCCTCGACACCTACGACATCGACTTCCAGCACAACATCCACGTCGGCTCCTACAACAGGATCGTCTGGGGCCTCGGCTACCGCCGCACCCACGAGAACGACGAGGA
Organism: Opitutaceae bacterium; assembly: GCA_035656555.1. Lineage (GTDB taxonomy): Bacteria > Verrucomicrobiota > Verrucomicrobiia > Opitutales > Opitutaceae > Palsa-1447. The sequence goes on from DASRSJ010000287.1 coordinate 7,496, forward strand.
CCTCTCTATCGTGCGCTTCTCGCCGCCGACGCTGGACCAGAATCTCTACAGCGGATTCATCCAGGACGAGATTGAGCTTCGCCCGAACCTCACGCTCACGATCGGCTCGAAGGTCGAGCATAACGACTACACCGGCTACGAGTACGAGCCGAGCGGCAGGCTCCAGTGGAACTTCGCGGACAAGCAGATGCTCTGGGGCGCGGTCTCACGCGCGCTGCGCACGCCGTCTCGCTACGACAGGGACCTCGAGGTCCTGACCGGCCTCCAGGATGCGCCCGCAGGCTACACGTTCCCGAAGGACTACCTCGACGGCTCGGACAACTTCCAGTCGGAGTCCGTGATCGCCTACGAGCTAGGCTACAGGGCCCAGCTGACCTCCAGGGCGTCGCTCTCCATTTCGACGTACTACAACAACTACAGCGACGTGCGCAGCACGAGCGCCACCGCGACGACGGCCACATACCCCTTCCCTTTCCCCATCTACTTCCAAAACAACCTCGAGGCCCAGACCTACGGCGTGGAGCTGAGCGCCAACTACCAGATCCTCGACTGGTGGCAGCTGCACGCCGGTTACGATATCCTCCACGAGAACATCCACGTCGACCCGAACAAGGAGGACACCACCTACGGCACGGGCGAGACCGCGGACCCGAGGAACCAGTTCTCGCTGCGCTCCTCGATGGACCTTCCGCACTCCGTTGAATTCGACGCGGCCTTCCGGTGGGTCGACAAGCTGACGATCAACGACGGCCCGACCAACGGCTACATGATCGGCACGGTGCCGAGCTACGCCGAGCTCGACCTGCACCTCGCGTGGCACGCTACGAACCATCTCGAGCTCTCCATCGTTGGCCAGAATCTCCTTCACAACCACCACGCCGAGTACGGCTATCCCACGGCCACGCGAGAGGAGCCCGTCAGGGGCGCGTACGGCAAGGTCGAGTGGCGCTACTGAGCGCCCTCCGTTAGAAATTGCGGCTGCGGCCATTGGCGGAAAGGGTTGGGGCGGACCTAGGCGACCCCGAGGCCGAAACCCAGAACCCTAATGGCCCTTTCCAGGATGAGACTACTGACGTGCGCGGCGCTCCTCGCCTACGCGGTCGTCCTCATGCTCAACATCGGCGCAGTGCCCGGCGGCTCGGACACGTCGGGGTACTTCAACGAGGCGCACCTTCTCTCCCACTTCAGGATCCATGAGCCGACGCGCGCCCTGCCGGGACTGCCGGCGGAGAGCGCGCCGCCCTACCTTTACGTGCCGCTCGGCTTCAGGCCCGCGCCGGGGATGCCCGGAGTCCTCGTGCCGACATATCCGCCCGGCCTCTCGCTCCTGATCATCCCCGCCGCTTGGACCGTCGGCTGGCGCCACGCCGGCGATCTGATCCTGATCCTCCATTCCCTGGGGGGCCTCGTCCTCCTCTACGTCCTTGGGCGGGAGTTTGGGCTGTCAACGTATTGGTCGCTCGCGGGCTCAGCGCTCCTCGCCGTCAGCCCGCTGTACCTTCACATGTCGCTCTGGGCCATGAGCGACATACCCGCGATGACCTGGGCGCTTGCCGCGGCCGTCGCGTCCTGGAAATCCCGAAGCCGTGCGTCGTGGGCGCTCGCGGCCGGCCTCTGCGCGGGCATTGGCTTCCTTGTTCGACCCAGCAATTTCCTGATCGCGGCGCCAATGCTTGTCCTGATCGGCGCCTCGCCGAGGCGCCTGCTACTCGCGATCCTGGGCGGCATCCCCTGCCTCGCCGCGTGGATGGCGATCAACCACGCCGCCTACGGCGGCTATCTCCAAAGCGGCTATGGGGCCATCGGAGAGGAATTCCACCGCAACCTGGTCGCCGGGACGCTGCGCTTCTGCGCGATCTGGATGCCGATCGCCGTCGGGCCCATCGTCGTCTTGACGCCGCTCGTCCTCCTCGCGCTGGCCAAACGGACCCGGGTGGCTCTCGCGCTCCTGGCCTGGGTCGTCGTCTACGTCGCGTTCTACCTTCCCTATAGATGGACACACGAGGACTGGTGGTTCCTGCGCTTTCTCCTGCCGGCCGTGCCGGCCTTCATCCTCTCCGGCCTGATCGGCCTTGAGACCATGAACGCCACGACGCTGGCGAGCCCGCGGGGACGCCCCTTGGCCATCATCCTGATAGTTATGTTTGTTTGCTCGGCGAAGTTCTCGGTCTACCAGATAGAACGCTTCCACGCGCTCTCCATAGGCCGTGGCGAGGAGAAGTACGGGCGCATCGGAGACTGGCTCAAGGCCAACGTGCCGGAGGACGCCGCGCTCATTGCGATGCAGTACAGCGGCTCGGACTATTACTTCTCGCACTACGTCGTGATCAGGGCCGACGAGCTCACCCCGCAGATATCCGAGCGCGTGCGCTCGGCGGCGCGTGCTGCAAAGCGCGGCGTCTACGCCGTCACCTTCCCGCTCGAGAGGAAGTACATCGCCACGCTCCCGGGCAAGTGGACCCAGATCGGCAGCGTCGACGACGTCGGCATCTGGAGCAACGACTGGAACGCTCCCGGAAGCTGAGCGGCTCAGCTGGCGGGACGCTTGAAGTACTTGTCGGCGAACTTCAGGAACGTCGGCCAGTCGAGGAGGTCCGTGTGGCCTCCCGCGTGGAGCCTGAAGCCGATGTCCCCTGAGATGATCTCTGCGTCCGGCGCGGGTAGTTCGGTTATGCCCATGCCCGACTTGCCGAGCAGGTCATAGACGGGGCCCGCGGCCACGCAGGCCTTGAACTCGCCCGCCGGATCGGACCAGAGGTCTTCGGTGCCCCCGGTGATGAAGACGGGCCGCGGAGCCACGAGCGCAATCAGCTCGTGCTGGTCGACGGGCAGCTGGTCCCAGTGGCCCGCGTACTTGAGGAAATTGCCCGCCATCCAGTGGTATTCGCCCGAGCTGCAGACATTGTCGACGGACTCGCCCACGTCGTGGCGGTGCAGCTTTGCGCCGCACTCGCCCGAGCAGCTTGAGAAGACGATGGCCCAGCGATCGTCGAGGGCCGCGGCTAGCAGCGCCTCCTTGCCCCAGCGGGAATGCCCCTCGATCCCCAGCCGCTTGGGGTCCACGTCCTTGTCCGTCGCAAAGTAGTCCAGGGAGCGGCTCAGGCCCCAGGACCATGCGGCCAGAACGCCCCAGTCGTCGGGCTTGCGCGGGGCGCCCCGGCTCGTGAGGCCGATGACGCCGTCCTTCAGGCCCGCGCCGTTATCGGCCTGCACGGAATAGGTGTCGATCAGCGCATAGCCCCAACCGTGGTCGATGACCTGCTGGATCGCGGTCTTGCCCTTGGGCGGCGGACCAAAACTCCATGTGCTCGTCCCCCAGCTTGCCACGGCCATAACGGGAACGGGCCCGGTTGCGTGGCTCGGCAGGTAAAGGGCGATGTTGATGACCGGCGAGGCCTCGGGATAGGCCGAATTGTCCATTGTTCCGGTGATGGTCTTTAGCGTCGCGGTGCCGTCCAGGGCGCCGCTCTGCACGGCTCCGACCGACCAGGTCACATGGGGGGCCGCCTGAGGGATCTTGCCGTATATCTCGGTCGCGAAATCCTTCTCGATCTCCCGGCGGCGCCTGTCCCACCAGGTCTTCGCGTCCGCGACCTTTTCGCCGTCCTTCAAGGTGAGGACGTCGGGGATGGGAAAGCGGTCCGCCTTCGCCAGGTCATAGTTCGACCAGTTTCCCCATCCCGAGCGCACAATCGTGTGGCCCGCGACGCCGTCGGTCCAGTTTCCCGAGTTGGGAACGGGCTTCGTATTCGCAGGCCTCGAGGGATCATCGGCGGGAGGCGGAAGCGCCGGGGGCTCGGCAACATGAAGGAGGTCCATCATCTGCTTTTCATCAGCCGCGGACAGAGCCCCGAGGCGCTTGCGTTCCTCAGGTGAGGGAAAGGAGAACGCTTTCACAAGCGGGGGCGCCTTCGGGGTATCGTCCGCCAGGGCCTTGGGAGCCACAAAGGCCAGTGCTGCAGCCGCACAAGCAATGGCCAGGAAATGAGTTCTGCGAGCAGGCGAGCCGGGTATTGGGGTCATGGGGGGTTCCTGCGAACTTAGCCTGCACGGGGAGCTAGAACCAGCGTTTCCGCACCCGGATTGCAGGGAATCTGTCGTTTGCCGTCGGGTTCATTTTTTACCCCGAAATTGCATGGTATAAAGCGATTTTTCCCATTGATAACCAATAAGAAGGGGCCAGATCATGGGGGAAATGGATATCGTCCACAGTCCGCTTCAGGGTGGGTTCGCCATTTCGATCCAGCGCCTTTTGCCGACAACGGAATGAGGCTTCGCGCAAAGATTCTGCAGTGGGGCGCGCTTATGGCGGTCTGCTCAGGCTCGTTGAAGGCGGCACCGGCGCCTTCGGAAGCCGAGCTGAAGGCCGTCTTTCTTTTTCATTTCACGCAGTTCGTTGAATGGCCCGTCAGCGTCTTCCCTTCCCCCGATGCGCCCTTCGTGATCGGCATCCTCGGGCCCGATCCGTTCAACGGCGCCCTGGACAACATCGTCCGCGGTGAGAAGGTCGGCCAGCACCCGCTGATCGTCCGGGGCGTCACGGGGTTCCAGGCCGAGCGCGACTGCC